>DASZMZ010000164.1:0-26766 GCA_035551455.1 Candidatus Sulfopaludibacter sp.
ATGCCGCCCTGGAGCGCCGCTTCCAACCGGTGCTGGTGGAGCAGCCCTCGGTGGAAGATACGATTTCGATTCTCCGCGGGTTGAAGGAACGGTACGAAGTACACCACGGCGTGCGCATCAAGGACGCCGCGCTGGTGGCAGCCGCGGTCTTCTCCAACCGCTACATCACGGATCGCTTCCTGCCCGATAAGGCGATCGATCTGGTGGACGAATCGGCGGCGCGGCTGCGGACGGAAATCGATTCCATGCCGGCTGAGTTGGACGAAAAACGGCGGCGGATCATGCAGCTGGAGATCGAGCGTGAGGCGCTGCGGCGCGAGAAGGACGCCGCGTCCAAAGAGCGTCTGAGCAAGCTGGAAAAGGAACTGGCCGATTTGAAGGCGGAGTTCGACGCGCTGAGCGGCCGCTGGCAGACGGAGAAGGACGCGGTCCAGCGACTGCGCCAGATTCGCGAACAGGTAGAGCAGACCAAGGCCGAGATCGCGCAGGCCGAACGTCAATACGATTTGAACCGCGCGGCGGAACTGAAATACGGCAAGCTCACCGGGCTGGAGCGGCAACTGGAAGAGCAATCGGCCGAATTCGCCAAGCAGCAGTCGCACAGCCGCCTCATCAAGGAAGAGGTGGACGAAGAGGACATCGCTGAAGTGGTGAGCCGGTGGACCGGGGTGCCGGTGACCAAACTGCTCGAAGGCGAGATGCAGAAACTGCTGAGCCTCGAGGACGAACTGCACCAGCGAGTGATCGGTCAGGACGAGGCAGTGCTGGCAGTGGCCGAAGCCGTGATCCGCGCGCGCAGCGGCTTGAAGGACCCGAACCGGCCGATCGGCAGTTTCATTTTCCTGGGACCCACTGGCGTGGGCAAGACTGAACTGGCGCGGGCGCTGGCCGAGTTTCTCTTCGACGACGAGCATGCCATGATCCGCATCGACATGTCCGAGTATCAGGAGAAGCACACGGTGGCCCGGCTGATCGGCGCGCCTCCCGGATACGTGGGCTACGAGGAAGGCGGACAGTTGACCGAGGCGGTGCGGCGGCGGCCGTATGCCGTGGTGCTATTCGACGAGATCGAAAAGGCCCACCACGACGTGTTCAACGTGATGCTGCAGGTGTTGGACGATGGCCGCCTGACCGACGGCCAGGGCCGGACCATCGACTTCAAGAACACGATCGTCATCATGACGTCGAACGTGGGAAGCCAGCGCATTCTGGAGTATCGCGGATCCTTCGCGGGCATCGGCTACGAGCGCATGAAGGAGGCGGTGCTGGAGGAGATGCGGCACCTGTTCCGTCCCGAATTCCTGAATCGGGTGGACGAGATCATCGTCTTCCATTCATTGACTGAAGAGCACCTGATGAAGATTGTGGACATCCAGATGGGCCGTTTGCGGGAGCGCCTGGCAGAGCGCAACATCACGCTCCAACTCACGGACGCGGCGCGTTTGAATCTGGTGCGCACGCTGGCCGACCCGCAGTACGGAGCGCGTCCGTTGAAGCGCGCCATTCAGAAGAAGGTCGAGACGCCGCTGGGTCGTCTGCTACTGAAGGGCGAAATTCGCGACGGCCAGACGGTGATGGTAGACGCCGATGAAACGGGGGAGTTGCGCTTCCGTCCGGCCGCTATGACAGCCTGACGTTAATGCATGATTTCGAGGAAGCCGCCGGTGGAGGCGTCCACGAAGACCGAGAAATTCGAGGTGCCGGTGGACTCGCCCCAGATCACGCGCCACACGGGGTCGGGGAATCGATCGTTCTTCTCCAGGAGAAGTGTGATGGGCTTGCCCGGGAATTTCTTGTCGTACTCGATGGCTTTTGGCTGCGATTTCGCCGTCTCATACGCGGCGTCGGTGTCGGCCTTGACGGCGGCGATGAGGAATGGCTGGGTCACGCCCTTCTTGCCGCTGAACACCTCATCGGCCACCTGGAACACACCCTTGTGCAGACTGGGCAGCTCTTCGATCAGCGAAAAGGTATAGCTGTGCAGCCGGCCCTGCGTGGGCGATGTGAACGTGGCGCCCCACATGCCTGCCTTGCCGGCGACTTCGGGAATCTGCGGCGAGTGCATACTTTCCATTTTGAGCACCAGGGCGCGAGGGTCCCACGTGCGCGCCACCTGGTACATCTTGAACAAAGCACTCTGACCAGTGATTGGCTCTGGCGGTTTTTCGGGTTCCTTCTTTTGCGTGGTCGCGGGCTGTTCCGAGCAAGCGGTCAGAAGCAGCAGCAGGCCGCCGACCAACGGCAGGAGCTTTCTCATATTCACCTGCCGACATTCTAGCAATGCGCTGTGTTGAACCGTTAACAGCATGTCCGATTTTGTTGTGCCATAATTACGGCATTAGGGAGGGCAGCGATGTCTCCTCGCAGCGTCGTACGGGTGGTTACAGTTTCATCGGTTCTGGCAATTTCGTCGTCCCTGGGATCCGCGCAGACCGCCGGCGGTACGCCAGCCCGGCCCCCAACCGGGGCCAATCCCACCACTGGAACCGGCAGCAACGGCGCCACGCCGCCCACCACGGGCATCACCACGGGCACTTCCAAGACCACGACGCCCGGCTACTCGCCGCCAATCTACATTAACGGGCGCGTGACGCTGGAAGACGGCTCACCGCCTCCGCAGCCGGCGACCATTGAGCGAGTCTGCTACGGCAACTCGCGCGCCGAGGGATATACGGACAGCCAGGGCAATTTCGGCATCGAGTTGGGCAACGAGAGCAGCGTATTTCAGGACGCCAGCGAAACATCGACGCGCAGTTCCCTGCCCGGCGGTTCGAGCACGGGAAGTTTAGGCGGGACGAGCGGCGGGATGGGCAGCGCAGCAGGGCCTACCGGGGCCGTCGGCAAATATCAGGGTTGCGAGTTGCGCGCCAAATTGCCGGGATACCGTTCGCAGACCCTCAGCCTGGCCAATCGGCGTCCGCTGGACGATCCGAATATCGGCACTATCCTCCTGCACAGGGAAGGCGCGGGGGAAACCGGCAGCACGGTCAGCGCGAATTCGCTGGCGGCACCGAAAGAGGCTCGCAAGGCCTACGAACGCGGTCTGCAGGCGTCCAGGAAGAACAAGATCGAGGACGCCAGCAAGGAATTCGAAAAGGCGGTGGAACTGTACCCGGCCCACGCGGAAGCCTGGTACGAGTTGGGAAGAATTCAGATTGGCCGCGGCCAGAGCGATACCGCGCGCGAGTCGTTCGGCTCCTCGATCAAGAGCGACCCGAAGTTCATCAGCCCTTACGTACAGCTCTCCCTGATTTCCATGCGAGAGAAGAATTGGCCGGAATTGGCCGAGATTACCGACCGCGCGATGCGGCTGGACTCATTCGACTATCCTCAACTTTTCCTGTTCAACGCGGTGGCCAATTACAACATGCACAAGTTTGAACTGGCAGATCGCAGCATCAAGCAGGCTGCCCGGCTGGACACGCAGCATCGCTTCGCGGAGATTCCGCGGCTCACCGGCCTGTTGGCGCTGTTGCGCAAGGACTATGCCTTGGCCGCCGACAATTTCCGTTCCTATTTAAAGCTGGTCCCCGACGCCGAAGACGCCGGGACGGTCCGCACGCAACTTCAGGAACTGGAGCGCATCACGGCGCAGAGTTCCGTTAGCGCGCCCAAGGAAAAGTAGCGGCTACCTGCCGGGTGTGCCGAGCAGGCCGCGCGTGCTGAAATCCGTCAGCGTCATCAGAATCAGGATTCCCAGCCACATCAACGCGCCCAACAGCACCAGGCGAGTCAACTTACCGCTGTGCCGCACGTGCATGAAGAAGAGCGCCACCAGCAGCATCTTGCAGACCGCGATGGCCAGGGCCACCACCACGCTGAAGGGACCCAGGTCCACAAAGGCCACGGCCGTGGTCGCAAGCGTGGCGAAAATCAGCCCCGCGAAGACCAGGACATAAGTTTTGACGCTATCGATGTGTTCGCTCATTTCAAGTGCCTGTCAATCAGATAGAGCAGCGGGAACAGGAAAATCCAGATGATATCTACAAAGTGCCAGTAAAGCCCGGCGACGTCCACCGGGGTCATGTATGCCGCGGTGAAGGTTCCCTGGCGCGCCTTGACCACCAGCCAAGTGAGGAGACCCGCGCCAATAATCATGTGGAGCGCGTGCAGCCCCGTCATGGCGAAATACAGGGAGAAGAAGAGCTGCGCCGGACCCTGCTGCGCGATGCCTTCGAAGTGGAAGCCCGGACCCGGGATGTGATGCTCCACGAACTTTTCGTTCCACTCGTAAGCCTTCACGCCCAGGAAGACAAAGCCCAGAATCAGGGTCAAAATCAGGTTAGCCACAATCGCGGTCTGTTTACCCAACTGCGCCGCACGCACGGCCATCACCATGGTGAAACTGCTGCACAGCAGGACCACCGTATTGGCCGCGCCGATGTAGACGTTCAAGCTGCTGGAGCAGGCGGCGAAAATCTCCGGGTAAGTGGAGCGATAGATGGTGTATGCCAGAAACATGCCGCCGAAGAACATGATTTCCGTAACCAGGAAAATCCACATCCCCAGCGTGGAAGCGTCCTTCTGCTGTTGCTCGGTATCGAACTGCTCGCGCAGCGCGAGAGTTTCCTCTTGTGCGTGATTAGCCAACTTCGATCACCTCTCCCATGACGGTGCTGTAGTCGTAGGCTTCGTGCGTGACGACGGGAGCTTCGTCGAAATTGTGCAGCGGCGGGGGTGAGGAGGTCTTCCATTCCAGACCGGTAGCGCCCCAGGGGTTGGCCACCGCCACCTTGCCGTAGCGCAGGGACCAGATGAAGTAAATCATCGGCATCAGGTAGCCGACAGCCAGCACACTGGCGCCGGCGGTGGAAAGCACGTGCAGCACCTGGAATTCCGGGGGGTACACGTGATAGCGGCGCGGCATTCCCAGGTAGCCCAGAATGAACTGCGGGAAGAACGTGAGGTTGAAGCCCAGGAAGATGATGAGCGCCGAAAGCTTGGCCCAGCCCTCCGGATACATGCGGCCCGTCATCTTGGGCCACCAGTAGTGCAGACCGCCCAGATACGCCATGATGGTGCCGCCCACCATGATGTAGTGGAAGTGCGCGATTACGAAGTATGTATCGGTGACGTGGACGTCCATGCCCAGCGACGCCACGAACAGGCCGGTCAACCCGCCGATGGTGAACAGTCCGATGAAACCGAACGCGTAGAGCATGGGCGTATCGAACGAGATGGAGCCCTTGTACAGAGTGGCCGTCCAGTTGAACACCTTGATGGCCGAGGGGATCGCCACGAAGTAGCTCAGGAACGAGAACACCATGCCGGCGTAGACGGACTGCGTGCTGACGAACAGGTGATGGCCCCAGACCAGGAAGCCGAGCACCGCGATCGCCACGCTGGAGAAGGCCACGAAGCCGTAACCGAAAACCGGCTTGCGCGAGAAGACCGAAACCAGTTCGCTGATCACGCCCATGGCCGGCAGCACCATGATGTAGACGGCGGGGTGCGAGTAGAACCAGAAGAGATGCTGGAACAGAACCGGGTCGCCGCCGAGCGAGGGATCGAAGATGCCGATGTGGAAGACGCGCTCGCAGAAGACCAGCACGATGGTAACGGCCAGCACCGGGGTCCCAAGCACCTGAATGACGCTGGTGGCGTAGTTGGCCCACACGAAGAGCGGCATGCGGAACCAGGTCATCCCCGGCGCGCGCATGCGGTGGACCGTGACGATGAAGTTCAGCCCGGTGAGAATCGAAGAGAAGCCCGCGACGAAGATGCCCAACGCCGTGGCAATCACCCAGGTATTCGAATACGTGGTGCTGTATGGCGTATAGAACGTCCAGCCGGTATCCACGCCGCCTGCCAGCATGGCGAAGAGGCTGAGCAGTCCGCCGACCACCAGCAGGTACCAGCTCAACAGGTTGATGCGCGGGAATGCCAAATCGCGCGCGCCAATCATAATGGGCAGGAAGAAATTGCCCAGGGTCGCCGGAATCGAGGGAATCAGGAAGAAGAACACCATGGCAACGCCGTGCATGGTGAACAGCTTGTTGTAGGTCTCCGAGGATACCAGGTCGCCCTGCGGTGTCAGCAGTTCGATGCGGATGAGCGTGGCGAAAGCGCCGCCCAGGAAAAAGAACAGGGTGATGGTGGCGAGATACAGCAGCCCGATGCGCTTGTGGTCCTTGGTGAGGAGCCACGATTTTATGCCGTAGCTGGCGTTTAAATAATGCTCGCGTTCTTGTACCGCTGCGGTAATCATATGTCTAACGTTTTTCGGGGGCGGGTCTAACCGCCGGAGTTGCGCCGCTGCCGACCGCCGGACCCACGCCCGGCTTTTCGGCCATCGACTTCACATATTCAATCAAGCTCAAAACACCTTCTTCGGTCACCAACCCCTGAAACGTGGGCATCACAGGCTGGAACCCGCCAACCACTTTGGCATTCGGCTGCAGAATCGACTCGCGGAGGTAGGCCTCGTCGGCTTTCACCGTTCTGCCATCGGCCAGCTTCACGTCCTTGCCGTACAATCCCACCAGCGTGGGACACCGGCCGGAGCCATCCGGCTTATGACAATTGACGCAAGCCAGATCCTGAAACAACTTCTGCCCGTTATCGGCCAGAGAGCCGGAACCGGCGCCGCCGCTCAACCACACCTGATAATCCTGCGGCTCCATCACGTAGATCCAGCCGATCATGCCCGAATGTTTGGTGCCGCAATACTCGGCGCAGAACAGGTGATACTTGCCGGCCTTGGTGGGCCTCCACCAGGTGGTGGAATAGCGGCCCGGAACCACGTCCTGCTTGGTGCGGAACGCCGGCACGAAGAAGCTGTGGATCACGTCCTCGCTGGTCATGGTCAGTTTAATAGCGCGGCCCAGCGGCACGTGCAGCTCATTGATCTCGCGCTGGCCTTCCATGTGCTGCAGCTTCCACATCCACTGTTTTCCCACCACGTAGATGGGCAGAGCATCGTCTGGAGGACGGCTCTCGCGGAAGAAAATCGCCGCGCCCCAGGTGAACATGACCATCGTGAGGCCGAATGGAATGACGCTCCACACAATTTCCAGCACCAGACCGGTGTGGACCACGCGGGGCAGTTCCTGCTCCGAACGGCGGCGGTAGCGAACGGCGAAATAGAAAATCGCGCCGAAAATCAAGAGCGTGAAGAAGACCGAGACCGCCAGCAAATAATAGAGCAGGTGATCCACGTCCGGTGCGAACGTGGAAGCCTGTTCCGGAAATAGAGGTAGTTTTCCCATCGCGAACTTTTATCCAACCTGCCTGTAATCTTGTTTGTGGTGACGGATGTCTTTGCGGAAAGCAATCAGCAGGAACAGGCCGCCAAACACCACGAAAGCCCCGCCGCCGAACCGCACCATATTCATCGCCAGCGCGCCGTATTTGCCCGTCGCCGGATCGTAGTGGTAGCAGAACAGCAGGATCGCATCCACCGGAGTGCCGATCTTATTCGCCGACGCTTCCACCAGTCCCAGCCGGATGTCGCGCGGCGAATACTCCACTCCATAGAAATATTTCGAAACGTGGCCATTCGGCGTCACCACCATAATGGCGCTGGCATGCGCGTACTGATCCGTCTTCGGATCGTACTTATAGTGGAAGCCGATGCTGTCCATGAACGGCTTGATGTTGGCTTCGTCGCCCGTCAGAAAATGCCAGCCGTTGGCGGTATTCTCCCGGCCGTATCGCTTTACATAAGTCTGCTTCTTGGCCGCGGCCAGCTCCGGCGTATCTTTCGGATCGAAGCTCACCGCTACCACTTCAAAATCCTGCCCCGGATTAAACGACACCGCCTTCAGCGCGCTCTCCAGGCCCGTGAGAATCTGCGTGCACAGCATCGGACAGCGGTAATACACCGGCGCGAGGATGACCGGCTTGCCCGTCTTGAAGAAATCCGACAGGGGAACCGAACGGCCGGCTTCGTCTTTGAACGTGAGATAGAGGGGAATCTGCTGGTCCAGTTTTTGATCGATGCTCACACCCTGCAGCGCGCCGGGCAGGGCGGGCTTCAGGTTGCTGTCCTGCATGCTCAATGATGGCTGCGCGGGCGCCGGTTGGGCTGGCTGCGCGATGGCCGCCGCCAGACCAAACAATATCGAAAAAGTGACCCGACTAACTTGTGACATTTACTTTCCTTCCAGCGCCAGCGGCCCTCCAGCCTGCTGAACTTTGGGACCCAGCCCGCTTTCGGTTGGAACGCTCACGCCGCTGGCGGCGCTCTGCGGGCCATTCTGCTGCCTTGCGGGCAAGCCGCGCTGCGCCAGCAAATCAATGGCGCGATCAATCGGAATGCGCACTACACCGTTCTGCTTATCCACCCAGGCGTAGCTATTGAGTACCTGATCTTCGGCGGCGCGCATTTCCTGCAGATCCAGAATCGGCGTCTCCTCCAGGCGGGGCGCCGGGGGCAGTTTGCCGGCGTCCGCGCCGATGCCCTTCCCAACTGCCGGTCTGGCCCCTCCGGTCTCAGATTCGAAGAAGCGGAAAAGACCGAACAGCAGGGCCAGGCAGACCACGCAAATTAAAGCCAGCGCGATTCCCAGCCGCCCTACCGCCCAAACGTCGACGTCCTTTTCTTCAAAAGGCGATACCGGACGCTCGGGCTCTTTCACGTCGTGAGGAGTATGGGGATCGTGTCTATTCTCGGCCATGTTCCAAAGCCTCCTCCAGGTGCGGATCGTTCAACGGCAGCAGCGGCCGCTTGGCCAGATTGGTCAGGAAATACGCCAGCCAAATGCCGCCGATCCCGATAGGCGCCGTCAGATCCATGAAGCTGGGAGCGAAGACGCCGTTCGTTGTGTCCGGCGCCGTCTGCCAGTAAATATCCACCGCACGCATCAGCAGAATGAAAACAGCGATGCGCGAAAGCAGCTTGAAGTTCCTCTTCAAATCGCGCGAAAGCAGCAGCGCGAAGGGCAGCGCGAAATGGCCGATTACCAGGAGCAGGGCCAGCCACCACCAACCGCCGCTGAGCCGTTTCAGGTAGAACGGAATTTCTTCGGGAAGATTGCCCGTCCAGATAATCAGGAATTGCGAGAACGAGAAATACGCCCAAACCATGACACATGCCAGCAGCAGTTTGCCCAGATCGTGCAAGTGCCGCGCCGTGAGAACGCTCTTCATGGGCTCGAAATTGAAAAGCAGCACCAGCAGCGCGATGAGGAACGACATCGACGAAAGGCCCTGGCCCGCGATGAACAGCAGACCGAACATCGTGGAAAACCAGTGCGGCTCCAGCGACATCACCCAGTCGATGGACATGAACGTCACTGACACGCCCCAGAACAAAATGCCGGGGCCGGCCAGCGTCGCCATCCTGGTATGGGCTCGCATGCCGCCTTCGCGATCTTCCACGTCCGACCAGCGCGTGAGGAACCAGGAACAGAAAATCCAGCCCAGGAAATACACCACCGCGCGGCCCAGGAAGAACGGGAAATTCAAATACAGCGACTTGTGCTTCAGGACTTCGTCGGCAGCCACGATATTGGGGTGCGACCAGGAGTACAGCGTCGGAATGCCGATGACGATGGGCACAAACAGCAGCGCCATCAGCGGCAGCGTCTTCACCGCGGCTTCGGCCGGGCGGCGAATCGCCACGCCCCACGCGCCGCCCGTCAGATACTGCACCATCAGCCAGGCGAGACAGCCCAGCGAGATACCGAGAAACAGCACGTACGACCAAAGGTACGAACGGAAGAACTGTCCCTGCGGCGCCAGAAAAGCGCCGAATGCGGTAATGGCCAGCGAGATCGCTCCGACCGCGCCGACGCGGTTACGCCACTGCTTCAGATTGCCGGCCAAATCCGCCGGTATGTTGAAATTTACGGTTTGCGCCATCATTTCTCGCCTCCCGGAACGGAGGCCGGAGCGTCCAGTTGGGGCCGCGACTCGGCAGGAACGTCGCTGAACTTCGCGTTGTGGCTCAACTGCAGCGCACGGATGTAGGCCACGATGGTCCAGCGGTCGCGCACCGGAATCTGCGCCGCATAATCGGGCATGGCGCCGAAGCCGTTGGTGATCACATCGTAGAGGTAGCCGTCCGCCGCCTGCCGCAAGCGGTCGATATGGTAAGAAGGCGGATGCCGGTAGCCGCGCCGCACAATCATTCCATTGCCCTCGCCCAACCGGTCGTGGCACGGCGAGCAGTAAACGTTGTACCGGTCTTGTCCACGCTGAATCACTTCTTTGGTCACCGGGAAGGGAAATTCCGTCAGGGGCTTGCCGTCGGCGCCTTTGCCATCGTAGTAGGCGGCGTCGTCGTTCAAATGGCCGCGCGCCACCGTGCCTTCAATCAGAGGCCGTTGAGACCGGCCGTCAGCGAAGAAATCCGAGGGCCGCAGGGGAATGTACTTCGGCTGATCGTGCATGTCCTGCCGGCAGGCTACGCCCGAAGCCAGCACCAGGACCACCGCGCCGAATAGAAAATTAATGCGCAACTTCAGACACCTCTTTAGGCTCCAGCGTCTCCAGAAATTCACTCGTACGCTGACGGTCGAACAGCGGGTCGGTGGATTCGATGCACAGGAAGAAGCGATTGCGCGATGCCAGCGCGAATCGCGGAACATTGAACGTCGGGTGGTAGGGCATGGGCAGGCCGCACAGGGCCAGCAGTCCGAAAACCGCCGAAAGTCCCGCCACCAAAACCGTACATTCGAACGTGATCACAATGTAGGAGGGCCAGCTATGCAGCGGCTTTCCCGCAACATTGATCGGGAACTGCCACACCGTCACGTAATACTGCAGCAGATAGCCCAACGTGCCGCCGATGATTCCGCCCAGCAGGACAATCAGGGGCAGCTTGTTCTTGTGCAGATGCAGCGCGTCGGTCAGTTCCTCAATCGGAAACGGCGAATACGCGTCCAGTTTCCGGAAGCCCTTTTCGTGCGCCGCGCGGGCGGCATTGACCAGGGAAGTGGGATTGTCGAACTCGGCCATCATGCCGTAAATTTCGGGCTTGCTCACCGTTCCACCTCCTCTTCCACCTTGGCCTGAGGCAGCAGTGTGCGAACTTCGAAAATCGAAATCATGGGCAGCAGCCGGATGAACAGGAAGAACAGGAACATGAACAGTCCGATGGTGCCCAGAAACGTGGCCCAATCCCAGCGGGTAGCATGGAACAGACCCCACGATGAGGTCACATAATCCTGCGCGAGGCTGGTGACGATGATGACGAAGCGCTCCAGCCACATGCCTACCAGGACGATCATGGCCGAGGTAAACAGCAGCACGGGGTTGGTTCGGATTTTCTTAATCCACAGGAACTGCGGCGAAATGATATTGCACATCACCAGCGCCCAGTACGAAGTGGCGTAAGGCCCCGTCATGCGGTGCCAGATGGCGGCGTGTTCGTAAGGATTGGACGTATACCAGGCAGTGAAAATCTCCATCAGGTAGGAGTAGGCCACAATCAGGCCCGTGGCCAACATGATCTTGCCGCAATTATCCAGGTGCTTGTCGGTGATCAGGCCCTTCAAGCCATACACGGCGCGCAGCGGAATGGCCAGCACCAGCACCATGGCGAAGCCGCAATAGATAGCGCCCGCCACAAAGTAGGGCGGGAAGAACGTGCTGTGCCATCCCGGAACAATCGCGATTGTGAAGTCGAAGCTGACCACGGTGTGCACGGAGAGCACCAGGGGTGTCGCCAGCCCGGCCAACAGCAGCGACGCCGTTTCGTACACGCTCCAGTGGCGCGCCGAGCCTCTCCAGCCCATCGCCATAATGCCGTAAGTGAAACGCGCGAAGCGACTGGTAGTGCGGTCGCGCAGCGTCGCCAAATCGGGCATCAGGCCCACGTACCAGAACAGCGCCGAGATGGTTGCGTAAGTCGAAACCGCAAACACGTCCCACACCAGGGGACTACGGAAATTCGGCTCGATGGCCATGGTGTTGGGATACGGAAACAGCCAGAAGGCCAGCCATGGACGGCCCAGGTGCAGAATCGGGAACATGCCGGCGCAGGCCACGGCGAACAGCGTCATGGCTTCGGCAAACCGGTTGATGGAATTGCGCCAGCGTTGATTCAGCAGCAGCAGAATCGCGGAAATCAAAGTGCCCGCGTGGCCGATACCGATCCACCACACGAAATTCGTGATGGCGAAGCCCCACATCACCGGAGTGCGCAAGCCCCAGATTCCTACGCCTTTGGTGAACAGCAGCGCCACCGCATACAGGAACAGCAGCAATAGGGCGAAGCCCACGCCGAAGCAGGCGGTCCAGAAGATGGGCGTCTTCTTGGTGAGCACGACGGCGGAAATCTGGTCCGTGACCGTTCCGAACGTATAGCCAGGCGCAATGATTTCCGGTTGTTCCGGCCGCTCGAGTAACTCTTGTTCGTCTGCCATGTTCGTGCCCTAGGCCTCAATCTCCGGATTCGGATTGCGCAGCGTCGCCAGGTATGTGGTCCTCGGCCGCGTGTTCAAATCCGCCAGCATCGCGTAGTTCAGCTTCTCGGCCTTCATCTTGCTCACCCGGCTGTTCGGGTCGTTGATATTTCCAAACACGATCGCTTCGGCGGGACAGGTGGCCTGGCAAGCAGTCTGGATATCTCCATCGCGCACCTTGCGGCCTTCTTTTTCCGATTCGATCTTGGCGAAGTTAATGCGCTGCACGCAGTACGTGCACTTCTCCATGACGCCGCGGCTGCGCACCGTCACATCGGGATTGTGCAGCAGTTTCAAACTCGGCGTTTCGAAATCGCTGTACAGGAAGAAATTGAAGCGTCGCACCTTATAAGGACAGTTGTTCGAGCAGTACCGGGTCCCCACACAGCGGTTGTAGACCATATCGTTCAGGCCTTCGGAGCTGTGATTGGTGGCTTGCACCGGGCACACCAACTCGCAGGGAGCGTCTTCGCAATGCATGCACGGAACCGGCTGGTTATAAATGGCCGGCGCCGTCGGCTCGCCGCTGTAATACGAATCTACGCGCAGCCAGTGCATGGCGCGCCCGCGCCGTACCTGGTCTTTACCCACCACCGCGATATTGTTTTCGGCCTGGCAGGCTACCACGCAGGCGCTGCAACCGGTGCACGCGTTGAGATCCACCGCCATGCCCCAGGCATAGCCTTCGTACTTCCAATCGGGAATGATGGTCAAGCCGCGCGGCGGCGCCTCCGCGCCCGCGTGCACGGATTCCGGCTCTTTCAGATACTCGGCCAGTTCGCCCTTGTGCAGCAGGTGGCGGCTCGGGTCCAGAATGTGATCGTTCTGCGTAGTGGCGAACACATACTCGCCGGACGTCTTCTTCACGTCCAGTCCGACGTCGGTCCACAGAGCGCCCGCCGTGCGGAAGCCGTAAGGATTGAAACCCATCCCGGTACCCGCCCGGCCCGCTCTGGTGCGGCCGTAGCCCAGGTGCAGGGTCACCGCGCCTTCGGCGTGTCCCGGCTGAATCCAGACCGGCGCCTTCAGCTTGCGGCCCTGATACGTCAACTCCACCATGGGAGCCGGCGAATCCATGCCCACATCCAGAGTCTGATACAACACACCCAACTGACTGGCCGTGGCCGGACTCATGATGGCCGCGTTGTCCCACGTCAACTTCGTGATCGGCTTCGGCAGTTCCTGCAGCCAGCCGTTATTCGCGAACCGGCCGTCGTAAATCGTCGGGTCGGGCCGGAAGTTCACTTCCAGTTTGCCCGCCAACTTCTTCTTCGCCGCCGGCGACGAAATCGCCGCGCCCTGCAGTGCCGCCGTCCGGGCGGGGAGCGCCGACCCGGCAATCACGCCGTCGTGCACCGAACGCCGCCACCATGCCTCGAAATCCGCGCCTTTGTGCTGCCGCGACCAGTAGCCTTTTACGATCTCGTAACTGCTCAGTTCCGGCTGGTCCGTCAGCATCTGCAAAAGCTGATACGCCGACTTCCCGTTATAGAGCGGCTGAATCAGCGGCTGCTGAATGCTCACCGTGCCGTCGAAAGCCCGCGCATCGCCCCAGCTTTCCAGGTAGTGCGCTTCCGGCAAATGCCACTGGCACAACTCGCTGGTCTCATCGTCGAACTGACTCAGGTGCGCGCGCAGCCGGGCCTTCTTCAGACGATCGCGCATGCCCAGTTCCACCGGCGCATTGAAGGCCGGATTGCCGCCCACAATCAGCAGCAGGTCCACGGCGCCCGCATCCAGGTCCTTCACCAAATCCTGCAGAGAAGCCAGTTGGTCCACGGGATTGGCTTCGATGGGGTCGGTATAAAACACCGTCTTACCCACGTTGCCGAGCTTGGCATTCATCGCGTGCGCCAGTGCGTGCACGATGGGCGGCTGGTGCTCACCCGCCATCACCAGGCTGGCGCCGGGATTGCGCAACAGATCGCGGCTGACAGGCCCGATCCACTTGTAAATATCTTCGTTATCGCCCTTGGTCGGCCCGTTGGCCACCTGCGCGGCCGTGGCCAGCGCCCACGCAAACTCCTCAATATCCCCGGCGCGCAGCGGCAGGCGATGGTCCGCCTTCGTGCCCGTGGGACTCGGCATCGGCTCCACAACGTACAGCCGGCTCATGGTCTTGCTGCCGCCCTGCACGCGCCGTCCCGCTGAGAACTGCCGGGTGTAGCGCAGACTGCCGGGGCCGGAACTCAGAAAGTCCGCATCCAACGACACGATCACGTTGGCTTTGCTCAGATCGTAGTAGGTATTGACCGGCGATCCGAAGGCCTGCACCGCCGCCGCGCGCGCACTGTGCGCTCCGGCCGGCTCCCATTGATGCCACTTCGCGCCCGGATACAGCTTCTTGATGGTGGCGAACTGATCGCCCATCGTCGGCGACGTCACGGTCTCCGTCAAAATGCGAATGCCCGAGCCGTCCTTCAGCTTCTGCTGCGCCAGAGCTTCCCGCAAACTTCCCAGGAAGTCGCCCCAGCCGCGAATCTCACCCAACTGCGTCAGCGCCTGCGAACGGTCGGGATCGTACAACTGCAGCACCGACGCCTGCGAGAACGCATCCAGCGCGCCCAAAGTGGCGGGATGCTCCGGATTGCCCTCGACCTTCGTGGGCCGTCCCTCGTGGCTCTCCGCCAACACGCCATTGGCGACCCCATTCAAGGTGTGCGCCGTGGCGTAGAACAGCGGCTTGCCGGGAATCAACTCCTCCGGTTGCCGGATGTACGGCATGATGTGTTCCGTGGGTTGACGCGTGCAAGCCGTCAAGCCGGCCAGCGCCAAAGACGCGCCCATCAGCTTGAGGAAATTGCGGCGGCCCTCCACCGGCTCCTCATCCGCGCTCCAGCCGATCGCCTGCTGCGGGAACTCACGCACCAGCAGATCCTGAAACTCCGGGGTCGAAGCCAGGTCGTCCAGGCTCCGCCAGTATTCGCGCCCGCGAGCGCCCTCGAGCCGCGCGCGAACGGCGGCGAGATCCAACTGTTTTCTTAAGTCACTCATCGGTGGCAAGTGGAACAACTAGTCAGCGTCCGCGGATCTTGAATGCCGTACTCTTTGACAAGCTGCCGTCCGATGGTTTCCTGATCGCCCTTCGGTTCGTAGCCCATCTTGGTGACAAACTCGCGCGGCCTGACATACTTTTCGGGATTACGGTGACAGCCGAGACACCACTCCATCTGGAGCGAGTTCTCCTGCCATGTGAGCGGCATGCGATCCACCCTTCCATGGCAGCTTTCGCAACCGACTCCCTTATTGACATGAATACTGTGATTGAAATACACAAAGTCCGGCAGATCGTTCACACGCGTCCACCGGATCGATTCGCCCGTGCGGAAACTGGCGCGCACCGGTTCCAGTGTGGGGCTCGTGACCCAGATCTGCGAGTGACAGTTCATGCACGTCTTCGTGGGCGGAACATTAGCGAATGACGACGTCTCTACCGTGGTGTGACAGTAGCGGCAGTCCAGCCCGAGCGCGCCCACGTGATGTGCGTGACTGAATGGAACGGGCTGTTCCCGCGGCTGCGTAGCCCGAGTGGAATAGGCGGACCGGTCCAACTCCGTGAAGGCCCACCCGATAAAGCCCAGAATGAAGACAGCACCGAAAATCGTGATTCGGGTAAATGTATTCGTGCTGTGATGAAAGATCTGGGACATATTAGCTGCGTCCCAATCTCATGTTCAAATTTTTGTAGTTATGCATCAGGCAGACAAGCAACCCACGTGAACAGCAACTAACCCTCTGACAGCAAACCGCCGGATCCAAGTATCAACTAACAGATGCAGAATCCATGATTTTGTTTCATTGTAAACGAACAAAGTGCGTCGCTACTTGCACATTTGTACTTCTCTGAACGCGCTAGCTACGGTGATTTCCCCACGAGGCCGCAACACGCGTCGAAAACTACGGCAAATTCCTTACGCCTTTCGCTCCAGCAGAAAGACGCAATCCTCTAAGTGACTCGGTTGAGTGTCGGTACACACACCAAATTTCGATCCGCGTCCATTCGGAGGCGGCCCCCAAAGCGATCCGCCGCTGTATTCCCCATCTTTGCGGAGGGCGTAGAACTGCAAATCCACCGCCGCCAGCCGCTTCGGGTCGTTATCGAAATTACGCGCCACCCGCTTCAAACAGTCCAACACGGACTCTTTGGGCGACATGCCGTGACGCATATTTTCCACAATCGTATGCGCGCCGCAGACTCTGATGTTCTCTTCTCCCCGTCCCGTGGAGCCTGCGCCGCCAATATCCTGGTCCAGCCACAATCCGCCGCCGATGATGGGCGAATCGCCAAGCCGTCCCGCAATCTTCCATGCCATTCCGCTGGTGGTAGTAACCGCCGACATCTCGCCTTTTTCGTTCAGCGCGATGCAGTTGATGGTCCCGTGCGGAGGATGGTTGGCCACTTCGTAAGCCCATGCCAGCAGGCCTTCGTCATAGCCGGGATAATCTTTTTTCAGTTCGCCGATCTTCTTGCCCGCCGGCGGTGCATCGGTCTGCGATTCCCAGTTCGTGTGGCCATTGCGGTCGCGCATCTCGCGCTTCCACATACGCCATGCCAGGCGCGAACGGTCCGTCAGCAGATCTTCTTCCGGATAGCCCCACATTCTGGCGAAATGCGAGGCGCCCTCGCCCACCAGCATCATGTGGTCCGTCTCGGTAAGCACCAGTTTGGCGATCTTCGAAGGTGTCTTACAACCGCGAATTGCGCCGACCGCGCCACCGCGCCGCGTGGGCCCGTGGATGCAACTGGCATCCAACTCCACCACGCCTTCTTCGTTCGGCAGCCCGCCGTAGCCGACACTCGTGTCGTTGCCATCGAGTTCGACAATGTTGACGCCAGCAATTACCGCATCCAGCGTATCTCCGCCGCCCTTGAGCACCTGGTGCGCCTTCGCGCAGCAGTTCACCCCGCCATTATCGAGCGTATTCCCGCTCGAAATGACGATATTCCGAGGCTTCGCCTGCGCCTCTACCGATTGAATCATCGGGAGTGCTGCAGCGCCAAGGAGTGCGGATCGTCGGGTGAATTTCATGGCCTGAATGTGAACTGTCCTTCCTTTCATTTGAGAGCGGTTCAACCACCGCGCTTTCCGCGAATTCCGAAGGCTTCGGACCCGGGTGACGTGAAGGAATCCACATTATGTCACAAGAAAAGCAGGAGGTCGTACTCCGATATTTATTTGCCCCGGTATCGCAGCCCGGAAGGAACGAAGCGCATGCGGTTTCGACTTGGTAAACTTACGACCATGCGGGGTCTTGCAATAGTTATTTCAGTTCTCTCTCTTTGCGCCATGGCGGCGGATCAGGGCTCGAAAGGCAAGAAACCGCCCGACGTCCAGATTCTCGAAGCCAAGGCCCACCGGGTGGAGGACAAGGTAAAGGTCGACGGAAAAGTGAAGGTCACCGGCGAAAAGCCGCTCCATGGCCTCGTGCTCGCCTTCGACTTTCTCGACCACGATAACGCCATCCTCACCAGCGAGAAAGACGAGATCTCCGACGAGATTCTGAAATCCGGCGAGAGCCCGGGATTCCACTCCGAAACCTACAACCCGCCCGGCTCCATTAAGTTCAAAATAAGGGCCTTCGACAGCGGCGACAAGGAACTCCGCATTGCCAATCCCGGCCCCTTCATCATTGAATAACAAGCCCCGGGCATAGCTTTTTACAAAAACTTTACAACTCGGCCATCACCTTCTTGCTTGCCATTCGTAGGATTACCATAGACCCGCGCACGTCGCGCAAGGAGGGCTTTGTGGGACCCGAACCGACCAGTAATCATATAATTCCGCCGTACGTCGACGAGCATCTCGCCGTCGACTTCGCGCACCAGTCCGCAGCCATAGATTCCGCTCCAATGACGTTGACCCGTAAGGAGTACGACCTGCTGGCCCTGCTCGTCCAGCACGCCGGCGAAATCATTCCCCGGGACGCTCTGCTGCTCCGCGTCTGGGGTTATGGCGGCGACATCCGCACCCGAACCCTGGACGTCCATGTCCGCCGTCTCCGCAAAAAACTCGGCACCTACGCCGATCAGTACATCGAGACCATCTTCGGCATCGGCTATCGCTTCCAGCCCTTTCACGCACCCCGCTTCTTTCAAGCCCCGGCAGTCAAACCCGTCTCCGTAGGCATCTAGCGGACCCGGTCCATCGAGTCCGATGCCGCAGCCTTTGCCAAGATTCGACCCACGAGAGTCTTAACCAAAGGAGTGAAGTGAGCCTTACCAAGGAGCCACGGAGAACACGAAGCCTCGCGGAGAACCCATCCATTTCTCCGGTAATCGCATTGACCGAATTAGGCGCGAAGGCCGGCCCGCCAAGGGCCTCCGTGTTCTTCTCCGTGTCCTTCGTGACTCCGTGGTGCAAACTCATCTGGGGTCTATCCCCGGAAGTACAAATACCCGCCGGCGATGCACACCAGCACCAGCGCCGACGCCAGGACTTCCTGCGTCCCCCAACTCAAGCGAGATTCCTTCCGATCCTCGTGCGTCGTGGTGCCGAACGTCAGACTCTGAATGGACTCGTAGTCGGGCTCCGCCGTCATCAGGCTCACCCCCACCATCACCAGCGCCGATACCAGCGTGATCAGCACGCTGAAGTATTGGAAGTAGATGTTGTTGACGATCCAGAGGAACGTGCCCGCCGGATATCCCTTCTCATATCCGGCCAGTCCCAGCGTCACCGGCGTATCCACCAGCATGCGGAAGATGCCCAGAGCGAAGCCCACGATCATGGCCCACAGCGCGCCCGCCCCGTTCATCCGCTTCCAGAAAACGCCCAGGAAGAAGACCACGAAAATCGGCGGCGCCAGGTATCCCTGCACTGCCTGCAGATAGGTGTACAGCCCGTGCGCGCCTTTGATCACCGGGATCCACGCCAGCGCGATCACAATCATCACCACCGTCGCCGTCCGCCCGATCTTCACGAGTTTCGCCTGCGACGCGGTCGTGTTCCACTTCTGATACAGGTCGACCGTGAACAGCGTAGAGCATGCGTTGAACACGCCCGCCAGTGACCCCATCAGCGCCGAGAGCAACCCCGCCACAACGATGCCGCGCAGCCCCGGAGGCAGCAGATACTGCACCATCATGGGGAAGGCGCCGTTGGAAATGGTCGCATTCACCTGACCGTTCGCGTCGATCATCGCGCTCAACTCGGGGATCTTGCCGCTCTTCGCCAGCGCGTAGCAGATCAGCCCCGGGATGATGAACAGGTAGACCGGAAACAGCTTCAGGAAGGCCGCGAAAATGCTGCCCTGCCGCGCCACCTTCTGGTTGGGAGCGCCCAGCGCGCGCTGCACAATGTATTGATCCGTGCACCAGTACCAGAGACCGATGATCGGCGCGCAGAACAGCATGCCCAGCCACGGAAAGTTGTCATTGAAATACCAGGCTTCGCGCAGCACCTTGCCCGCCGTATCCGTCTGCAGCACGGGCGACCACGTTCCCGCCACACCCGCCGGAATCAGCGGCTTCCACAGGTTGAACATGTCGCTGCCGCACAACACCCGCAGTTCATGCCACCCTCCCAGTTTCATCAGCCCGTACGCCGTCAGCAGGAACGACCCGGTGATCAGCACCACCACCTGCACCGCGTCGTTATACGCCACCGCGCGCATGCCGCCCAGCGTCGTGTACAACCCCGTCAGCACGATCACCAGCACTGAGCCGATCCAGAAACTGTCGATCGTGACGCCGCCAATGTGAAGCTGCATCTCCGGGAGCAGCGTGCCGAACACGACGCCGCCCGCGAAAATTCCCACCGCGATTTTCGAAATCACGAACGTGATCAGGCTCACGATCGAAAGCACGTAGCGCGATTTTTCGTTGAAGCGCCGCTCCAGAAATTCCGGCATGGTGAACACCATCGACCGCATGTAGAACGGCACGAACACCCACGCCAGCACCAGCAGGCACCAGGCATGCAATTCGTAATGCGCCATCGCCACGCCGCTGGTAGCGCCGCTGCCCGCCAGTCCGACAATATGTTCCGACCCGATATTCGACGCGAAAATCGAGGCGCCGATCACCCACCAGCCCAAATTCCTTCCGGCCAGAAAATAATCCGTCGTATTCTCTTTGCTATTGCGCACCACCCACCAGGCAACGCAGAGCAGGATTCCGAAATAGAGCGCAATCATGGTCCAATCGAGGGCCGTAATGCGCGAAACCGCCGGAGCGGACTGAAAAAGCAGTGCGAATGGCATGTTTGTTCGAAAGGCGGATTATATACTATGGCGCGCCGCGATACTAATTCGAGCCCAGCGAGCCACACAAGCCCGAACCCCATCCCCGTTGCCGCCTCCGCTATCCCCATTGCGGGGAAGCCGCCACTGCTGTTAGCCTGAATTTTCATGCCAGATGCGCCATCGCTCCGCGTCACGCCCCTGAACTCTGTCCATCGCGCCCTCGGCGCCAAGATGGTGGACTTCGGCGGGTGGGATATGCCCGTCCAGTATTCCGGGATCATCGACGAACACAACGCCGTCCGCAACGCGGTGGGTCTGTTCGATGTGAGCCACATGGGCGAGCTGGAAATCCGCGGCCCCGAAGCCGGCAAACTCGCCGATTTCGTCACCACCAATAACGTCGCCAGGCTCAAGATCGGTCAGGCGCACTACTCCGGCCTGCTCTATCCCCACGGCGGCTTCGTCGACGACATCCTGGTCCACAAGGTGTCCGACGACCATTACTTCCTCTGCGTCAACGCCTCCAATCAGGACAAGGACTTCGAGCACATCCGCTCCGTGAACCAGTTCGATGCCCAGGTGGAGAACAATGGCGACCAGTACGCGCAACTCGCCATTCAGGGCCCCAAAGGCCGCGCCACCCTGCAAAAGCTCACGCCCGTGGACCTCTCCGCCATCAAATACTATTGGTTCACCGATGGAGAAGTCGCCGGCACCCCGGCGCGCATCGCCCACACCGGCTATACCGGTGAGGACGGCTTTGAAATCTACGTGCCGCCCACCGAAGCCGCCCGCATGTGGAATCTGGTGATGGACGCCGGCGCCGAATTCGGCATCAAGCCCGCCGGACTGGGCGCGCGCAATACGCTGCGGCTGGAAGCCAAGATGGCCCTCTACGGCCATGAAATCGACGCCTCCATCTCGCCCCTCGAAGCCGAGCTCGATTGGATCGTCAAACTCGAAAAGGGCGAATTCGTGGGACGCGAGGCCCTGCTCAAACAGAAGGAAAGCGGCCTCACCCGCAAACTGGTCGGCTTCGAAATGTGCGGCCGCGGCATTGGCCGCGATGGCTACGAAGTCTATCTCGATGGCGCGCCCGCCGGCTGGGTTACCAGCGGCTCGCCCTCGCCGACCCTCGGGAAAAACATCGGGCTCTGCTACCTGCCCGTGGCGCAGGCCGTGCCCGGCAAGTCCATTCAGATCATGATCCGCAACCAGCCCGTGGATGCGGTGACGGTGGAAACTCCGTTTTACAAGCGAGCAAAATAAATGTATCCAGAAAACTTTCGTTACACGAAGGAACACGAGTGGGTCCTTGTGGAAGGGGACACCGGGACGATCGGCATCACCGATCATGCACAGGAGGAACTCGGCGACATCGTCTATGTCGATCTGCCGAAAGCCGGCGCCCAACTGGAACACGGCAAATCGCTCGGCTCGGTCGAGTCCGTCAAGGCCGTCTCCGACGTCTATTCGCCCGTCAGCGGCGAAGTGCTGGAATCTAATCCCCTTCTGGCCGATTCCCCCGAAAAACTGAATGAAGATCCGCACGGCGCCGCCTGGCTGGTGAAGGTCAAACTCGCCTCTCCCGCCGAAGTTGAGAATCTAATGTCGGCTGCCGACTATCAAACATATATAGGAGCTGAAAAGTAGTTGCGCTACCTTCCGAAATCCGAATCTGAACGCCGCCAGATGCTGGACGCCTGCGGCGTAGGATCTCCCGAAGAGTTGTTCTCCCACCTGCCCGAAGCGGTGCGTCTCAACCGCCAGCTAAACGTGGAACCCGGGATTTCCGAGTACGAGATTGTCGATTACTTCACCCGCCGTGCCTCTGAGTGCGCGGTGGGTTATGCCAGTTTTCTGGGCGCCGGCGTGTACAACCACTACCGGCCCGTGCTGGTGGACACCGTGGTTTCCCGCGGCGAGTTCCTCACTTCCTACACTCCCTATCAGGCCGAAATCTCGCAGGGCACCCTCACCGCCATCTTCGAATTCCAGACCATGATCTGCCAGTTGACCGGCATGGACGTGGCCAACGCCTCCATGTACGACGGCTCCACTGCCGTGCCCGAGGCCGCCATGATGGCTGTCCGCGCCACTGGCAAGGGCCGGGTTCTGGTGGCCAAAACCGTGCACCCCGAGTACCGCGAAGTGCTGCGCACGTATGCCCGCAACCAGGGCATGCCTGTCGACGAGTTCGGCTATGTCGAAGGCGCCGGCACGCTGGACCTCGAGGATCTCGAAGCCAAGATGGACGACCTCACTGGCGCGGTCATCATCCAGTCGCCCAATTTCTTCGGCATCGTGGACCAGGTGAAGGCCGCCGCGGAAATCGCCCACAAGCGGGGCGCGCTGCTGGTGGTCATCTTCACCGAAGCCGTGTCCATGGGTATTCTGGAGCCGCCCGCCGGAGCCGATATCGTGGCCGGCGAGTTGCAAAGCTTCGCCATCTCGCCCTCCTACGGCGGACCCTACGCCGGCATCATCGCTACCAAGGAGAAGTTCATCCGCCAGATGCCCGGCCGCCTGGTGGGACAGACTACCGATTCGCGCGGCAACCGCGCCTTCTGCCTCACTCTTTCCACGCGCGAGCAGCATATCCGCCGCGAGAAGGCCACCAGCAACATCTGCACCAACCAGGCGCTGGTCGCGCTCATGGCCACCGTCTTCATGTCCGTCTACGGCAAGCTCGGCCTGCGCGAACTGGCCGAACAGAACCTGGCGAAATCGCACTACCTGGCCGGCAAACTCACGCCGCGATTCAGCGGCAAGTTCTTCAACGAGTTTGTGGCCCAGGTCGGCTCGCCCGACGCGGTCAACAAGTCCTTGCTCAAACGAAAAATCATCGGCGGCCTTCCTCTGGGCCGCTTCTACCCGGAACTGGCGGACTGCATGCTGGTTTGCGCCACTGAAATGTCGCGCAAGGCCGACATGGACGCCATCGGCGATGTGGTGCGGCAGCCGGCCCAAACGGCCCAGACCACGGAGGTGCTGGCATGATCGACAAAGTCCGGCAACACCTCTCGCAAAACGAAGCGCTCCTCTTTGAGCGCAGTTCGCCCGGCAAGCGCGCCTACCAACTCCCGGAACTCGACGTTCCCGCTGTGGACGCTGCCGAAACGCTGGGCGCCGAAAACGTGCGCGCAGAAATTGAAGGTTTCCCCGAAGTCAGCGAAGTGGAGGCCATCCGCCACTTCACCCGCCTCTCCACCTGGAATTACGCCATCGATCACGGCATGTACCCGCTGGGCTCCTGCACCATGAAGTACAACCCGCGGATCAACGAACTGGTGGCGCGCATTCAGGGCCTGGCCTGGGCTCATCCCTACCAGCCCGAAGCCCTCTCCCAGGGCTGCATGCAGGTGATGGAGCGGCTCGAAACCATCCTGGCCGAAATCACCGGTATGGACGCGGTCACGCTCCAGCCCGCGGCCGGCGCACATGGCGAACTCACCGGCATCCTGCTGATTCGCGCGCTGCTGGAAAAGCGCGGCAATCCGCGCAAGAAGATCCTGATCCCCGATTCGGCCCACGGCACCAACCCCGCCACCGCCGCCATCGCCGGATACGCCATTCAAAACATCAAGTCCAGCGCGACCGGCGTGCTCGACGTCGCCGCCCTGGAACAGATGGTGGACGGCGATGTCGCCGCCTTGATGGTGACCAATCCCAACACGCTCGGAGTGTTCGAGGAAAACATCATCCACGCCGCCGAGATCCTCCATAAAAAGGGCGCCATGCTCTACATGGACGGCGCCAACATGAACGCTCTGGTCGGTATGGCCCGGCCCGGCGATTTCGGTGTGGACGTTCTCCATCTCAACCTGCACAAGACGTTTTCCACTCCGCACGGAGGCGGCGGACCCGGCGCCGGTCCCGTCTGCGTCAAGAAGGTGCTGGAACCCTTCCTGCCCGCGCCGCGCCTCAAGCACTCCGGCAAGAAACTGGCCTTCGATTACAAGCGCAAGCACTCCATCGGACGCGTCAAAGCCTTCTACGGCAACTTCGGAGTGCTGGTCCGCGCGCTCGCCTACATCCTGGCGCACGGCGGTCCCGGACTGCGCAACGCCACCATGGACGCCGTACTCAACGCCGTCTACATCCGCAAAGCCCTGGAGCCTTACTACGACCTGCCCTACCCGTCGCCCAACATGCACGAAGTGGTCTTCAGCGACGACCGGCAGGCCAAACTCGGCGTTCGCACCGGCGAACTCGCCAAGCGCCTGATCGATTACGGATTCCACCCCTACACGGTGAGCTTCCCCCTGATCGTCCACGGCGCGCTGATGATCGAGCCCACCGAAACCGAAAGCAAGCTCGAGATCGATCAGTTCATCGCTGCCATGATCTCCATCGCCAAAGAGATCGAAACCGATCCGCAGATGGTCAAGAACGCACCGTACGGCACGCGCACCAGCAAGGTGGATGAAGTCACCGCCGCCCGCAAGCCGGTATTGCGATGGAAGCCCGCGTAGACCGCGGGCTCTGGCTGGTCCTCGGACTCGTCCTGCTCATACGCACGCCGTTCTTCAACGGCGCCGTGCAGGGTGACGATCACATCTACCTCAGCGCGGCCACGCACGCGCTCGTCGAACCGCTACACCCCAACAACACGAAGTACATCTTCCGCGGCGATGAGGTGGACCTGCGCGGCCATCCGCACCCGCCCCTCGTCGCCTGGACTCTCGCCGGACTCATCGCCGTCTGCGGCGAAGTGAAGGAAGTTCCGTTCCACGCCGCGTTCGCCATCTTCTCCCTGATTGCCGCCGCCTCCATGTGGTCGCTGGCGCGCCGCTTCTCGCCCCACCCCCTGTGGGCCACGCTGCTGTTCATCGCCGTCCCGGCTTTCGTGGTCAACGGCAATTCCTTCGAAACGGACGTGCCCTTCCTCGCCTTCTGGATGCTTGCCATCGCCTTGTTCGTCGCCGGACGCCTCTGGGCTGCCGCGCTCGCCATGGTGCTGGCCTCTCTCGCCGCGTACCAGGCGATTCTCCTCTGCCCCATCCTCGCGGTCTATCTCTGGCTCCACCCCGAACATCGTCGCCGCTGGCTCCTGCTCCTGGTCCCTCCCGCCACCATCGTGGCCTACCAGCTCTTTGAGCGGCTCTCCACCGGAGCCCTGCCGGCCAGCGTACTCACCGGCTACCTCACGCTCTACGAAACGCTCCACGCCAAGCTGCAGAACGGCCTGATGCTGTTCATCCACTCCTGGTTCATCGTCTTCCCCGCACTCGTGCCGCCGGCCTTCTTGCTCGCCTGGCGTCGCCGCAAAGAGGCCGATACGCGCTTCCTGATGGCATGGATCGTCATATTTTTCCTCTGTGCCGTGGCCGTGGCTTTCGCCGGGTCGGCGCGCTACCTGCTGCCGATGGCCGCGCCTGTCGCGCTCCTCGCCTCGCGCCTCGATCGCAACTGGCTGGCCGCCGGCTTCACGCTGCAAATGGCGCTCAGTCTCGGCCTGGCCGCGGAAAACCAGGAGCATTGGGACGCCTACCGCGACTTCGCCGCCTCGCTCCACCGCATGGCCGCCGGACACCGCGTCTGGGTGGACAACGATTGGGGACTCCGCTATTACATCGAACGCGATGGCGGCTTGCCCCTCACCCACACGCAGACCCCGCGCGCCGGCGACATCGTCGTCATCAGCGAACTCGGCCACAATGTCGACCTCCACGCGCCCGTCGCGCCCATCATGAAGAGCCTCGAAATCCGCCCGTCCGTCCCGCTCCGCCTCATCGGACTCGACACCGCTTCCGGCTACTCCACCGCCTCGCGCGGCTTCTACCCCTTCGGCATTTCCACTGGCGTAGTGGACCGCGTCAGCGCCGTGCAAGTGGGCGAACGCCACCCCACGCTCGAATACCTCCCCTTGGACGCCCCCAATGCGGCTGACCACATCGTCACCGGCATCTGGCCCGACCATTGGATGGGCCGCAGCGCTGTCCTGGTCCTGCGCAATCCCGCCGTCCCCACGCCCCTGCGCGCCTCCATCTACATCTCGGACAAAGCGCCCGCCCGCAAGGTGGCGATCCTGCTGGACGGCCGCGAAGTCGCCGCGCAGACCTTCGCCCGGCCGGGGGCCTACACCCTGAACTCCCCGCCCGTGCGCGGCAGCGGCGCCACGGCGACCGTCGAAATCGACGTCGACCAGACTTTTTCCGACCCGCCCGATACCCGCCAACTCGGCGTAGTTCTCTCAGGAATCGGCTTCAAGCAGTAGTACCATGGACTC
>DASZMZ010000165.1:0-43100 GCA_035551455.1 Candidatus Sulfopaludibacter sp.
GGCCAAACTGGAAGCCCACCAGCTCAGCATCATGGACGTGGTCCGCGCCGCCAATACCTCCAACCTCATCCTCCCCGCCGGCGACGTCCAGATCGGCCCGCTCGATTACAACATCTACACCAATAGCCAGCTCCGCACCGTCAGCGAGATCAATGACCTGCCGCTCAAGGTGGTCAATCAAGCCCCTGTCCGCATCTCCGATGTCGGCCATGCCGAAGACGGCCACCAGATCCAAACCAATATCGTCCGCGTGGATGGCCAGCGCTCCGTCTATGTCCCCGTCCTCAAACAGGGCGGCGACACCAACACCATCGCCGTCGTCGATGGCATCAAGGAAGCCACCCTCCACCTCTTCGATGTCCCCAAAGAACTGGTCACCAAAGTGGTGTTCGATCAGTCCGTCTTCGTCAAAACCGCCATCGAAACTCTCTTCCACGAGGGTGGACTCGGTCTGCTGCTCACCTCCATCATGATCCTGGTTTTCCTGGGCAGCATGCGCGCCACCGTCGCCGTCCTGTTCTCCATTCCCCTGTCCGCGCTCGCCGCTTTCATCGCGCTTTCGATGGGCGGCAGCTCCATCAACAGCATGGTGCTCGGTGGACTCGCCCTCGCCTTCTCCCGCCTCATCGATAATTCCGTGGTCGTGCTGGAGAATATCTACCGCCACCTGGAACTCGGCGAATCTCCCGCCGAAGCCGCCGAAAAGGGCGGCAAGGAAGTGGCCCTGCCCGTCCTCTCCGCCACTCTGACCACCGTCGTCGTCTTCTTTCCGGTCACGTTCCTGTACGGCGTCAGCAAGTTCCTGTTCTCCGCTCTTGCCCTCGCAGTGGCGCTTTCGCTGTTTGCCTCTTTCGCGGTCGCAATGACGGTGGTACCGCTTTTCTGCGCTTTCTTCATCAAAGCCCCCGCCCATCACGGCACTCCGTCTTCAGAGCAGCCTGTCACTGTCGAACATACCCCCCGCCGCCAGTCTCTCGGAGAGCGCTTCAACGTCTGGTTCAACAATCGCTTCGAAGGCTTCCTCCGTTTCTATGACAAGCTCGTCGCCGTCACCCTGCGGCGTCCCGTTATCACCCTTGTTGCCTTCGCCGTAGTCTTTGCCGCCAGCCTTGCCCTCACGCCCTTGCTCGGCCTTTCCTTCTTCCCGCGTACCGACGCCGGTCAGTTCGTCATCAACCTCAAGGCCCCCACCGGAACCCGCCTCAGCGTCACCGAGGCCGAAGTTGCCAAAGTCGAAGCCCTGATCCGCAATGTGGTCTCCCCCGAAGACCTCGGCATGATCGTCTCCAACATCGGAGCCACCCCCGATTTCTCGGCCATCTACACCACCAATTCGGCCATGCACACAGCCTTCGTCCAGGTCAGCCTCAAAGAGGACCACAAGGTGGGCAGCTACGAGTACATGGCCCGCGTCAAGCAGCGCCTGGAAACCGAACTGCCGGAGCTCAGCGCCTACTTCCAGTCCGGCGGTCTGGTCGACGCCGTCCTCAATCTCGGCCTCCCCGCGCCCATCGATGTCCAGGTGGCCGGCTCCAACATGCGCGCCGCCTACGACACCGCCCTCAAGCTCTCTTCGCAGATTCAGAAAATCCCCGGCGTCGCCGACGTCTTCATTCCCCAGGACATCGACTATCCCGCCCTCCAGCTCAATGTGGATCGCACCCGTGCCAGCGAAATGGGCCTCAGCCAGCAGGAGGTGGTCGCCAACGTCATCACCGCCCTCACGTCAAATCAAATGATCGCGCCGAGCTTCTGGATTGATCCCAAAACCGGCAACGACTATATGATGACCGTGCAGTACCCCGAAGGCCAGGTCAAGACGCTCAACGACCTCCGGGGTATTCCGCTGCGCGCCTCCACCTACACCCAGCCCACTCGTCTCGACATGATCAGCGACGTCAAACGCATGCAGTCGCCCACTGAGGTGGACCACTACGCCCTCCGCCGCACCATCGATATCTATGTCCGCCCGCTCCACGAAGGCCTGGGCTCCATCGCCAATTCCATCGACGCCGTCATCGCGCGCACCAAACACCCTGAGGGCCTCACCGTCACCTTGCGCGGCATGGTGCAGGGCATGCGGGCCTCCTTCAGCAGTTTCGCCATCGGTCTCTGTCTGGCCGTCGTGCTCCTGTTCCTCATTCTCGTGGCGCAGTTCCAGTCCTTCATCGACCCCTTCATCATTCTCCTCGCCGTCCCCCCGGGCATCATCGGAGTCATCCTCATTCTCTGGCTCTCCGATACCACGCTCAATGTAATGTCGCTCATGGGTGTTGTGATGCTCGTGGGAATCGCGGTCTCCAACAGCATTCTGATTGTCGAATTCACCCGCCACCTGCGCAGTGAGGGCATGAATGTCCGCGAAGCGGTGGCTCTCGCTTGCCGCGTCCGTCTGCGCCCGGTGCTGATGACGTCCCTCGCGACCATCATCGGCCTCATGCCCATGGCTCTCAAACTCGGCGCCGGCAGCGAAGCCTACGCCCCGCTCGCCCGCGCCATCCTCGGCGGCCTCTCCATCTCCGTAGTCCTCACCGTCTTCCTAGTCCCGGCCGCCTACGTCCTGGTCTACGACCGCCGCACCGCCGCGTAAACGTTCACACGTTTCAAAAAATACTTTTCCGAATCCTCTCTATCGCTTACCGGGAATCGTCGCTTGACAGCCCAACCCCGCAAGCTACTGTGGTGTTGGATATGGAAACGGAACAGTTAGAAACTTTTCCCAAAAGAGACCGTCGCGCTCTCAATGCCTGGCGTCATGGCATGACCGGCCAGGTCATGATGTTCACCAAAGAAGATTGGGATGCCTATCTCAAACACACCAATTCTCTCCTCGCCTCTCTGGGCGCCGCCCCAGGACTCGAAACCGTCCTCGCCAAAGCCATCGCCGATGACACCTGGCGTCTCAACCGCGTCTCCTGCATCGAAAACACCCTGATCGGTATCGGTCTCAACACCAAAGAGGACCCGTACCCCACCCAGCCCCCGCAGGTCTCCGACGCCTTCCTCCAGGCCTTCGCCTGGACCAAGAACGCCAAGAACCTCAACCTCCTGACCCTCTACGAAAGCCGCATCCACCGCAAAATGCAGCGCAACCTCGACCTCCTCCGTCAGGAGCAAGCCAATCGCATAGCCGCTGAAAAACTCAAACCTCAAGTACAAGCGGTCCCCGCAGCCACCAAAGAACCCGAGCCGACACCGCCGCTGCCGCCTCTCCCGGAATTTGTTTTTTCAACCCCTGTTTTCAGCCCGATGGTGAATCAAATCAACGTGGAGTCGCCGCCAATCGCCCTCCCCATGGCAGCCTAACCCCGTCCACCGCAATCGATCTTTGACAACCGAATCGTCCTTACGCCCGAACTGCGCAGTAGGACAGACGATCGCCTTTCGTCGTCTGTCTCCGTGCTTCCCGATCTTTGACAATCCCGCCCCCGGCGGATACCCCCGCGCCCTCCTGCCTCCTTCTTCCCCGCAGAGGTGACACTATGGATATCTATGGCCAGTCTGCGGGAACAATTCGGCCCAATCGATATTTATCTCTTTGATCAGCTTCTTCGCGGCCGAATCCAGCCTGGAATGCGGATCTTCGACGCCGGCTGCGGTCCCGGCCGCAACTTGCACTATTTCCTCAGGGAAGGGTACGACGTCTACGGCGTCGATGCCGACCCGCGCGCCATCGCACCGCTGCCCGCCGGCCATTTCCGCGCCGAGCCGCTCGAAGCCAATTCGTTTCCCGACCACTTTGCCGACGTGGTCCTCAGTAGCGCCGTCCTCCACTTCGCGCGCGACGACGCCCACTTTGACGCCATGCTGCAAGGCTCCTGGCGCATTCTCAAGCCCGGCGGCCTGTTCTTCTGCCGCCTCGCCTCCACCATCGGCATGGAATCCAGAATGATCCCCCTCGGCAACCGCCGCTATCAACTCCCGGACGGCTCCCAGCGCTACCTCGTCAACGAGTCATACCTGCTCGAACTCACCCGCCAACTCGGCGCGACCCTGCTGGATCCCTTGAAGACGACGGTAGTTCAGGATCAGCGCTGCATGACCACCTGGGTTCTCCAGAAAGAGCACTGAGGGACCTACTTTCCCAGCTTCACTTCGACGCGAGTCCCCTGACGGATTTCATCACTGCCGCGCTTGAGGACTGTATCGCCGCTTGCCAAAGCTCCCAGCACTTCCACCAGGTCTCCCTGCGAGGGGCCCTTTTTCACGTCCACCCACTCGGCCATGCCGTCGCGTACGCGCACCACAAACGTGCGTTCGCTGGTGGTCACCACACTTGTCGCCGGCACCAGCAGCGCCGCCTGCTTCACGTGGACCGGCCACTTCACCGCCGGATACATCCCGGCCGCCAGCTTACCCTGCGGGTTCATCACATCCAGTTCCACAGGCATCGACCGCGTCTTCGCGTCCATCGACCGCGCGATCCGGCGCACCGTCCCCGTGAACGTCTCGGTCGGATACGCCGGCACCGTGAACGCCACCCGCGCGCCCTGAACAATGCCGCCGACGTCGGCTTCCGGCACCGGCACCACAAGCCGCAGCCGGTCCACCGTCTCCAGTTGGAACATCGCGAGGGAGCTTTCCCCCGTGCCCACCAGCGCTCCCGGATGCACGTTGCGGGTAGTGATCACGCCGGCGAAGGGCGCGGTCACCCGCAGGTATGCCTGCAGATCTTCGACGGCTTTCACAGAGGCTTGCGCCGCCTGCACCAAAGACTCCTGCGCGCGGATCTTCGCCCGCTCCGCGTCCACCTGCTTTTCCGCTTGCACCAGTTCGTTGCCGGCGATCACGCCCGGAGTCGCCGAGGCTGCTTTCATCCGGTCGTAGGTGCTCTGCGCGGCCACTAGCCGGGCTTCGGCTTCCACCCGCTGCGCCTCGGCGCTGCGAACTCTGGCCTCCGCTTCGGCCTTCTGCGACGCCAGTTCCGGAGCCGTCATGGTAGCCAGCAGTTGACCTTCCTTCACCACCGACCCGCGATCCACCTCCACCTTGTCCACGAACCCCGCTATCTTGGCGTGAATCGGGACGCTCAGGAACGGCACGAACTCGCCGGGCAACACGATCGTCCGGTCCACCGCGCGCGCCACCACCTTGACTCCGTCCAAAGCCTGGCCCATCGCCGTCGCCGCCATCACCAGTAAAGCCAACCCGCTCTTACGGCCGCTCATAATACCTGCTCTCCGGATCATAAGGATCCAAGGAAACCGACCTCGCCCTGCGTCCCTGCAAAATGGAATAAACGGAAGGAAGAATCAAGAGCGTCGAAATCGTAGCCGCGGCCAGTCCGCCGATTACCGCCCTGCCGAGCGGCGCAGTCTGCCTTCCACTCTCGCTCAGTCCCAGGGCCATCGGCAGCATGCCCACGATCATCGCCGACGCCGTCATCAGAATCGCCCGCGCCCTGCTGCGTCCGCCTTCAAGCGCCGCATCCATCGGCGCCGCTCCGTCGCGCCGCGCGAATTCGGAGAACGTCACGAAGAGAATCGCATTCGCCACCGCCACGCCAATCGCCATGATCGCGCCCATGAAGCTCTGCACGTTCAAAGTGGTGCCCGTGAAATACAGCATCAACAGCACACCGCACAATACCGCTGGGACCGTCATCAACACCGTGAGCGCCAGCCGCAGCGATTGAAAGTTGAAGGTGAGCAGCAGGAAGATCACCAGGATCGATAGCAGCAGTCCCGTCTGCAGACCCGACAGCGTTTGCTCCAGCGGAGGAATTTGTCCGCGCACCGCCACCGTCATCCCGCGCGGCGGAGTGCCCGCCCGCGCAATCGCCGATTGCACCTGCCTGGCCGCATCGCCCAGATATTCGCCCTGGATATTTGCCGTCAGACTGACCACTCGCTGCATGTTATACCGGTCCACTTCGCCCATCGCGGTACCGTACTTCACGTCCGCGACGTCGCGCAGCAGAGCCGCCGAATCGCCGCCGGAAAGACGCAGGCCCTTCAGATCCTCCGTCGAGCGGATCTGGTTCTGCGGAATCTGCACCTGAATCTGGAAGGCGTTCCCGCTCACCGGATCGCGCCAGTAATTCGGCTCCACGAAGCGGCTCGAACTGGTGGCCGCCACCAGACTCTTGGCCACGTCGGACATGGTCAGATTGAACTGTCCGGCGCGCTTCCGGTCCACCGCCACCTGCACCGTGGGATAGTCGAACGGCTGGCCGTATTGCAGGTCGCGCAGGTTCCCGATCTTCGCCAGTTCACCGCGGATCTTCTCGGCGAACTTGCGGTCGTCCGCCATGTTCGAACCCTGCACCGCCACCTCGATCGGCGTCGGCGAGCCGAAACTCATCACCTGACTGACGATGTCGCCGGCTTCGAAAGATATGTCGACCTTGGGCAGTTCCTTGGCGAATCGCCGGCGCAGTTCTTCCTTGAGCGCGTCGCCCCGCAGTGTCGCCGTCGGCTTGAGCGCCACCAGCATCACCGCCTCCTGCGGACCGCTGGTGAAGAGGAAGATCGTGTTCACGGGGTAACTGGCAGGCTGCACGCCCACGAAGTCCGATTCGATCTCCACGTTCTGCGGACCCACGGTGTTGCGGATGATGTCCAGCGCCTGGAGCGTCATCACTTCCGTACGCTCGATGCGCGTCCCGGTGGGCGCCCGCAGCCGCAGCTGAAACTGACCGCTGTCGCTCGAGGGGAAAATCTCCAGGTGCATGCGAGGCACCAGCACCATCAGCAACACCGCCGCGCCGGCCACATACGCCACCACCACGCCCCACCGCCAGCGCAGCACGCCGCGCAGCATCGAAGCGTACGCCTCGCGCCATCGCGGACGCCGCGCCGCTTGCGACGCCTCGCGCATCATCCATGTCGCCAGCACCGGCACCAGCGTCGTCGAAAGCAGGTACGACGAGATCATGGCGAAGCCCACCGCCAGCGATAGCGGCACGAACAACTGACGGCCTACGCCGATCATAAAGAAGGACGGCACGAAAACGCTCAACACGCACAGCATGGCCAGCAGTCGCGGAATTGCCGTTTTGCTGCACGCCTCCACCACAGCGCGGGCTCGCGACATGCCCGACTCGCGCGCCGCATCCAGCAGCGAGTGGATGTTCTCGATCTCCACCGTGGCCTCGTCCACGAGCACGCCGACAGCCAGCGCCAGACCTCCCAGAGTCATGATGTTGAGACTCTGGCCGCTCAGCCACAGCCACACCAGCGCAGAGAGCAGCGAAAACGGAATGGTGATGATGACGATCAGGGAACTGCGCCAGTCGCGCAGGAATAGCAGCACCATCACACCGGTCAGCAGCGCTCCCAGACTGCTCTCCGTCACCAGTCCCTGTATGGAATTGACGACGAAGCGCGATTGGTCGAACACCAGTTTGATGTCCACATCGTCCGGCGATACCGCTCTCATCTTCGGCAGCGCATCGCGGACGCGCTGGATCACTGCCAGCGTCGAAGCATCCGACCGCTTCGTCACCGGGATGTAGACCGTGCGTTTCCCGTTGACGTGCGCGTAACCCACCACGATGTCCGTGCCGCTCTCCACCGTGGCGATGTCGCGCAGGAAGACCGAATTGCGCGGACCCAGGTGAATCGGCGTGTCCAGCAATTCGTCCAGATTGCCGCCCAGCGTGGCGTTCGACGATGCGATTCGTGTCAGATCGTCGGTGCCCACCGTACCCGCCGGCATCACCAGACTGCTCCGGTTCACCGCCTGAATCGCGTCCTCCGGAGACACGTTGTACGCGTTGAGTTGCGCGGGATTCAGCCGCACCACGATGGTTCTCTGGTTGCCGCCGAAAGGCGGAGGCGCCGAAACGCCCTCCAGCACGGCGAACAGAGGCCGCACGCGGTTCAACGCGATGTCCTGCATCTCCGCCACGCTCCGCGTCGGACTGGAGAAAACCAACTGGCCTACCGGCACGCTGCCCGCATCGAAGCGCACGATAAAGGGCGGCACCGCTCCCGGCGGCATGAACGAGCGCGCCCGATTGACGTACCCCACCACCTGCGCCATCGCCTGACTCATGTCCGTGCCCTGATGAAACACCAGCTTCATCAGCGAGGCGCCCTGAATGTTCTTGCTCTCCACGTGCTCAATGCCCGTGATGTAAAGGAAGTGGTATTCGAAGTAGTAAGTGAGGAAGCCCTCCATCTGCTGCGGATCCATGCCGCCGTAGGGTTGGGCCACATAGATAGCCGGCGCTCCCAGGTTGGGGAAGATGTCCACCGGCATCCTCTGTGTTGCCAGAAATGCGCACAGAGCCACCGCCACTACGGCCACCAGCGCGGATATGGGACGTCTCAGTGCAGCCAGAACGAATCGCATGATCCTATTTCCCCGCCACTGCCAGAAACGGCGTCAGGTCGCCCTGCGCCGAGGCCAGCCCCAACATCGCCCGCCACACTCCCAGCCGCGCCAGCGCATCGTCAATTTCGGATTGCGTGAGAATGCGCTGTGCTTCGGCCACTTCCGTGAGGTTGCCCAGACCGCTGCGATAGCGCGCCGTCGCCTGCTGTTCCGCCGCTCGCGCCGCTTCCAGTTGAATCGGCGTGTTCTGCGCGATTTGGCGCGCGCCGTCCAGCACAGCCTTGGCTTTGGCCACTTGCCCGTTGATGTCTTGCAGGGTCTGATCGTACCGCGCCGCCGCGCTGCGCTCGTTGTGCGCCTCCACTTCCTTCTTCGCCTTCAACGAGAAGAAGTCGAAAACCGGAAAGACCACGCTTGCCCCGATGGCCCAGTTTTGCGTGTTCGGTCCCAGGCCGCTCGCCGGTCCGCCCGTCGTGCCGTCCGCTTGGATGCCGGTGCCGCGCGCGTACTCGGCGCCTTGCAGGTAGAAGCGCGGATAGTAGGAGCGATTGAGCGCCTCTTCCCGCGCCTTCACTTCCGCGATGTTGGCTTCGCCCACCACGGCCAGAGGATGCTGCGATGCACTTGCCGCCGGAACTACCGCCGGCGAGGGCAGGGAACTCAGCAGCGTCCCCGGCGAGATCGCCACGGTCTCCGGCGAGGCGGCCAGTAACTGCGCCAGTGCGGCCCGCGCCACATCGCGCGATTGCTCGGCTTGAATCCGAAAGTTGGTGGCCAGCGCCAGTTCCGCCCGCGACCGCGAAGCATCCGCGCCGGGACGCAGTTCGTTCTTAACCAGTGTCTCGATGACGCCGTTCAGCACTCGCGCACGCTCCACGCCCGCGGCCGCCGCTGTTACAGTTTGTTGTGCGGCTGCGATGGTCAGGAACGCGTCGGACACTGCGATCGCCACCTGCAGTTTGCTGACGTTCACCTCGGCCGCCGCCCGGTCACGCACGGCTTTGGCTGTATCAACATTGGCGCGGCGCAGGCCGAAATCCACCGGCTCCCAGGTCACCAGCGCTCCCGCCGCGGTGCCCCACACGTTGCTCAGGGAGTTGGTGCCCAGCACGGGACCGGACATCGAAGGAATCACCGATTGCGGCAGCATCTGTCCGAAGACGTTGTTGTGCGTGGCGCGATTCACCTGTCCCAGGAAGTCGGCCCGCGGCAGGAAACTGGTGCGCGCCAAATTGATGCCAGCCGCGGCGGCGGCCACTTGCTCCATGGAGGCCCGCACCGCGGGATACGTCGCAACGGACCGGGTCACCGCTTCTTGGATTGTCATCGGGGCCGGTTGCGCCGGGACCAGCAGCGGGAAGCCCAGCGCCACAACCATTCTCAAACGCATGTCGTACTATTCTAAACGCGCCGCTCTTCCGGTGGAGGTAAATGCACAAATGCCCGGTAGACCGCGATGTCGTATGCGATCTTCAGAGTACCCGCGACGAAGAAGGGAACGTTGATCCACGCCGGATGCGCGAACATGATTCCCGCAAACACCGGCGCGATGGCCGCACCGGTGGTCCGCGCCACGCCCAGGACGCCTGCCGCCGCACTCCGCTCCTCCGGCCGCACGATCGCCATGGTGTACGACTGCCGGGTGGGCACGTCCATCTGGCTGATGCTGAAGCGTAACAATAGCATGACAATCGCCAGTCCCAGGTTCGGCATCAGCGGCACCAGGATCAGCAGGATGTTGGAAGGGAGGTGCGTGAAGACCATGGTCTTCACGAGTCCGAAGCGCGCCGCCAGACGCGTTGCCGCCAGGGCCGAGAATCCGGCAAAGACATTCGCGCCGAAAAAGATGCCGCCCAGTGCCGCGGGCGAGACGCCGAATCGCAGATAGAACCAGTAGGCCGCAAAGCTCTGCACCACGAAGCCGCCGCCGAAAGCGTCCAGCGAAAACAAAGCCGCGAGCCGCAGTACAACTCCGCGCGACGCTCCCACTCCCAGGCGCGATTGCTCCCTCGGGCCGTGCGCTTCGGCGTCGGGCGAGAGGCGCAGAAACAGCAGCGCCAGCAGCAATCCGAATCCGGCGTAGGCGATGATGACGGCGCTTTTGGGCAGCGTCTCTGTCGCCAGTCCCGCGGCCAGTGCGCCGAGCGCTGTCGCGAGCGTGCCCGTGAGCGTATACCAGGCGAAGACTCTGGTGCGCTCCGCGGCGCTAATCACCTGCGATAGCGCGGCCTGTTCGATAGGCAGAAACGGTCCCACTTCGTTGCCGCTCGGGCTGATCACGCCGATGGTGCCGGCGATCACCAGGAACAGGAAGTTGCGCGTGAAGGCGAAGGCCAGTCCCGCGGCGGACATCAGCAGCGCTCCGGCAATGAGCATGCGGCGGCGGCCGATCCGGTCCGCCTGCGTCGTGAGGAAGAGCGAGACCACGGTGTCGCCGGCCAGAGTCAGGGTGAGCAGCAATCCTACTTGTTGATCGGTCAGGCCGAGTCCGGTCAGATAGAAGACCAGAATCACGGAGAGCGATCCGTACGCGAAGAGGCGCACAAATCGCGTAGCGAACAACAGCACTCCGTCGTTCGGCAGATGGAGCAGCCGGTTATTTGGCTCGATTGGCAGCGGTGGCGGCAGCTCTTAATTCCTTGCTGGCTTCTTCCAGCAATTCCTTGGCCTTTTGAGCGTGGCCTTGCATGTCAAACTCGTTGGCCTTTTGAGCCGCGCTGATCTTTTCGAATGCCTGCTCGCTGAGACGCTGCGCAGCGGCGAGATTCGGATGACGCCCGGAATTGATGTTCTCTTTGGGCCGTTGGGCTACGGCCGCCCCCCCGAGGACTAAAGCGCAACCCAGACAAGTGGCGAACACTCGAGTTCTGATCATGGGTGAAATTTTATGCCCTCCGGGAAGTTGATGCAACTTCGCCGGTGTTACCAGGGATTACAATTTCGGTGTGCTGATTTCGCGTCGCAGTTTGCTGGCGTTGCCGTTGCTGGCGCAAGTTCCGGGGCGTCTGAAGATCGTGGTGGCCGGCGGCCATCCGGGCGATCCCGAATGCGGGTGCGCGGGGACCATCGCCCGCTTCACTTCGCTCGGCCACGAAGTTGTGCTGCTGTACCTCAATCGCGGCGAGGGCTACTGCGGCAGCGCGCCACTCGATCGCTGCGCCTCCATCCGCACTACCGAAGCGCAGAACGCCTGCAAGATCCTGAAGGCTCGCGCCGTGTTCGCCGATCAGGTGGACGGCCGCGCCGTGGTGGACGCGGCCCATTACGCTTCTTTCGCCCGCATCCTGAATGGCGAGAAGCCTGACGCCATCTTCACGCAATGGCCCATCGACCGGCACCCTGACCATCGGGCCCTCTCGATGTTGACTCTCGACGCATGGTGGAAGGGCGGCAAGAAGTCCGCACTCTACTACTACGAGGTGGCTGACGACACCACGATGTTCACGCCGGCCGAGTATGTGGACATTTCATCGGTGGAGGCCACCCGGCGTGCCGCCTGTTACGCGCACGTTTCGCAGCAGCCCGATAAGTGGTATCCCAAACAGGTGGAGATCACGCGGCGGCGCGGTGTGGAGAGCGGCTTCCCACAGGCTGAGGCCTTCGCGGCGCATCCGGAAAGCCGCCGGATTCCACTGCCCTGACGGTCAGGCGTAGCCCTTCGCCGCGATCCGTTTTCCGCCCACGCGGTGCGCCTCGTCGCTCATGGCGTGGACGCCGCTGGCATCGATCCAGCGGTTGTAGAAATTGAACAGGGCGCAGACCGAGATCGCGAAGTAGATGGCTTCGTCGGTCCAGCCCACGGCGTACAGGGGCTGCATGTCTTCCGGCGAGATTCGCGGCGAATCGCGATTCACCTTGTCCACGAATCGGAACAACGCCTTGTGCTTCTCATCGAGCGGCGAGTTCTCGAGGTCGCGCAACACCATCCACACGAGTGGTTCATCGTTCAGCAGTTCCGCCGCACCTGCGGCGTGGGACTTGAGTCAAAACGGACAGTCGTTGCGATAGGAAGTGTAGGCGGCGATCAGTTCGCGGATTCCCGGTGACAGCGGGGCGGGTCCTCGCATGACCTCCTGCGTGAATCGCGCCAGGTGCTGCGTGGCATTCGGCAGGAAGGCGAACATGTGCCAGATCTGGGGATACTCGGCTCCCGTTCCACGCAGCATCTCGATGAGATCGCGGTAAGATCCCGGCTGCGGATTCTCCTCTACGCCCGGTAAGAACATCGGATCCATGGGGACAGCTTACCTTAACCTGCATTTTCATGATTGGAGCCATAGAAATTATTCGTGATCGGCAGGCCCGTCATTCTGGCATACTGCAAATCACCGATGAGCGAACCACTTTGGGAGGAGACTGTTCAACCGGCGGCCAGTTGGTCGCACGTTCTCAAGCGCGGCACGCTGCTGCGCATCACCGATCTCGAAGGCGGCGCCAATGTGGGCGCGCTGTTCTATAACTTCGAGTGTCCGGTGGAGCGCTACAACATGCCGGATACTCTGAAGGCGCAGCACATCGCGCGCCTCACCAGGGACTTCGTGCTCTACTCCGACATGGGCCGCATTCTCTGCTCGGTGGTGGCCGATACGGTGGGCTGGCACGATCCGCTGGGCGGCTGTTCCCATGCTGCGATGGTCCGCGAACAGTATGGCGAAGGGTCGTATCAGGAACGGCGCAACGACTATTACCGCAACGGTCACGACAGTTTCCTGGTGGAGTTGGGCAAATGGGGACTGGGTGCGCGCGACCTGGTGCCGAACGTCAATTTCTTCAGCCGCATCGATGTAGGCGCCGATGGCGGCATGACGTATCACGACGGCAATTCCGCGGCCGGCTCGTATATCGAATTGCGCGCTGAGATGAACGTCCTCACTGTTTTGAATACCTGTCCGCATCCGCTCGACACGGCGGCGACGTACGCGCCCAAGTCGGTCCACCTCTCGATCCGCCGCGCCGATCCCGTGGCCCCCGACGACCCCTGCCGCCTCTCGCGTCCGGAAAATGGGCGCGGCTTCACTCTCACGGAGCGCTACTTCCTATGATCGAAGAAGCCTATCGATATGAAATCCCCGCGGGCGAGCCCTGGCTCCGCGAGATCAAAAAAGGCCAACGCTTCCGCATCGTAGATCTGCACGGCAATCAGGCTGTCGATACGCTGTTTTACAACGCGCACGACTACTCCGACCGGTACAGCGCGCAGGATACGATTCGCAAGCAGCGCAACATCTACCTGACTACCGGAACGCAGCTCATCTCCACCAACGGCAATGCCATGCTGACGATCGTGGCCGATACCTGCGGACGGCACGATACGCTGGGCGGCGCGTGCGCCAATGAGAGCAACATGGTGCGCTACGCCATCGAGAAGCGGCACATGCACGCGTGCCGCAGCAGTTTTCTGAAGGCCGTTGCCGAGTGGGATCACGGCATGACCAAGCGCGACATCACCAGCAATATCAATTTCTTCATGAACGTGCCAGTGACTCCCGAAGGCAAGCTGACGTTTGAAGACGGCATCTCCGAGCCCGGCAAATACGTGGAAATGCGCGCCGAAATGGACGTGTTGGCGCTCATCAGCAATTGCCCGCAGCTCAACAACCCGTGCAACGCCTATAACCCAACGCCCGTACAGGTAATGATCTGGTAATGTTCGGTAAGGTTCTCATCGCCAACCGCGGCGCCATTGCCTGCCGCATCATACGGACTTTGCGCAAGATGGGCGTAGGCTCGGTGGCCGTGTATTCGCAGGCCGACCGTCACTCGCTGCATGTGCGGCAGGCCGATGAAGCCGTGGCGATTCCGGGCTATCTCGATATCGCCGCGCTATTGGATGCCGCCGCCAAGACCGGCGCCGAGGCCATCCATCCCGGATACGGATTTCTGAGTGAGAACGCGGCTTTCGCCGAAGCTTGCGGCGCCGCGGGGATCGTATTCCTCGGACCCACGCCGGCGCAGATGCGCGATTTCGGACTGAAGCACACCGCCCGCCGCATCGCCGCGGAGAATCAGACGCCGCTGCTGCCCGGCACCGAACTGCTCGCATCGCTGGAAGAGGCCGTCACCGCTGCTCAAGCCATCGGCTATCCGCTGATGCTCAAGAGCACCGCGGGCGGCGGTGGCATCGGCATGCGGCTGTGCGCGTCGGAGACCGAGTTGGTGGAAAGCTACGCCGCTGTCCAGCACTTGAGCCAGACCAGTTTCGGGACTGCGGGACTTTACCTGGAGAAGTTCGTCTCCAACGCGCGGCACATCGAAGTCCAGATATTCGGCGACGGGAAGGGCGGCGTGGTGGCGTTGGGCGAGCGTGATTGCTCGGCGCAGCGCCGCAATCAGAAGGTGATCGAAGAGACGCCCGCGCCCGGGGTCGGTGCGGAAGCGCGCGCCAATCTTTTGGCGGCAGCCATTCGCCTGGGCGAGGCGGTGAATTACCAGTCGGCCGGCACGGTCGAGTTTATTTACGACAATGACACCGGCCGGTTCTATTTCCTGGAGGTGAACACCCGACTGCAAGTGGAGCACGGTGTCACCGAGGAAGTCACCGGTATCGATCTGGTGGAATGTATGGTGCGCCGGGAAATGCCGCGCGCGGTGGCGGCCTGCGGCCACTCGATTCAGGTCCGGCTGTACGCCGAAGATCCGGCGCACAATTTCCAGCCCAGCGCGGGCAAACTCTCTCACGTCGTATGGCCGTCCGACGCACGAGTCGAGACGTGGGTAGAGTCCGGTACCGAGGTAACACCCTACTACGACCCGATGCTGGCCAAGATCATCGTGCGCGGTGAGACACGGCACGACGCACTGGCGAAGATGCGTGAGGCCCTCGCCGCCACGCAGGTCTACGGCGTCGAATCGAACCTCGAGTATCTGCGGCAGGTCTGCGCGCATCCTGCCTTCGAGGCGGGCGGCATCTCCACGGGCTTCCTGCGCGATTTCCCGTACAGCCGAAACGCCATCGAGATTCTCGACCCTGGCACGCAGACAACCGTGCAGGATTATCCCGGAAGACTGGGCTACTGGCACGTCGGCGTACCGCCGTCGGGTCCGATGGACGCGCTCTCGTTCCGGCTGGCGAATCGCCTGGTGGGCAATCCCGAGAGCGCCGCCGCGCTCGAAATCACATTCAGCGGACCGATTCTGCGATTCACCAGCGACGCCGTGATCGCGTTGACCGGCGCCAAACTCGCCCTGCCGTCTTGCCAGGCGATCCCGGTGAAGGCTGGGACCACTCTGGAACTTGGTTCGATACAAGGAGCCGGTGTGCGCGCCTATCTGGCGGTGGCCGGTGGTATCGACGTACCGGAGTACCTGGGTAGCCGCAGCGCCTTCATCCTCGGCAAGTTTGGCGGACATGCCGGCCGCACGCTCCCGGTGGGAGCGGCGTTTTCACCCGCGCACACTCACCCCGTTCCCTCTCCCGCCCTTTCGAATAGCTGGAATATCGCGGTGCTGTACGGTCCGCACGGAGCCCCCGATTTCTTCACGCCGGAAGACATCGAGATGTTCTTCTCCACGGCCTGGAAGGTCCACCACAATTCGGACCGGACCGGAGTGCGGCTCATCGGGCCGAAACCTGCATGGGCGCGGCGCGATGGCGGCGAGGCCGGTCTTCACCCCTCGAACATCCACGACAACGCCTACGCCATCGGCACCATCGATTTCACAGGCGACATGCCCGTGATTCTGGGTCCCGACGGTCCCAGCCTGGGCGGCTTTGTTTGTCCCGCAACGATCGTGCAGGCCGATCTCTGGAAGATCGGTCAACTCAAGCCCGGCGACCTGGTCCGCTTCACTGCCGTCTCACTGGCGCAGGCCAACGCCATGGAAGCTCAACTCGACGCCGCCCTGGCCGCGCTCGACGGCAACTGGCCGTCAGTGCCCGTCGATGCGGTCCGCGAGAGTCCGGTGTTGTGCCAGCGCACGAGCGCCGCGGGATGCCAGGCCGGCCCCTCGACGCCGATGCTCTGCCGCGCCGATGGCGACCGCTACCTGCTGATCGAATACGGTCCCAACGTCCTCGACCTGAATCTGCGCTTCCGCGTTCATGCGCTGGAGAGCAATCTCAAGGCGGCGGGATTGCGCGGCATCATCGACATCACGCCGGGCGTGCGCTCGTTGCATGTCCACTACGATAGCCGTCTGCTTTCGCGCCAGGCTCTGCTCGACGCCATCGATTCCTGCGACCGTTCCATCCCCGATCTGGACGATATCACCGTACCGTCGCGCATCGTCCACCTGCCGCTTTCCTGGGACGACCCGCAGACGCAACTGGCCATTCGCAAGTACACACAGTCGGTCCGTCCCGATGCTCCGTGGGCGCCCAGCAATATCGAATTCATCCGGCGCATCAACGGCCTGGAGTCGCTCGCCGAAGTTCACCGGATCGTGTATTCGGCGAATTACCTGGTGCTGGGTTTGGGCGACGTTTACCTGGGAGCGCCCGTGGCCACGCCGACCGATCCGCGCCATCGCCTGGTGACCACCAAGTACAATCCGGCGCGCACGTGGACGCCGGAAAACGCAGTCGGCATCGGCGGGGCTTATCTCTGCGTTTACGGCATGGAGGGTCCGGGCGGGTATCAATTCGTGGGCCGCACGCTGCAAATGTGGAATACCTACCGGGCCGAACCGCCGTGGCTGCTGCGCTTCTTCGACCAGATCCGTTTCTACCCGGTCTCGGCCGAAGAACTGCTGGAGATTCGCGACGCATTTCCGCACGGCGGGTATCCGCTGCGGACGGAGTCGCAGGATTTCCGGCTGTTCGATTACCATGCGTTTCTGCGGTCGATCGAAGGCGAATCGGCGGCCTTTAAACGGACGCAGCAGGAAGCTTTCCTGGCGGAGCGGCAGCGCTGGGCCGAGTCCGGTCTGGATACGTATCGCGAGCCGCCCGACGTCGCCGCACCGGAGGGCGCGGAGGATCGAGTGCCGGAAGGTTGCCGCGCGGTGGCATCGCCAGTCACTGCGAGCGTGTGGAACATCGCCGTGCAGGCCGGCCAGCGAGTGGAAGCCGGCGACCGGTTGCTGGTGCTGGAGGCCATGAAGATGGAGATTGCAGTGGCCGCGCCATTCGCGGGAATCGTCGAAAGGCTGAACTGCTCGCCCGGGGCGCTGGTATCCGCCGGTCAGAATCTCATCACCGTGCGTCAGGAGGTTGCGGTATGACGCCGAACTTTGCATTGAATCTGGGGGCACTGCGCGATCTGTACCGGTCGCGCGAAGCCCGCCCCTCCGATGTGGTGGCGGAAGTGTATCGCCGCATCGCCGCCGGTCCGCTGGAGCCGGTCTGGATTTCTTTGGTGCCGCGCGAGGTGGCCATCGCTCGCGCGCGTAAGCTGGAAGCAGATTCGCTGGCTGCCGCCAAGCCGCTCTTCGGCGTTCCGTTCGCGGTCAAGGACAACATTGATGTCGCCGGCGTGGCCACTACGGCGGGCTGTCCTGCGTATGCGTATCAACCGGCGGGGAACGCGACGGTGGTGCAGGCTCTGGTGGACGCCGGCGCCATTCCCATCGGCAAGACGAATCTGGATCAGTTCGCGACCGGTCTGGTGGGTACGCGGTCGCCCTACGGGGCCTGCTCCAGCGTCTTCGACAAGGACTACATTTCGGGCGGTTCCAGCGCGGGATCGGCGGTGGCGGTGGCTTCGAATCTGGTGAGTTTTGCGCTGGGTTCCGATACCGCCGGTTCGGGCCGCGTTCCGGCCGCGTTCAACAATCTGGTGGGCCTGAAGCCCACGCGCGGCGTACTCAGCAGCCTGGGCCTCGTGCCGGCGTGCCGCACTCTGGACTGCGTTTCAGTATTCACCAAGACCTGCCACGACGCGCACACCGTGCTGCAAGCGGCTCGCGGTTTCGACCCGCTGGACGGCTTCTCGCGGGTTCCGCTGCCGGGTCAGGATGCCGCGCCGTGGCTGGGCGGCGTCTTTCGTTTTGGCGTGCCGGCCGCGTCGCAACTCGAGTTCTTCGGCGATGCGGAAGCGGCCGAACTTTACCGCAAAGCCGTCGCGTCGCTGCAGGCGATGGGCGGCGAAAAAGTGGAGATCGATTTCGCCCCGTTCCGCGCAGCCGCCGACCTGCTCTACGCCGGTCCGTGGGTGGCCGAACGGCTGGCCGAGATCGGTTCCTTTCTGTCGAAGAAGGGCGCGGAAATGGATCCCACGGTGCGCGGCATCATTGCCGGCGGCGAACGTCACAGCGCGGTCGACACCTTCAAAGCCATGTACCGGCTGGCCGATTTGCGCCGCGTTACCGAGGCTGAATGGAGGCGCATGGATGTCCTGGTGCTGCCCACCACCGGAACTATTTACCGGCATAGTGAGATCGCCGCCGACCCGGTTCGCCTCAACACGAATTTGGGCTACTACACTAATTTCGTCAATCTGCTGGATCTGGCCGCGGTTGCGGTGCCGGCCGGCTTCCGCACCAATGGACTGCCGTTCGGGATCTCGCTGATTGGGCCGGCCTTTTCAGACGAGGCGCTGCTGTGGCTGGCCGGTCGCTACCACGTCGCGCCGGGTCCCGCGGTGGAGTTGGAACGGACTCCGCCTGGCTGCGTCGCCGTGGCCGTGGTGGGAGCGCACCTTTCCGGCGAGCAGCTCAACTGGCAGCTTACGGAGAGGGGTGCGCGGCGGATCAAAACGTGCCGCACCGCGCCCAACTACCGGCTCTACGCTTTAGACCGCACGGTGCCGCCGAAGCCGGGACTGGTGCGCGATCTTACGTTCGCTGGTCCTGGGATTGAGGTGGAAGTGTGGGCCATGCCGGAGGATCGTTTCGGCAGTTTCGTGGCCGCCATTCCGCCTCCGTTGGGGATTGGCAGTGTCACGCTGGACGATGGCGAAGCGGTGAAGTGCTTTATTTGCGAGCCCTGTGCCATTGCCGGGGCCACGGAGATCACCCGCTTCGGCGGTTGGCGCGGCTACCTTTCGCACGCAGCATCAGTACGTTGAATCGGGTCCATAAGAAAGACTGAGGCGGAGCGGGGAGCCCGCCATGATAGAATCCTGAAAAGTCCTGCCGTCGGCCGCGTCGCCACGGAGTTTGCTGTACCACGTGGCAATGCGATGCGCACTCTGAGCCTTCTTCTACTTTTCGCTGTTTCCGCCCTTGCCCAAAAGCCGACGTTCACCGTGGGCTGGTCCATTTACGCGGGATGGACGCCCTATTCCTACATGAACAAGGCCGGCATTCTCCGCAAGTGGGCGGACAAGTACGGCATCAACATCAAAGTGCAGCGCTTCGATTACGCGCCGTCGCTGGACGCGTTCGTGGCGAAGAATATCGATGCGTGCGCCATGACGAACATGGAAGCGTTGGATATGCCCGCGGCCTCCGGCGTGCCGACGACGGTGGTGCTGATCGGCGATTACTCCAATGGCAACGACGCGCTGCTGGTGCGCAACGGGCTGCAGTTGAAAGATCTGGCCGGCAAGAAACTGCTGCTGGTGCAGAAGACCGTTTCCGAATACCTGTACGACCGCGCGATGACGCTGGGTGGACTGCGCGATCAGATCAAGAAAGTGCGCCTGGTCAACACCTCCGATTCCGACATCGCTACGGCCTTCATCGGCGATACATCGGCCTCGGCGGTGGTCACGTGGAAACCCATGGTGTCGCAATTGGTGAAGCAGAAGGGCGTGACCTCGCTCTTCAATTCGTCGCAGATTCCCGGTGAGATCATGGACCTCACGGTGATCCGCACGGACGTGTTGAACCGAGCCGATGGCGCGGGGCAGAAGTTCGCCAAAGCGCTGGCGGGCGCATGGTTCGAGATGCTGAGCCAGATGTCGTCGGACAAGATCCTGGCGGCCATCGCCGAGGGATCGCAGGATACGCTGGCGTCGTACAAAGAGCAACTCAGCACCACGAAGATGTTTTACACGCCGCAATCGGCCGTGGATTTCGGAGCGTCTCCCGATTTGAAACAGAAGATGGCGCTGGTTCGCCAGTTCTGCTTCGAGCACGGACTGCTGGGCGCGAGTACGAAATCCGTGGACGATGTGGCGATTCGCTATCCCGATTCCAGCGTGCAAGGAAAGGCCGATCACGTGCGGCTGGTCTTCGACCTGAATTACATGAAGATGGCGGCGCAGGGGAAGTTATGATTTACGCCAGGCCCAGCCGGACGTGGAGTTTCGTGATGTCGTGGATGTTATTCGCATCCGGCATCGCGGCATACTTCTACGTGTCGCAGGGCCGGCACCGCGACAATCCCGACGACCGCGTGATGCCGACAGTGACACAGATGGTCCGCGGCATGTACGATGCGGCGATGAAGCCGGCGGAAGAAGACGAGCAGCAGGCGTCGGCGAGTTTCTTCAACAGCATGCTGTGGAAGGACACCAAAGCAACGTCGCGGCGCTTCATTTATAGTATGGTGCTGCTGGTTCCGGCGGTGTTGCTGGGGCTGCACATGGGCCTGTTTCCTTACGTGGGAACGTTTTTCCTGCGCTTCATTCTGTTCTTCGACAAAATTGTGGCGCTCTCGCTGCTGCCGATTCTGTTTATCGCCTTCGGCATCGATGAACTGGCCAAGGTGATGCTGATCGTGATTGGAGTCACGCCCACAATCATTCTGGATACGTTCAATCTGACTCGCGGCGTTCCGGCGGAGCAGACCGTGAAAGCCTTCACGCTGGGCGCCGGCGATTTCACCGTGGCCTATCGCGTGGTGTTGAAGCAGATTGCGCCGCGCGTGCTCAACAGCATCCGCCTCAATCTGAAAGCGGTGATGCTCTTCCTTTTCGCGGGCGAGATGATCGCATCCACCGACGGGCTGGCCTATCGCATCGCGCTGCTGCGCAGACACATGGGCATGGACGTGATCATTCCTTACGTACTCTGGGTGGCGCTGCTGTTGTTTCTGGTGGACTTCGGTATGCGCATGCTGAATCGGGCGCTCCACCCGTGGTTTCGGGAGGCCTGACGTTATGCCGCTCATTCAGATCCACGAGTGCTCGGTGGTCTACACTTCGCAGGTGCTGGACTCGATCGACCTGGAGATCGAGGAGGGCGAATTCGTCTGCGTGCTGGGTCAGACGGGCTGCGGCAAATCGACGCTGCTGCGGCTGATTCTGGGGTCGGAGAAGCCCGCGGCGGGCCGCATCCTGATTGACGGAATCGAGCACAGCAGGCCGGACCGGACGCGCGGATATGTGCCGCAGAAGTACTCGTTATTCCCGGATAAGACGGTGCTGGATAACATCACCTTCGGTCCCGAGGTCGCCGAGTTCAACCTGTTCACACGATTCTCGCCGCGGTTCTACCGGCGGCGGCGGGAGCTGCGCGCCGAGGGACTGGAGTATTTACGACGCATCGGACTGCGCGCGGAAGATGCCGGCAAGTATCCGGATGAACTCTCGGGAGGCATGCAGCAGCGCGTGGCCATCGCGCAGGCGCTCATGACGCGTCCGCGAATTCTGTTGATGGACGAAGCCTTCAGCGCGCTTGACCCCGGCACTCGCCGCGACATGCAGCGATTGATTCGAGATCTGTGGCGCGATACCGGCACGACCATCCTCTTCGTCACGCACAACACTCAAGAGGCAGTGGCTCTGGGAACGCGCGTGGTGGTGCTGGCGAAGGGGTCGCCGGCTCAAGGCTCGCGCGTGATGTTGGATGTCCCGGTTGCGGAGAACGAAGCATCGGGTTTACTGGATCGCGTGGGCCACGCCATTTCTCCCGGAACGCCAGTCTTGGTTTAACTACTAACTGGAGTCTGGACGGCGAGAGGCGATCGAAACTACTGTGAAGCGGTTTCCGCGCTGATTCCGAGTTTGGTCAACGCGCCGCGATCGAAGTCCAGGCTTTCGCCAGTCAGATCGGCCAAGGAGAAATGCGGCTTGGCGATGCCGCTCCGCTCGTGATCGCGCGTGTTGGCGAGGATGTGATACAACTCATGCGCCATCAGGCGCGCCATGGCGCGGCCGTACAGGAAATCGCGGCGGGCCGGCGCTTCGGCGCTGAGGGCGGGGGCGAGCATGCGAGTGAGACCGTCGCAATTGATCGAACTGAAGGGGAGCACCGCACCGGCCGATGTGGCGCTGGAGGCAAGATCCTTCGCGTCGAGAGCCTGCAAGGGAATGGCGCCGGCGGGTGCGGCACATGTGCCGCGCAGTTCCAGAACAACCAGGGAAGAAGCATCGGTGTCGTGAGGGCTTTCGCGCCACTCCACCTGGTAGCCGGCCGATAGCATCAGCGGGGCCAACTCCTGCTTCATCACTTCGAGGGTACGGGTTTGCGGAAGGCTGCCGGGGCGAAGATACACCACCACTTCAGACGCACAAGCGGACACAACGGCGAGGGTGTAGAGGCAAAACGCTGCCAGCAGTCGCGCAAACACGGCGCAATCCCACTGGCAATTATACAGGAACGGCTACGGCTGTTTCGGGCTGAAGCGCCACACGTTCTGCTCGCGGAGGTTGGAAAGCCAGACGGAGCCGTGGCCGACGCGTACGGAATCGCCCCCGCCGCCTGTCCACTGGCGGATCACCTGGTTGGTGGCCGGGTCGATCTCCGAGAGCGGAATCTGGAAGACGGTGGCCCAGACGTGGCCTTCGCCAAAGGCAATTTCGCCGCCGCTGCCGGGGATGCCGACCTCGATGTTGGCGATCAGCTTGCCGGTCTTCGCGTCCACGCGAGAGATGGTGCCGTCGCCCTGATTTAACGTCCACACCGAACCTGCGCCCGTCGTGAGGAAGCGGGGTCCGGGACCCACCTCGATCGTGTTGGTGACGGTGTTGGTCTTGGGGTCCACGCGGGTGAGCAGGTTCTTTTCCGGGGTGGTGATCCAGATGGCGCCCTCGCCGTAATAGACCGCGGCGGATTTCGCGGCAATGGGGATCTCCGCGGCGACTTGATTGGTGGCAGGGTCGATGCGCGAGAGCGTGCCCTTCGCGTCGGTGACCAGCCAGACGGCGTCCGGACTGGCGGCGATTCCGCCCTCGCTTTCGGCCGGTCCGACAGGCAGTGTGGCGACCACCTGATTGCTCTTGATATCGATGCGGGAGATGGATTTACCGCGGCAGTTGGGTACCCAGATACTGCCGAATCCGGCAGCCAGTCCGGAGCAGGGCCGCTCTCCGACGGTGATGGCGGCCTCCACCTGATTGGTCTTCACGTTCAGGCGGTGGATGGTGTTCTTCGGCCCGTTCGACACCCAGACGGCGTCGTCGGTCAGCACCTGCCAATCGGGTGTGCCTTCGATGGGGAAGACGGCGTCGGGCTTGATGGCGGCGATCTCGCGCTTCACGCCGGGGGTGGAGACGCCGGGTTTCGGCGGGCGGCGGGGTCCCTTTTTCGGTGCGGCGTTTGCGGGCGGCGCGTCCTGCGCGGACAAAACGGAAAACGCCAGTAGACCAGCGATCAATAGCTTGTGCATGAGAGTTTACTCCGCGAGGGTAGCAGCGACGCGCTTAGGATCCACGCGCCAGAGTTTGCCTTCCGGCAGGTTGGCCAGCCAGAGCGAAGTCTGGCCGAAATAGATGGCGCCGCCGCCGGGTCCCCAGAATTGTTGGACCACCTTTTCCGTTTGCGGATCGATGCGGACCAGCGGGAAGCCCGCCAGACTGGCCCAGACGGAGCCTTGGCCCACGGCGACCGCGCCTTCCGCGCCGGGAACATTCAGGTCTATCGACTTGGTGACCTTATTGGTCTTGGGGTCGATCCGGTCGATCTTGCCTTCCTTCTGGCAGTAGACCCAAACTGAAGTCTCGCCGAGCGCCAGCGATGTGGGCTGGCCGGAGACTTCAATGCGCTTTTCCACCAGATTGGTTTCGGAATTGATGCGCACCACGCGGTTCTCAGACGGGCAGGTGACCCACAGCGCCGTCTCACCGAAGGTCAGCGTGTTGCAGAACGTATCGAGACGGACCTCGGCGACCACGGCGTTCTGCTCTGGATCGATGCGGGAGAGCGTGGTCTTGTTGTCACTGAGCAGCCACACGCTGTCCTTGGTGGCCGCGATGGCGGGCCGTGCCGTGCCCGTGCCGGATGTTACGGTGGCGGTGACCTTCCAGGTTTTGGGGTCGATGCGGGTGACGGTCTGGTCGGCGCAACTGGGAATCCACAGACTGGCGAAGGCGCTGACGATTCCACCGCAGGGGTTGTTCAACGCGGCCACAGCGGCGCCGAGCTCGTTCTTCTTAGCGTCGACGTGGTAGAGACTCTTGTGGTCGGCAAGCAGCGGCGCATCGGTGAAGGCCAAGGATTCGGGTGCTGCCGCGAATTCAGCTTCGGGCTTGAGGCTGGCGAAAGGAATCTGCACGCCGGGCGTTTTGATGCCGGCCGATGGAGTGGCGGGCGGCCGGTTAGCTTCCTTTTTATGGACGGGTTGGGAGGCAGCGGCGATCACCACGCTCAGGCAGACCAAGAACCGTAAACGCATGAAAATCCTCTCCTGGTTATTGTCGAAGCCGGACGGGCGGAACGGCACCATGGCCGAATTTTGTTCAGTATGACAGGAATGTCTTGGATTGACAATGCCTGACGGCGGTGTTACAAACTCTATAAGTTCTCAGAGGGGCTGTGTGCCGCCCAAACTTTCCCGCCCCGTCGGCGCAAACGCGTGCTCTAAGGCAACTATGCGTCCTCTTGCAACTCTTCTCTTTTTTGCAGCGCTGATGGTTCGGGCCGCGGAGCCACAGGCGCCTGCGGCATCTCCCGACTTTTTCGAGACCAAAATCCGGCCCGTTTTCGCGGGCAAGTGTTACTCGTGTCACACGAGTTCGGCACTAGGCGGTTTGCGGTTGGACAGCCGCGAGGCAATCCTCAAAGGCGGCAGTCGAGGCCCCGCGATCGTCGTGGGCGATCCGGAACAGAGTGTGTTGGTGAAGGCGCTGCGGCAAACCGATGCCAAGCTCAAGATGCCGATGGGCAGCAAGCTGAAAGATGCCGAAATCGAAGACATCGTAGCCTGGGTCAAAGCGGGCGCGGTGTGGCCCGCCGGTGCGCCGGCGACGGCAAGCAAGGGTGGCGGAAAGTACACAATTTCGCAGGAGCAGAAGACGTTTTGGTCGCTCGTGCCGTTGAAGTCGCCCGCTGCGCCGCCCGTGAAGGACGCGAAGTGGGCGCGCGGCGATATCGATCGTTTCATTCTGGCGAATCTGGAAAAACAGGGACTGAAGCCGGTGCGTCCGGCGACGAAACACGATTTGATCCGGCGGGCGACTTTGGATCTCACCGGCTTGCCGCCGACGCCCGAAGAGATTGCCGCCTTTGAGAAGGACGCATCTCCCGACGCTTTCGCGAAGGTGGTGGACCGCTTGCTCGCGTCGCCGCATTATGGCGAACGTTGGGGCAGGGTCTGGCTGGACGTGGCGCGCTACGGCGAGGACGACTATCGCAGTCTCAATCCCAATCCGCGCGGCTTTCATCCGTACCCGAACGCGTATCTGTATCGCGATTGGGTGATTCAGGCGATCAACGACGATCTTCCGTACGACACCTTCGTGAAGGCGCAGTTGGCCGGCGACCTGATGGATCCCAAGATCCGCTACAAGATGCTGCCGGCCACCGGCTTTCTGGGCCTGGGACCCTGGTATTACGATAACGGGGCGGTGGAAGTGACTCGCGCCGATGAGCGCCACGATCGCGTGGACGTAGTGACTCGCGGATTCCTGGGACTCACTGTGGCTTGCGCGCGCTGCCACGACCACAAGTACGATCCCATTCCGCAAACCGATTACTACTCGCTGGCAGGCGTTTTCTTGAACACCGCCTATCACGAGTACCCTAGAATTCCCAAGACCGCTCTGGATGACTACAAGAAACTGCAGGACGAGGTGGAGCAGAAGCAGAAAGTCCAGCAGGAGATGCAGACGGCGTTGAGCGGCAGGCTTTCCGAATCGCTGGCCTTCAAGGTTTCCAGCTACCTGCAGGGGGTTTACGAAGTAACCGGGCAGAAGAAAGAAATGGACGCGGTGGTGGAATCGCGCAAGCTGGATTACGAGCTACTCGCGCGGTGGATCAAGTACATGGAAAAGACCACCGACAAATACCACAACAAAGAAGCCTGGCAGGCCATGATGAAAAAGGCTGCTGCAGCGCCCGCGGGCAGCGGCGGCGGTCGGGGCGCTGGTGGTGGTGGCGGCGGCTTTGGCGGTGGTGGTGGGGGCGGTCGGAGGGGCGGCGGTGGAGGCGGTGGAAACGTGCCTCCCGAAGTGAAAAAGCTGGCCGACGAGTTTCAGGCAAGCGTCGTCAAGGTGATGCTGGCGCGCAAGGAACTGGACGAAGAAAACCAGGTGATTGCCGCTAAGGCCTTGGAAGGCACCAAGAAAAAGAAGCGCGCCAACGAGCCGAATGAGTTCATTACGAATGACGATTTCTGTCCGGGCTGCGGCTTGCGGTTGAAGAACATGCCGGAAGACGAAACGGCCTTCTGGACGGAGATTTTCCAACGCGAATTGAAGGATGCCGACGATCCCGCGGCGATGATGGCTGCTGGCGGACGCGGCGCCGGACCCGGTGTGCTGCTGTTCCGCGGTTGGGGACTGGAGAGCCGCGTGGGCGCCGAACCCGAGGCGCAGTTGAATGCGGTGAAGGCCGATGTGGATGAGGCGCGCAAGAAGCTGGAGCCGAAATATCAATTCGTCCACGGAGTCACCGATCTGGAAAAGCCGGTGGATCTGCCGCTGGCGATTCGTGGCAATCCGGAGAATCTGGGACCGGAAGTGCCGCGCCATTTCCTGAGTTTGCTGTCGCCGAGCGACCCGACTCCCTTTGCGGCCGGCAGCGGACGCATGGAACTGGCGGACGACATTCTCAAACAGCCTGTCGCCATGCGGGTGATCGTGAATCGCATCTGGAAGGGCCACTTCGGCACGGGTCTGGTAGATACGCCGAGTAACTTCGGCATCATGGGTGAAAGGCCGAGTAATCCGGAACTGCTGGAATACCTGTCGAGTTACTTCGTGAAGAATGGCATGTCGATGAAGAAACTGCATCGCGCCATGATGCTGAGCTCGGTGTATCAGCTCAGCACGGAGAACGAACAGGTGAACTTCGCGAAGGACTCGGGGAATCGTCTCTACTGGCGCATGAATCGCAAGCGCATGGAGGCGGAGCAGCTTCGTGATGCGGTGCTGGCGGTGGCCGGCAATCTGGACAATTCTCTCGGTGGGCCTTCGGTTGAGTTGACGCCCGCATTCACGCGGCGCACTGTTTATGGCAAGGTGAGTCGCTACAAGCTGGACGAGTATCTCCAGTTGTTCGACTTCCCGGCGCCGAACATCAGCGCGGAAAAGCGGTTCACGACTACCGTGCCGTTGCAGAGGCTGTTCCTGATGAATAGCGATTTCATTCAGGTGGAATCCGAGGAGTTGGCCAAGCGAGTGGCCGGCGAACCGGACAACCGTTCGCGAATCAGGAAGGCATACCTGCTGGCGTATGGGCGAGATCCGAACGACGAAGAAGTCAAATTAGGTTTGGAGTACCTGCACACCGAGCCGCTTCGAGAGTACGAAGAGAACAAGAAGGCAGCGCCGGAAGGCGGTCGCGGCGGTGGGCGTCGCGGCGGCGCCACGGATACTGCGGCTACGGGCGAGGGCATGCCGGAAGGTGGCGAGGCTGGCGCGGCGGGAGCCAATGGCGGAGCGCCCGCGGCCATGCCGATGGGTATGGGGATGATGGGCGGAATGATGGGCGGCCGGGGAGGTCGCGGGGGCGCGGCGGTGGAGGTGAAGTACGAGCCTTCCGCGTGGGGCCGCTATCTCAAGATTCTGTTCAGCAGCAGCGAATTCACGTTTATCAACTGAGGTCGGGAACCATGTTCGGACACAAATCTACCAATCCGGTGACGCGGCGCGAGGCTCTTCGAAGGGTGGGCAGCGGTTTCGGCATGATGGCCTTTGCCGGTATGGTGGGCCAATCGCTGGCGCGGGCGGGCGTCGGCGCCGAGGCATCGGGTGGCGCGGCCACGCTGGAGTATCCACAGAAAGTCAAACGGGTGATCTTTCTGTTCATGAACGGCGGACTCTCGCACGTGGACAGCTTCGATCCGAAACCCATGCTGGAAAAGTATGACGGCCAACCGTTGCCGGGCGGAACGATTAAGACGGAGCGACGGACCGGCGAGCTGATGAAGTCGCCCTTCAAGTTCAAGAAGTACGGCCAGTGCGGCATGGACGTGAGCGAATTATGGCCGCACCTGGGCGAAGTGGCCGACGATATTTGCTGGGTGAGGTCGGTTTACACCGACATCCCGAATCATGAGCCGTCTTGCCTGATGCTGAATACGGGCGCGAACCAGGCGGGGCGTCCTTCGATGGGTGCGTGGCTGACTTACGGGCTGGGTACTGAGAATCAGAATCTGCCGGGTTACATGGTGCTGTGCCCCAGCGTGCCGACCACCGTGGGTCCGCCGCTGTGGAGCAACGGTTTCCTGCCGGCGATCAATCAGGGCACTTTCATTTCCAACCGCGTGGGCGCGGCTCCCGGCGAAGATATGGGCGATATGGCGGAAGCCGAGCCGATGCCGGAAGAGAAGGTGGAGAAGGACAAGGACGGCAAAGAGAAGCCCAAGAAAGTCACCATCGAGCGAAACTTCGATCCGAAGAAGCTGGTCAGTTACGTCAACAATCCCAAGTTCTCGCTGGTGCAGCAGCGGCGCGAACTCGATCTTCTGGAAAAGCTCGAGAAGATGCGGGAAGAGCAGACCGGTACGGATCAGCAAGTCGAAGCGGCCATCAAGTCGATGGAGATCGCCTACCGGATGCAAACGGAAGCTCCGGATGTATTCGACGTTCGCAAGGAGTCACAGGCAACGCTGGATTTATACGGCCCCGGTGCGGTGGCGCGTGGCTGCCTGACGGCGGTGCGCCTGGCCCAGAAGGGCGTGCGTATGACTCAGGTCTACTACTCGCAGGGCGACCCTTGGGACGCGCACGGCGACATCCTGGCGCATAAGGTGAACGCCAAGAATTCGGACCAGGCATTCGCCGCGGTGGTCAAGGATTTGAAGAGTCGCGGCTTGTGGAAAGACACGCTGGTAGTGTGCGGCTCGGAGTTCGGTCGTACGCCGGTGAGGGAAGTGGGCGGTGCGGGAGCCGGAATCAAGCGCGGGCGCGACCACAATCCATTTGGATATACGATGTGGCTGGCCGGCGGCGCGGTCAAGGGCGGCACCATTTACGGAGCTACCGACGAGTTCGGGTTTAAAGCCATCGAGAAGCCCGTGCATGTGCACGACATCCATGCCACGATCCTGTATCTGTTCGGGATCGACCATACGAAATTGACCTATCGTTACAGCGGCCGGGATTTCCGCTTAACCGATGTGGCGGGAAATGTTCTACACGATCTGCTTGCCTGATCGAGTGCATAGGACATTTTGATTTGACTTGGAATCTACTTTCTCGTAGTATTCATCAACAGTCTTTTTAGTGAACGGTTGTTAGACCTTCACGTCTCTTTGTTCGAGACATCTCTTCGTCGACAAGGGTCCAAAACCCGGCCACGTCAACGCAATGGAGGGTAGTCTCGATGCTTCGATTTACCTTGGCGCTCTTGATAGGGGTGTCGTCTTTAGCAGCGCAGACCAGTCTGCTTGGTGTGATCACCGACGGGCAGGGCGCAGCCATACCGGATGCGATCGTTACGGCGAGAAACGCGGAGACTTCCGGACTCCGGAAGGCTCTCACTAACTCCGTAGGCGAATACACCATGGCGCAGCTCCAGCCGGGCACTTACAAAGTGACGGTGGAGAAGCCCGGGTTTCGCACGCACAATACGGAAGTCGTGCTGCAGGTGAATACTCCCGCAACGCTGAATGCAAAGCTGGAACTGGGCGCGGTGACTGAGTCCGTGAACGTCAGCGCAGAGGTGGCGGTGGTCAATACCGAGAACGCGTCGGTGGGTAATCCGTTCACGGAAACGCAGGTCAAAGCGATTCCGCTGCAGACTCGCAATGTGGTGGCGCTGCTGAGCATCGAGCCTGGCGTGGCTCCGACCGGTCAGGTGCTGGGTGCGCGCCCCGACCAGAACAACGTCCTGCTGGACGGCGTCGACGTCAACGATAACCAGGGCAAAGACGGCTTTAGCGCCGTCCTGCCCATTCCGCTGGATTCCGTGCAGGAGTTCCGCACGACGGTGGCGGGACTCGGCGCGGACGTCGGCAGGTCGGCGGGCGGTCAGGTGGCAATTGTCACCAAAGGCGGCTCCAATCAATTCCACGGATCGCTTTACGAATACAACCGCAATACGCTGACTTCGGCCAATAGCTGGTTCAGCAATCGCGCCGGTGTGGCGCGTTCGGCGCTGGTGCGCAATCAGTACGGCGCATCGCTGGGCGGTCCGGTGCTAAAGAACCGGGTGTTCTTCTTCTTCAACTATGAGGGCCGGAAAGATCGCAGCGCCAGTGCAAAGACCGCGACGGTCCCCACCAGCACCTTCGCCGCCGGCACGGTCCAGGTGCTGCTGAAGGACGGGCGCACCGTATCTCTTAGTCCGCAGGACATCGCAAACATCGACCCGCTGCACATTGGCGCCAGCCAGTACATGTTAGGGCTGATGAAACAGTATCCGGCGGGTAACAATCCGCTGGGCGCTTCCGATAAGGGCCTCAACTTCAATCAACTGCTCTTCAACGCGCCGCAGAAGCTGGACAATCACGCCATGGTGGGTCGCATGGATTACAACATCGACTCGGCCGGCCGTCACTCGATTATGGTGCGCGGCACCCTGAATGGCGCCGGGCAGGACACTTCTCTGGCGCAGTTCCCGGGACAGGCCGCCGCTTCGCGTTCGCTGGACAACTCTCGCGGCATCGCGCTCCGCTACACCACCGTGATTTCTCCGCACCTGGTGAACGCGCTGAACTACGGCTACACGCGGCTGGGCACGGCATCCACCGGCAACTCGACGGTGATCCCGAGTCTGGGCTTCACCACCCTGCAGGCCACGCCGCGCGCCTCCCAACGCGTGGCGCCGACTTCCAATATCACCGACGATCTGACTTGGACCAAAGGCCGCCACACCATACAAGGCGGCGTCAACTTCCGTCTCTGGGAGAACGACCGGATCTCATTCAACAACCTGCCGAGCTATAGCTTCAGCCGCAATACGCTCCTGGGCCTCGGCGCGGATATCGATGCCGACGTGCTGGCCTATCTGCAGCCGATCTACGGCAGCAGTATCGCGCTCTCTTCCGGCACCAATGTCACCAATGCTTTCGGCGCGCTCCTGGGACTCATCAATCAGTACAGCGCCACTTACAACTACAGCATCGATGGGAAGGCGATTCCTTTCGGCCAACCGGTGACGATTGCATTTGCGGGCAAGGAATTCGAAGAGTATGTGCAGGACACTTTCAAGTGGAAGCGGAATTTGACGATCACGTACGGCTTGCGCCACTCCATCTTCGGCGTGCCATACGAAAAGAACGGCGTGCAGGTGGTGCCGCAGACCCCGCTAAGTCAATTCTTCGCCGATCGCGTGGGCGGACAGGCACTGGGAATTCCCGGCTACGCGCTGCCGAGCGCGCTGGTGACGTACCAACTCGGCGGTCCTCTGCACAATGGCGCCGGCTACTATCCCACGGATTACAAGAACTTCGCGCCGCGTCTTTCGATCGCGTGGTCGCCGACTCCGGAGAGTGGCTCGCTGCTGGAGAAATTGTTGGGCAAGGGCAGCGTGATTCGCGCGGGCAGCGGCATTGTGTACGACCATTACGGCAGCGCGATGGCGGCCAGTTTCGCCTCTTCGGGATCGCCCGGTCTGGCCAGCGCGGTGGCGCAACCGGTGAACACCAACTTCACCACGGGCTTCCGTTATTCGGGCAGCGGTTTGCCGGTGCTGCCGGCCTCCGCAGGCGGAGCTTTCCCCTACACGCCTCCGACGATTCAGGGCGGATTCACCAGTTTCAGCGGAGTCTCCAGTGATTTGAAAGCGCCGTATTCTTATCTGTTCAACCTGAACTATGCGAGGCCTATCGGTCACGGCATGAGTCTGGAATTGGGCTACGCCGGCCGTCCTTCGCACCGCGGCATCGTGCAGCAGGACATGGGGCAGCCCATGACGAATTTCAAGGACAAAGTGTCGGGACAGACCTGGTCGCAAGCCGGCACAGTGCTGGCGCAACTCTACAACTCGGGCATCACGCCGGCGATGGTGAAGGCCAATCCCAGCTTGATTCCCGAGCAGCCGTTCTTCACGAATATTTTTCCCGGCTCGAAGAACCAATACATCACCGGCAGCGCCAGCGCGAACTTCTTCTACGACGTGTTTGGGAATTACTCGGGCAGCTTTCTGGACGGTTTGAACGACATGGACCGGATCCGCCAGTCGAATGGCACTTGCATCGCGGTCTACGGCTGCAATACGTTTTTCCCATTGCAGAATTCCGGACTGCTCTCCTACGTCAATGCCGGCAAGAGTTCGTACAATGCCGCCACCGTGGTACTGCGGCGCGCTGTGACTCACGGCTGGGGCTACGACTTTAACTACACGTTCAGTCACTCGCTGGACAACGGTTCTTCGTCGGAAACCGCCGGTGGAGCGGCGCTGCAGGATGCCTTCAATCCGAACGCATATCGCGGACCGTCGGACTTCGATTCGCGTCATGCCATCACGGCGGACGTGGTGCTGGAACTGCCTGTCGGCAAGGGCAAATTCCTGTTCCGCAATGCGGCCGGCTGGCTGAATCAGATTGTGGGTGGATGGCAAGTGACTTCGCTGCTTTCGTACCACTCGGGCACTCCGGTGAATGTGACGGAATCGGGCGCTTACAACGTGAACTACCTTTACTCGGCTCTGGGGATTCTGGCGCCGGGCGCGAAACTGCCGGCGAACGGTCTCACCTTCGATCAGAACGGCATTCCCAGCATCTTCGCCAATACCAGCGCGGTGACCTCGTTTGTCGGGTCGTATCCGGGGCAGGTGGGTTCTCGTGGAATTCTGCGCGGTCCCGGCTTCTTCAATACGGACATGGCGCTGGCCAAGACCTTCCGGCTGTTCGGTGAAAATCACCGGCTGCAGTTTCGGGCAGAGGCCTTCAATGCGCTCAACAACGTCAATTTCGGCAATCCGGCTTTGAGCACAGCGACTCCGACTACGTTTGGCGAGATTACCGGTTATGCATCCGGCGCGGCGGCGCGCGTGATGCAGTTCGCACTGCGCTACGAATTCTAGGCTGCACCGGGCGGTGGTAATATGCGTCCATGTCGAGCAAACCCGGTATCTCGCAGTTGCTCATCGACGCGGCGTTGGATGCGGACTTGCGGCGGCGACTGCTCGACAGTCCCGAGGAGGCGTTTCAGGCGTTTGAACTGAGCGCCGAAGAGCAGGAGGTCTTGCGGCATCCCGATCATCGACTGCTGGCGTATCTGGGTGCGGCTCTCACGCAGAAAACCGAATCGTGCGCCGCCGTACCACAGCCGCCCGCACCGCACGCCGTGGTCCAGGCGTCCTTGCTGCCCGACGTTTCCATGGTGCTGACCGTAGTGCCGTGCGCCCAATACGTCAACGATCAGCTTGACTCCATCTCGTATGCGGTTTGGGTGAATCCTCTTCCGGCTGGCGTCGATCCGGCCAGTTTGCCGCCGCCGCAAGGCGCGTCGATTCCGGGCAAGCCGCTGACGCCGCTGCATGCGGTGATTCAGTTGACCGCCGTGCAGATGCAGGACGCCGCGGGGAATCCGCAAGTAGGATTGGCGGCCGCGTTCCGGCAGTCGACGAATATGACTGCGCCTCCGCCGCCCGGTTCGGGCGATGCGCTGGCCGTGCAAGCCGCCGCGGCGGCTGTGCGCAGTGCGGAAGCGGGCGAGCGATACGGTAAGCTGCTGGATCTGATCCATGCTCTGCGCGGGGAGGCGGCCCGATGACAGATATTTGGATCGCGGGTCTGGGCCTCCAGACAGTGACTCAAGTGACTCGCGAGGTGGAGCAGGCGATTCGCGCATCCCGCGAGGTGCTGTATCTGGATACCGGAGTCGCTACAAGACAGTATCTCGAGTCACTCTGTCCGCGAGTCACTTCGCTATACGAGGAGAGTTACTCGGAGCAGCAATCCCGCGTGAGCGCGTACGATCACATTGCGGCGCGCGTCGTCGATGCGGCGCTGGATCATGGCCCGGTGACTTTCGCGATTCACAGCCATCCGCTGGTGGCCGCGCTGCCTCCATTCCTGGTGATGGATATGGCCAAGCCATTGGATCTCCGTGTGACCGTGCTGCCCGGTGTTTCGGCCATGGATACTCTGTTCGCGGACCTGCGATTCGACCCCGTGGTCAACGGCGTGCAGATGTACGAAGCGACGGACCTGCTTCTGCGCCGCCGTCCCCTGCAGGCCGACGTGCCTGCCATCATCTGGCAGATCGGACCGCTCGAGACGTGCCTGCACAGCATGGCTGTGTCCAAGCCGGAACGGTTCGCGCGCTTCGTGACTCACTTGCGGCAGTTCTACCCGCCGCGGCACGAGGTGGTGGCGATTTACTGTTCGCCACATCCGCTCATGCCTCCGCACGTCCTTCGATTTGCCCTGGAGGACATGGGCGATCACGCGCACGAGATTCACACCGGGTTCACGCTCTATTTTCCGCCCGCCGGATCCCGTCCCATCCTGGATCATCAGCTATTGGCCAATCTCTTCAGCCTGGATCACCTGCGCAGCATCACACGATGAACAGTGGAATGCGGCTATACTTTTGGGTTCAACACGGGAAGAGCGAAGGACCATGCATTCTTTAACGCGCAGGGAACTGATGGGCATAGTGGGCGCTGCCGGGTTGGCGCGCGGAGCGAGCCGGCCGCCGAACATCATCTACATGATGGCGGACGACCACGCCGCCCACGCGATATCGGCATACGGCAGCCGCATCAACCACACGCCGAATATCGACCGCATTGCCCAGGGCGGAGTGCGGATGACCAACTGCTTCTGCACGAACTCCATCTGTACGCCCAGTCGCGCGGCGATTCTCACCGGCCAGTACGCCCATAAAAACGGGGTCTACACGCTCAACGACCGCTTGGATCCGGCGCGCAATCACGTAGGCAAGGAGTTGCAGAAGGCCGGCTATCAGACCGCCATGATTGGCAAATGGCACCTGGCCAGCGACCCCACGGGCTTCGACTATTGGAACATTCTGCCCGGCCAGGGCGTGTATTACAACCCGGATTTCATTACGGCACAGGGCAGGCGGAAGCACGAAGGCTATGTCACGGATTTGATCGGCGATTTTTCGCTGGATTGGATGAAGCAGCGCGACAAGAATAAGCCGTTCTTCCTGATGTGCCACCACAAAGCGCCGCACCGTCCGTGGGAGCCGGGTCCGAAATACAAGGACTTGTTCGCGGGCCAGACCATGCCCGAGCCGGACAACCTGTTCGATCACTACGAAGGGAAACCGCGTAGCGTCGCCGCCACCACCATGAAGGTGGGCGAGAGCATGAACATCAAGGTCGACTTGAAAACCGAGAAGCCGGCCGGACTCGAAGGCGACGCGCTACGCAAGTGGGCCTATCAGCTCTATATCAAGGACTATCTGCGCTGCGTGCAGAGCGTGGACGACAACGTCGGCCGCGTGCTGGATTATCTGGATAGCGACGGCCTGGCCTCGAACACCGTCGTGATCTACACGTCCGACCAGGGCTTCTTCCTGGGTGACCACGGCTGGTTCGATAAGCGCCTGATGTACGAAGAATCGCTGCGTATGCCGTTCCTGATGCGATACCCCGGCGGTATCAAGCCGGGCAGTGTCAATCGCGACATGGTGTTGAATATCGACTTTGCGCCGCTCTTCCTCGACTATGCCGGAGCCAAAGCGCCGGTGGAAATGCAGGGCCGCAGTTTCCGCGCGAATGTGCAGGGCCATACACCGAAAGATTGGCGCAAGGCCATGTACTATCGCTACTGGATGCACAACGATTCCGATCACCACGTGCCCGGCCATTACGGCATCCGCACCGACCGGTGGAAGTTGATTTACTACTACGGCAAGCCGCTCGGGATGAAAGGCGCCAATCCTCCCGATTCGACACCGGACTGGGAATTGCTGGATTTGCGCGCCGACCCGCGCGAAATGAAGAATCTGTATAGCGTGCCGAAGTACGCGCCGGTGGTTCGTCAACTGAAGGCGCAGATGGACCGTCTACAGCGCGAAGCGGGCGACTCCCCGGCTTGATTACGCGCGGCCCAAAAGCTGCCGCAGGGTAACTTTGCTGGCCTGTTCGCGGGGCGTTTTACCGCTGGAATCGAGCCACGACTGGAGCCGGGCCACGCTGACTTCGTGCGTCGTCGTGGGCGCATCCACCGCGATCTTCAGCTTTGTACCGGGCCCCACATTTCCCAGTGCGAAGCCGGACTTCTTGAATTCGGCCAGCGCCAGCGCTGCAGCCTCGTATAGCGACGAGGCGGATACGCAAACCGTGTGCGCCATCCCGGCGCCATCCTCGAATGAAACCCGACAGGAACTGGACACGAATCCAGCTTAGGCGAATAAAAGGCGAAAATCAAGTGGCAAAGTACGGCACATTTCTTCGGCAATCGCCGTGCTGCATGTGAGTGCATGGCACTCCGGCATAGCATCGTCATCCTGGCCTCAGCGCTGGCATTGAGCGCGGCGCAAGTTCCCGATATGAGTGGAACCTGGCAGTTGAACGTTCAAAAATCCCGCTGGGGAAAGCACACCAAACCTACCAGTGGGGAGGTGACTATGGAGCACCACGAACCGGCGCTCAAATATTCGGGGAACATCATCTCCCCGAACGGCGAGAACGGCGAACCGGGGGAATCCACGCTCACTTACGCCTTCGACGGCGCAATCGATGGCAAAGAATACCCGGTGACCGGGACGCTGGCCGACGGCAAAATCGTCTTTAAGCGGGTGAACGACCACACCATCACTTCCGACTTCAAATCGAGCGACGGCAAACTGACTCAATCGGCGCGAACCACCATTAGTCCGGACGGAAAGACACTGACTCGGGTAATGCACGAGCAGGGGCCGCACGGCGAGGTGAATTGGACGGAAGTCTACGATCGCAAATGATGCCAAAGCGATATGATATTGCCCATGCGCACGATTTGCTTATTGCTGCTCATGGGTTCGGTGGTATTTGCGAAGGACCCGGCCAATTACAATATCCCGCTGTGGGATGGAACTGCGCCGATGGCAAAGGGCGAGGGTCCGCTGGATCGGCCCTTCCTCACCGTGTTCCAACCGCCCGACGGGAAGCGCAACGGTGCGGCTGTGGTGGTGGCGCCCGGCGGCTCGAACATCATGCTGATGTATGGCGGCGAGGGCATGGATATTGCCGAGCGCTACAACGATTGGGGCGTGACGGCATTCGTGCTGACCTATCGCCTGTCTCCGCACTATAACGATGCGGTGCGTGTGCTGGACGGTAACCGCGCCATTCAGGTGGTCCGCGCGCATGCCGCCGAAATGAAACTGGATCCGCATCGTGTGGGATACATTGGTTTTTCGGCAGGCTCCAACATGGGCCGTGCGGCGGTGGCCGCGGCCACGGCGGGTGACCCCGCGGCGTCCGATCCGGTGAGCGGGCTCAGCTCGCGCCCGGACTATCTGGCCTTGATTTACGGCCCGGGCCGCGCCACTCCGAACGAACAGCTGAAGGACTTCCCGCCCGTTTTTCTCTGCGCCGCGCAGGCCGATCGCGGAACCTCGCTCGGTTCAGCCCAGTTGTTTACGGAACTGACGAAGGCGGGCGCTGTGGCCGAATTGCATCTGTTTCAGAAAGGCCGCCATGGTTTCGGCAGTGGCGAAGGGAGTTCGGAATTCGAAGGCTGGATGCCGATGCTCAAACATTTTCTGGATCAGGCCGGCATGCTGAAGGAGACGGCGAAATGAAGCGGATCGTCGTGCTGTTCGCCGCGGGGATCGCGCTGCTGCCCGGCGCGTCCGTCCCGCCGGCCACGGTGAATGACGGGCATGGCGATTTCGTCCTGGTACCGGCCGGCGCGTTTCGCATGGGCGACAATTTTGCAGAAGGCGATTCGCGTGAGCGACCCGTTCATGCCGTGGAACTGAACGCCTTCTACATCGGCAAATTCGAAATCACCAATGGCCAGTTCCGCCAGTTCCGCGACGATCCGGATTATGCCAATCCCAAATTCTGGCCCGACGGCCGGCCAGTGCCGAAAGACCAGTCGCCCTACTGGAACGACGCGCGCAATCACGGCGGCGGTACCCCGGGGAGCGACGATTTCCCGGTGCTGGGCGTGAATTGGGACGCCGCCGTGGCGTATTGCCGCTGGCTGAGCGCCAAAACCGGCAAGACGTACCGGCTCCCCACGGAGGCCGAATGGGAAAAGGCCGCGCGCGGCACCGACCAGCGCCGCTACCCGTGGGGCAACGACATCGATCATTCCTACGCGAACTTCGTGGGCGCCGCCGCCTTCGATACCGGATCGCGTGTGGGTTCCTACGATGGGTCGAAACAGGGCGACCTGCAGACTCACAAGAACGCGTCGCCCTACGGGGCTTTCGATATGGCCGGCAACGTCATGGAGTGGTGCCAGGACTGGTACGGGCGTGATTATTACGCCGTCTCTCCGCGCAAGAATCCGCAAGGGCCGGCCACGGGAGCCTACCGTGTACTGCGCGGCGGGACGTTCTTCGAGGAGACTTTTGATCTGCGCTCGGCGGCGCGCTCGGCGGCATGGCCGTCCTTCCAGGCTCATCGCATGGTGGGCTTCCGCGCCGTCCGGGAGCCGTGAAGCCGAGTCCTATGAATCGCCGCGAATTTCTTCAGACTGCCTCGGCCGGATGCCTGTTTACCGGTCCCTTCCAGCGCCTCGCCCTGGCCTTCCAGAAGAAGATCAAGATCACCGATGTAAAGTGCATGATCGTGCGCGGCACGTGGGATTGGAATCTGATCAAGATCGAAACCGATTCAGGACTCTACGGCATCGGCGAAGCTTACTGGGGCTGGGGCGTCAAGGATCTGGTGCTGAATAAGCTCAAGCCCATCATTGTGGGCGAAGACCCGCTCAATGTCGACAAGCTATACACGAAGATGCTGATGCAGAGTGCGGGGGCGGGGGCGATTGCCGGGGTCACGGTGACTGCCGCGAGCGGCATCGAGATTGCGCTGTGGGATCTTTGCGGCCGGATTCTGCAGACGCCGGTTTGCAACCTGCTGGGTGGACGCTTTCGCGATCGGATTCGTTTCTACCGCACGCTGCAGGCCGTGGAAAACGTCGAGGATCCCAGCGCGTGGCGCGCACAGGTGGAAGAGGCGCGCGCGGAAAAGTGGAAGTGGACGGCCTTCAAGTTTCAGGGAGACGGCGTGCCGCTGAAGGCCGACCCGGAGTTCAAGGAGCCGGGCCACGATCCGTACGGGCGCGGCCTGACAAACAGAGACTATCGCCGGATCCTGCGCGGCATGCAGACCGTCCGCGAGACGCTCGGCGCGGACACGGATTTCGCCGTGGAGTGTCACTGGCGTTACGACACGCAGGACGTCATCCGCCTGGCGCGGGAACTGGAACCTGTGAAGCCGATGTGGTTGGAAGATCCCGTCCCGCCGGACAATATCGAGGCGATGCAGCGAGTCACTCAGTCGATCTCCATTCCGGTTTGCACGGGAGAGAATCTTTATGGGCGGCAGGGCTTTCGCAAACTGATCGAGATGCAGGCATGCTCCGGCGTACACATCGATGTGCCAAAGTCGGGAGGCCTGCTGGAGTCAAAGAAGATATCCGATCTCGCCGATCTGTATTACATCTGGACTGCATGCCACAATCCTGCCAGCCCCATCGGTACGATCGCGTCGTGCCATGCGGCGGCTGCGATGCGTGACTTCCGGATACACGAACTGGCCAAGTGGATCGATTGGTGGCCGGACCTGGTGGTTCGCGAGGGTCCTTTCTGGCAGAACGGCTACTTCACCATTCAGGACAAGCCGGGCTACGGAGTAGAGATTAGTCCGGATGTCGCCAAGGCGCACCTGGCGCCGGGCGAGACCTGGTGGGGCTAGTTCCGGGGCGGTGACGTGATCACGATGGCGCGCGCCGGGTGCTTGCCCGTGGCGCGGTATGTGTGCGGTTCCGCCGGGTCGAAGTAGGCGCTGTCGCCGGTATGGAGTTCCTGGTCTTCGTCCTCGAAGCCGATCACCAGAGTTCCTTCCAGCACATGCACGAACTCCGCTCCATCATGCTGATGCGGCGTGCCTGTATCGGCGCTCTGCACTGGAAACTCAGCCAGGTACGTTTCGAAGACTTTTCCTTGAGTGGCAAACGCCAGGCACTCGAAGAAGTACGACGGGTTCGGCGCATCGGCACGCTCCGGGAAGCGGATCCGCTCCTGGCGTCGCACCACGGCGAAGCGGCGCTTGTTCCGCTTGGTGCCGAAGAAGTGCTCGAGCCCGACATCGAAGACCATGGCGATGCGGGCCAGAGTCGGCAGTGTGGGAATGAGCTTTCCCGTCTCCAATTGGGACAACATCGACGAAGAGAGGCCGGTGTGCCGGGCGAGGTCGGCGAGTGCGATCTTCTTGCGCAGTCGCAACTCGCGCAGTTTGCGTCCCAGGTCATAGGAGCCGACCCAGCGAGCGATCGTTTCTCCGCTGCTTTCCTTCATATCGAAATCAATATCAGTGTCATCGAAGGCCGTGCCATTATATTCAGTGTAGCTAAAGTCAAATTAATTCATCCTGAACCAGCCTCAGCGTCCCCCGCATCTATTGAGGTGTCAGAGAGGGGAGCCCAGATGCACAATATTTCCGAGCGGCCTGAAGCCGAGCTTGTGGGACTGGCGCAGAACGGGTCGCCGGACGCTTTTGCAGAGTTGTTCCGCCGCAGCAGGCCGCAGTTGGCCCGCGCCGCCTGCGCCATCCTCGACGGTGCGGACGAAGTGGAAGATGTTTTGCAAAACGCCGCCTGTAGCGCATACCGGCACATCGTATCGTTCCGCCAGGATTCCGCATTCCATACGTGGTTGACGGCGATCGTGGTGAATCAGGCGCGCATGCGAGGCCGCGAATTGCGGCGTGCCAGACTGATCTCGCTTGACGAAACCACGGAAGGGCGGGCCGCCGGGATTCCGCAAATCGCCGGCGCCGGTCCGAATCCCGAGGAAGCCTACGCCGGCGGCGAGCTGGTGCGCGTGCTGCATCAGGAGGTTCGACGCCTCCCCGCACAGTTGCGGCAGATCATGCTGCTGTATCTCGAAGATCTCTCCATGGTAGACGCGGCAGATCGTCTGGGTTTGACGCTGGCCGCGGCGAAGACGCGATTGTTCCGCGCGCGCCGGGAATTGCACCTTCGGATGCGGCGATATGCGGCGTGGCCGACGGCCGCCTGACGACGGTGTCGCACAGCAGCGGTCCGGGTGACAAAATGGGTCTGGCTCATTATGAAGACTTCCCTTTTGCTGGTTCTCGGCTGTTCGCTGGCCGCGCTGGCCGCCGGTCCTTTCGTACTCGACAAACTGGACCCGGACGCTGCCGGTATGAGTTCCGCCCGCCTGGCGCGGATTCCCGTTCGCATGAAAGAGTTCGTCACCGCGGGGAAGACCGCCGGGGTGGTCACCCTGGTGGCCCGTCACGGACACGTCGCAAGTCTGGACGCCGTGGGCTATCAGGACCTGGAAAGCAAAACGCCGATGCGGACGGACACCATCTTCCGCCTGGCATCGGTCACCAAACCTGTGACGTGCGCCGGAATCATGATTCTAGTGGACGAGGGCCGCGTCTCGCTGATCGATCCCGTGGAAAAATACCTGCCGGAGTTTAAGGGACTGAAGCTGAATCAATGCGGCACGCTCGCAGGCTACAACTGCGCTACCGTGACGCCGTCGCGTCCGGTGAACATCCTGGATTTGATGACTCATACTTCCGGACTGCCCGGGTCGGCGCCGGAACGGGGAACGCCGGCAACCACGCTGGCGGAGCACGTGGCGGCGGTGTCGCGCACCACACTGCTGTTCGAACCCGGCACGGCATGGAACTACAGCAACATCGGGATCGCCGCCCTGGGCCGCGTCATCGAAGTGGTGACCGGGCAGCCCTATGACCGCTTTCTGGCGGAGAGAATCTTCCAGCCTCTCGAAATGAAGGACACGTTCTTCTTCGTGCCTGCCGACAAGGCCAGCCGCGTCGCGTCGGTGTACACGTACGAAACCGAAGGCTTGAAACGCGTGAACATGGCGACACCGAAGTATCCTGCGCCGGAGGGCGGACTCTTCAGCACGGCTTCTGATATGGCCCGTTTTCATCAAATGATGCTGCAGAAGGGAACGCTCAACGGTCAGCGAATTCTTTCGGCTGCCGGGGTAGAGGCGATGACCACGTCGCAGACCGGCTCGCTCAGAGCTGGATTTGCGCCCGGCGTGGGCCACGGCTTCGGGTTCGAAGTTGTACGCGAGACGCTGGGCACCTATCGGTACAACTCGATCGGCAGCTTCGTCAAAGGCGGCGCCTATCGTACCTACGGATGGGTGGATCCGGCCAAGGACCTGGTGGGCATCATCTTCATGCAACGGACGAACGGCGGTGGCGATGTGGCCGACGAGATCAACAGCTTCATGGCGATGTCCGCCGCCGCGATCGAACGGTGAGCGGCGCGATTTGCAGCACGGAGCCAGCTAATTCTTTTTGACCGGCGGCTCGCGGAATCCGCGCTCCACCATATCGTTCGGGTCGGTGGATACCGGCCCGTCGCGCCACAGCCAGCGCATCATTTCCGGCAGGATCGCGCCGCCGAACTTCTGGCCGTGGAGGTTGACACCCCACGAGTAGTTGACGTCGTAACCCTTCTGCGTAAGCGCCTTCATGAGCCGCACATTCTGCAAGAACCAGTCGCGATTCGGATTGTATTCGCCGCGGCCTTGGGCACGATTGTCGTTGCGGCCGTCGCATAGGAAGAC
>DASZMZ010000166.1:0-54545 GCA_035551455.1 Candidatus Sulfopaludibacter sp.
CGAAACGGTGCATGAGAAACTCTTCCACCTGTTCCTGGTCTCGCACGACCTCCAATATTTCGCTCACGAGCATCCGGTCCTGGACCCCGACGGCTGGTTCCGCCTGTCCACCACCTTACCCAAGGCCGGCACTTATCGCCTGCTGGCCGATTTCGACCCGGCGGGCGGCACTCCACAACTGGCCCCGAAGACGATTTCCACGGCGGGCTACGTCGCGCCGCTGGCCCAGTCCATCCCGCAACTCCAAGTGGACGTTTCGCCGAAGCAGGGGCCCAATCTGCGCGTCTCCTTGAGGACCGAACCGGCACAGCCCATCGCCGGCATGAAAACGCTGATGTTTATTCACCTGGAACCGGCCGACGGCATCGAGCCGTACATCGGGGCCTGGTCCCACATGCTGGCCGTGAGCACCGACCTGGTGGACACCATCCACAGCCATCCTTTTATTGCCGATGGCGGTCCCGAAATGCAGTTCAATGTCTTCTTTCCGCGAGCCACGACCTATCGGGTGTGGGTGCAGTTTCAGCGCAAGGGCGTAGTGAACACGGTGGCCTTTACGCTGCCGGTGCATTCGCTACAGTAGACCAGGAGTTGGGTCCCGCGCGGCAGCTTGAGCGGCGTGCGCAGCGAATACGTGCGTTTCCATTTGGGACGGAACTCGCGCACCCAGAGGAGCCGCTCCACGGATTGATCGGGCAGGAGGGCGGTGACTTCCACGGGACCGGCAGGCGCGATTGCGGCCAGCAGGATCTCGCGGTCCAGGGTGAGGGACTTTCGCAGGTCGATTCGCGTGTGCGTCACCGCGGGTTTCGGGGATTGTGCGCGCGGCATCTCGGGCAGATAGGCAGGATTGCCTTCGGGAGCTCCGCCTTCCACCCATCCCACCAGGACATCCATCTCGGGCTGGGACAGGCTCGGATCGTTGGCGAAATCGCCGACACCTTTCACTGCGTCCCATGGCGGCATGCGGCGGGCAAGCACTTCGTCGCGAATCGCCTTGGCCCACGGTCGAGCTTCTTCGTACGTCATCAGCGACATCGCCTTACCGGCGGGACCGTGACAACTGGCGCAGTGATGATAGACGATGCGCGACACCTCCCGCGACCACGTCAGATTGGTGCTGATGACGTCGTGAGCGGAGCCGGAGACGCACGCCAGCAGGAGGACGACAAAGTAGAGCCGGCGCGGCACTAAATCCGTTTCTTGTCCGGGAAGATCAGCTTGGGGTCCATATCGGCGGGAAAGGAGACTTCGAAGAAGCCGATCATCATCTCCTCCCAGCTCTGGTCGCCCCACTTTACTTCCTTCGTGGGATCCGGATTCGCGGGATTGTTCGGCGAATTGTCGAAGTGCGCCGTGCAGGCGATTTTCGTCCCTTTGGGCAGCGTCATGCCGCCCGCCAGGTCGTAGGAGAGCTGCCAGCCGAAGTCGTAGCGCGGCACCCGCAGGATGGTCTGGGTCTCTCCGGTCGGAAAGATCAGCCGGTATTCAAAATCCTTGCCGCGCAAATGCATGTGCGGCGATAGCGACACCAGTTTGACGTCGTGCGCCAGTTCGATCTCCGAATCGACCTTATAGTTCGGATCGCCCGGCGGAATCCGAAACTTCGAATTCGAGGCGCCCCACGTCATGACGCGCTGCGCGGGAGCTTCCTTGGCCAGCGTGAAGCCGATTTTGGTCTGATCCTGACCGGCTTTGCCGTTGGCGGTGTAGTGCAGTTGGAGCACGATATCGCTGCCGGCCTTCACCAGCCGCGCCGATCCGGGGGTAAGCTGCGTGGCTGGAACGCCCGGCGCATATCCGGCAAGAATATCGCCGGAGAACGACGTCACATCGCCCTTGGAATTGCGCGGAACGAAGACTTCGCCCGGTTCCTTATCGCGCATCCACTTGGAACCCGGCTCGCGAATGAAGGCGATCACGTGATGCACTACCGCGCGATTGCCCGGACGCGCCTCCGCCGCCTGCACCCAGACATCGGACGTCAGATTCAGCGGCAGAATCACATATTGATAGTCCACCGTGCCCGAGGCCGGCACATCGAAGGCCTTCGGCATCTCGAGGATGCGATCGGGCCTGCCGATATTCCAACCTTCCACGAAGGCCGCGGGCTTCGGCATATCTTTCGGATTGCCCTCCGGCGCGCCGCCGTCCACCCAGGCGATCAGCGTGTCGCGATCCTGGGAGGCCAGTGAGCGATCGTTGCTGAAGTGTCCTACCTGTGGATCGGCCGGCCATGGCGGCATCTTTTTCAACAGCACCGCTTCCTTCATCGCCTTCGCCCAGGGCCTTGCCTGCTGATAGGTGAGCAGCGACATGGGGGCCGCCTCACCGGGACGGTGGCAGCTCTGGCAGTTGTGCTGCAGAATCGGCGCTACATCTTTGGAAAACGTAGGAACAGGAGCCGCGGTAGCGATCGCGGCCAGACTCAACCCAAAACCGATTCCTGACAAAACTCGCATCTTGCCCTCGTTTCTAAAGTATAGGCGTTTACTTCGGATATCCGGAAAGTGGTCAAATGCGCGTATCCATACCAACTGCTCAGCCCGGCCTGGGAAGATCGGATATCCTGAGATGCACCACAAAAGTGGCCCTCTATGACACGCATCCCTCTCATCCTGAAGGAACACGAAACTGCAATTCTGAATGAATGGTTGACCACGCTGAAATCCTCGCCAGGAGGGAAAGGCTCGTCCCAGAACGAAGCTGAGCTGCGCGAACAGGCGCGCCTTTTCTTGAATGGCTTCCAGCAGGCTGTCCAGTCCGGGAACCTCACCGGCATCGATGGCTCTGAATGGAGAAAAGTCCGCGAGTTACTGCAGGACATTTCGTCGCAAAGGGCCCGCCAGGGTTATTCGCCGACGGAAACGGCCACTTTCATTTTCTCGCTCAAACAGCCGCTTTTTCAGCGCCTGCAAAGCGATCTCGGCAAAGACCCAATCGCCTTGGGCGAAGAACTCTGGACGGCCACCGCGCTTCTCGATCAACTCGGCCTGTTCACCATCGACGCCTACCAGAAGAGTCGCGAAGAACTGATTATTCGCCAGCAGCAGGAAATGGTAGAGCTCTCCACCCCGGTCATCCAGCTTTGGAAGGGAATTCTGGCGCTGCCGTTGATCGGCACCCTGGATAGCGCCCGCACTCAGGTGGTGATGGAAACCCTGTTGCAGCGCATTGTCGAAACCGGCTCAGCCATTGCCATCATCGATATCACCGGCGTCCCCACGGTGGACACTATGGTGGCGCAGCACCTGATGAAGACCGTCTCGGCCGCCCGGTTGATGGGCGCGGATTGTCTGATCAGCGGGATCCGGCCGCAGATCGCGCAAACCATGGTGCATCTGGGCGTGGCTCTGGGCGATATCACCACGAAAGCCACACTGGCCGGGGCCTTCGCTTCGGCACTGCACAGCATGCGATTGACGGTCGCCGATAAAAAGGCCTGAGGCCCTGCTCCATGGATCGTATACCCATTTTAAAGATGAGCGATTTTCTGCTGGTCACCATTCAGGTGGACATGCACGATCGCCTAGCCCTCAGCCTTCAGGACGATTTGACGGCCCGCATTGTCAGCGACAGCGCTCGCGGCGTCCTCATCGATATCTCCGGCCTGGAAATGGTGGATTCCTTCATTGGCCGCATGCTGGCCAACATCGCCTCCATGGCACGCGTGCTGGATGCCGAAACCGTGGTGGTGGGCATGCGTCCCGCCGTGGCCATCACACTCGTGGAGCTCGGCTTGTCCCTCCCGGGTGTGCGCACCGCCCTCGATGTGGACAAAGGTATGGCCCTGCTGTATGCGCTCGGCAGCCAAGGATGACCATGGCCGTCGACCCGGATCAGCACCTCAAACTCAACTCTTCCGAAGATGTAGTTCTTGTTCGCCAGGCAGTTCGACAGATGACGTCCGTTCTGGGTTTCAGCCTGGTTGACCAGACCAAGATTGTCACCGCTGCCAGCGAGTTGGCCCGCAACACGGTCACCTATGGGGGAGGCGGAAGTGCCCGTGTCGAACTCATTAAAGCGCAGGGCCGTTCCGGAGTCCGTGTGACCTTTGAGGATAGTGGCCCCGGCATTGCAAATATCGATCAAGCCATGAAAGATGGTTTCACTTCAGGGGGAGGGCTCGGCCTCGGATTGGGAGGCGCCAAACGCCTCACCGATGAATTCGGCATTGACTCGAGTCCCGGTCAAGGCACTCGCGTTTGGATTGTGCGATGGCGGTAAATGCAGCCTGCAACTCCACTTACGTCAAGGACCAGACTAGCGTGGGCGAGGCCCGGCGTTGCGCCCGGACACTGGCGATGGCCGCCGACTTCGACGCAACCGAGGCCGGCTCACTAGCCATTGCCGTCACCGAAGCGGCCTCCAATCTCGTAAAACACGCCGGGACCGGGGAAATTTTGCTCCGGCAGTTCGATGCCGGCATCGAAATGCTGGCCATCGATAAAGGCCCCGGCATCGAAAACCTGAACGACGCACTGAAGGACGGCCGCTCCACAGCCGGCACCAATGGAATAGGCCTCGGCGCCATTTCCCGGATGGCCACGCTCTTCGAAATCTATACCGGACTCGGACTCGGCACCGTAATACTTGCCCGCTTCCAACGCACGGACCGCCGCCATCGCGCCGGAGAGAACCGTGCGCCGGAACTGGAAATCGGCGCGGTCCAGGGGCCCTACCCCGGAGAATTCGTCAGTGGGGATGCGTGGAGCTCGGAGGGTACCACCTTCTTCGTGGTGGATGGCCTGGGCCACGGTATCCATGCCGCCGAAGCGGCTGACGCGGCCGTTCAGTCATTTCGCGAAAACTCCGCGCGACCCGTGCGCGATATCGTCGAAGCCGCCCACCTGGCCCTTCAGCCGACGCGCGGCGCCGCCGTGGCCGCCGCCTCCATCGACCTCGATGCCGGGGTGGTCCGCTTCTGCGGTATCGGCAACATCAGCGGCATGATCGTCGACTGCGGAACTACCCGCGGCCTCATGTCGCACAACGGCATTGCCGGCCACGAGGTTCATCGCATCGCCGAGTTGGAGTATCCTTGGCCCCAAGGGGGCACCCTGGTGCTGCATAGCGACGGACTGAGCGCCAAGTGGAATCTGGAAGCCTATCCCGGCCTCGCCACGCGCCACCCCTCCCTGATCGCCGGCGTACTGTATCGCGATTTCCGCCGGCAGCGCGACGACGCCACCGTTGTGGTGGCCCGAGTCTGTCCGCCTGTCGACAGGGGTGGCCGTGTATGACGGGTCCCATTCTCACCGCCGCTCTCCGCTGGGAGCAGGACTTGGTGTCCGTGCGCAAACGCGCCCGCGATCTCTCCGAGTTGCTCGGCTTCGATCCGCAAGACCAGACCCGCATCGCCACTGCCGTATCCGAGATGGGCCGGAACGCCTTCCGCTATGCCGGCGGCGGCAAGGTGGAGTTCCGCATCGAAGGCGCGACGCCGCCCCAGTTGCTGGTCGTCCGCATCAGCGACGAAGGTCCTGGCATCCCGAACCTCCGCGAGATTCTCAGCGGCAATTTTCACTCCAGTGCGGGCATGGGCCTGGGCATCACCGGCACCCGCCGTCTGATGGATCAGTTCGACATAGAAACCACGCCGGGACGAGGCACGGTGGTCACGCTCAAGAAATTCCTCCCCCGCCGCCCCGCCATCCTTCAGGCTTCCACCATCGAACGAATCACCGAAGAACTGGCCCGCCGCCACCCGGCTGAAGGCCCCTTCGATGAGTTGCAGCGGCAGAATCAGGAACTGCTCCACATCCTGGGAGAATTGCGACGGCGCCAGGATGAGCTCTCCGTGCTCAATCGCGAACTGGAAGATACCAACCGCGGCGTGGTAGCCCTGTATGCCGAACTGGACGAAAAGGCCAGCCATCTGCGCCGCGCCGACCAGCTCAAGACCCGATTCCTGTCCAATATGAGCCACGAGTTCCGTACGCCCGTGAACTCGATTCTGGCGCTTAGCAATCTGCTGTTGAACCGCAAAGACAGCACCATGGACGCCGATGAGCGGCAGCAGGTGTCGTTCATCAAGAAGGCGGGGGAAGGCCTCCTGGAACTGGTCAACGACCTTTTGGACCTGGCCAAAGTGGAAGCCGGCAAGGTGGAAGTCCACCCGGTGGAGTTCACGGTTCCCGACCTCTTCAGCGCCCTGCGCGGCATGCTGCGGCCTCTGCTGGTCAACTCCCAGCTCAATCTGGCTTTCGAAAGCCCCACCGACATTCCGACGCTCGTCACCGACGAAGGGAAAGTCTCCCAGATTCTCCGCAACTTCATTTCGAATGGCCTCAAGTTCACGGAAGCCGGCGAGGTCCGCGTAGCTGCCCAGCGGCAAGGCGACTCCGTGATCTTCTCCGTCAGCGATACGGGAATCGGCATTGCCCCGGAGAATCTGGAACGGATTTTCCAGGAATTCGCTCAAATCGACAGTCCCAGCCAGCGGCGCACGAAAGGCACCGGTCTCGGACTGCCGCTGGCCCGGAAACTCGCCGAACTGCTGGGCGGCTCCGTCCGGGTCGATTCCGTGCCAGGACAGGGCTCCACGTTTTACGCCTCTATCCCACTAGTCTTCCGGTTGGCTGTGTCCAAAGTAGAAACCACGTGGCAGATCGATTCCCGCCGGACGCCCATTCTCTTGGTGGAAGACAGCATCGAGATTCGCCTGGTGTACGAAGAGTATCTGAGGAACAGCCCTTACCAGTTAGTGGCGGTGCCGTCGCTGCGCGAAGCGCGTCAGGCGCTGCGGGTCTTTCAGCCGGCAGCCTTCATTCTGGACGTGATGTTACAGGGCGAAGACACCTGGTCGTTCCTCGCCGAACTGAAAGCAACCGAACAGACTCGCTCCATCCCGGTTCTGCTACAGACCGTTGTCGACGATGAACCTAAGGCCCTCGCCTTGGGCGCCGATGCGTTTCTGCAAAAGCCGGTCAGCCGGGAAACTCTGCTCAAGGAACTTACCCGGCTGGTGGTGCCGCGGTGCCGGGTCCTGGTCATTGACGACGATGACCTGTCGCGCTATCTGATTCGCCAGGTACTGCGTGAATTTCCCTGCGCCATCATCGAGGCGATAGACGGCCACGAAGCGCTGCAGCGGGTCCGCCAAGTCAAGCCTGACCTGATCACGCTCGATCTCAGCATGCCTGGGCTCACCGGCTTCGATGTGCTCGACGAATTGAAGTCTGACCCCGCAACCCAGCTCATACCTGTAATTATTCTTACATCCAAACTTCTGTCCGGATCCGAGCGGGAACAACTGGCGTTGCAGGCTCATGCCGTATTGAATAAGTCGGCGCTGGGAGATACTCCCGCCAAAGCTGTGTTCGCTGAACTGTTGAATAGCCCACATAGGGTATCGCTTCACGATGTATAGGCTTACGTCTTGATCTTTGTTCCGCTACACTTCTAATTTGAGCGGCGAGCTGACCGATGATTACTATTCTGAACGTCGACGATAATGCAGTGTCCCGATACGCACGCAGTAAGGTGTTGCGGCAGGCGGGTTACGACGTGCAAGAGGCTGAGACGGGCACCTCGGCCCTTGCCATGGTGAACGAACTCCGCCCGGCCCTGGTGCTGTTGGATGTCAACCTCCCGGACATCAGCGGCTTCGATGTGTGCCGCGCCATTAAAGCCCATCCTCGCGCCGCGGCTACCCCCGTCCTTCACATTTCCGCCTCTGCCATTGAAGAGCAGGACCTCATCACCGGACTTCAGGCCGCCGATGCATACGTGGTCGAACCGGTACAGCCAGACGTACTTCTGGCCTTCGTCGCCGCCCTCTTGCGAGGCAGCGAACTGCTCCGCGAGTGGGTGGCTACTTTCGACGCTCTGGGCGATGGCGTAGCCCTGCTTACGGCCGATGGCAAGGTGCTTCGCTGCAATTCGGCATTTTGCCGGCTCCTCGGCAAGCGAGTGAGTGAAGTGATCGGCCATTCGGTCATGGAAGCTGTCGCGGGCATCCGATGTGACGACGACGAATCCCCCTTCCCCCGCTCTCTTCGCACCGGTCAGAGCGAATCCATGGAGTGCGCTTACGGGGAGAAAACGTACCGCCTCAACTCGCATCCCGCGATCGTGCGCGGCCGGGTGGCCGGAGCAATCTACATCATTGCCGACGTGACTCAGGAAGTGCGGGCAGCGCGCGAAAAGGACGAGGCATTTGCCCTGCTCCAGGCGCTTACCGACGCCGCGCCGGTCGGCTTCGCTTTCTTTGACTCCGAGCTGCGCTACCGCCTGGTCAACAAGGAAATGGCCCGAATCAGCGGAAAGGCCGTGGAAGAGCACATCGGGCGTACTCCAGAGGAAATTGCGCCGTCCCGCGCCGCGCATATCCGAAGCATGTTCCAGCAGGTCTCCGAGACGGGCACACCCCTGCTGGATCGGGAGGTCGTGGACGCCGCGCGGGAGGGCCGGTCGTGGTCGGAGAGCTGGTATCCGGTCCGTTCCGCCAACGGCAGATTGCTGGGCGTCGGCGCCACGGTCATCGAAACTACGGAGCAGAAGCGGGCCGAACAGTCGCGCCTGGATCTGGAAAAGCGGATGCAGGACGCGCAGAAGCTGGAAAGCATCGGCCTGCTCGCCGGGGGCATTGCGCACGATTTTAACAATCTGCTCACGGGCATCCTGGGCAACGCCAGTCTGGCACGGGAACTGGCGCCGGCCGGCACCACCATTGCCGGTTGCCTGGGAGATATCGTGAAGGCCAGCGAACGCGCCGCCCACCTCACCATGCAGATGCTGGCTTACTCCGGCAAAGGCCAGTTCTTCGTCGAATCCACCAATCTTTCGCAGGAGACGGAGGACGTCGTCCGCCTGGTTCAGTCTTCCATCCCGCAGAAGATTTCGGTGTCTCTCCATCTGCCGAAGGAACTGCCCCGGATTCGCGCCGATAAGGGCCAACTCCAGCAGGTGGTGATGAACATCGTGGTCAACGCCGCCGAAGCGATCGGCGATACGCAAGGCACCTTGAGTATCCAGACGGGCGTGCGCGATCTTTCGGAGAACGAAATTCGCGCCGATCTCAATGCGATGATTGAGCCCGGCCGATTCGTTTTCCTGGAAGTCCGCGATACCGGCTGCGGCATGGACGAAGCCACGAAGGCCAGGATCTTCGACCCGTTCTTCACTACCAAATTCACCGGCCGCGGTCTCGGTCTGGCCGCCGTCGGGGGCATCGTGCGCGCCCATAATGGCGCCATTCGGGTCGCCAGTTCTCCAGGGCAAGGGAGCTGCTTCGAGGTCTTTTTCCCGGTTGCGGAGCAGCCCGCCAGTTTCGTCCCCTCCGCTCCGGCCGAGGAAATCGCCCCGTCCGTGCCCCTTTGCGGCACTGTCCTGGTGGTGGATGACGAGCAGATGGTGTTGCGCACCGCCCGCAGCGCCCTGCAGCGTCATGGCTGTAGCGTGATTCTGGCGGAAAGCGGGCCTGCCGCCATCGATCTGCTGCGGCGTCACGCAGCCGAAGTCTCGCTGATCGTCCTGGACTTGAGCATGCCCGGCATGAGCGGACTCGAAGTCCTGCCGGAATTGCGCAGTCTCCGCCCGGATGTGCCGGTGCTCATCTCCAGCGGCTACAGCGAAGCCGAGACGCTCCGCCTGTTCACCGGCCATAAAATCTCGGGTTTTCTGCAGAAGCCCTATACGTCGCGCCGCCTGCTGGAACGGGTCAAGGCCGCCGTCGTGTCGGAATAGCCGACCCTGCTGTTTTGGGTCCCGGTAACTTTTTCAGGTATTTCGGAGTCTAATATATTGAATACCTGAGGACCCACACAAAATGTTCAAGAAATGTCTCTGCACCACAGCCCTGTTATGCGCTACCCTCGCCGCCGGCAGCATCCCCGGCAACAAACAATACAACGTGACCATCTCCCAGCCCATTCAAGTAGGTACCGTGAAGCTGGCTGCGGGCGACTATAAAATCAAAGTAGACGGCGCCACCGCCACGTTTACGGATTCCCGCAAAAAGACCTGCACCGCGCCCGTGAAGGTCGAAAGCGTCGCCAAAAAGATCGCCATCACCGCCGTCGAAACCAAGACCGTGAATGGCGCCGAACAGTTGGCCGTGATCGATATCGGTGGATCGGAATTCAAACTGGTTTTCTAACTATAATTAAGGTTTGCAGGCCACTGTTCCCGTTGAGAAGTCCCGTCTTCCCTGGTACGTTTGGTGTGCCGTCGCGGCAGTAACCAGCGCGATGGTGGGTACCCACTGGGATATCTCCTGGCACCGCTCCATAGGCCGCGATACTTTTTGGACCCCGGCCCATATCGCGATTCATCTCTGTGGCGTGCTGGCAGGCATCTCCTGTGGGTACCTGATACTCTCGACCACCATGCGGCGGGACTCTCCGCTGCGCGATCGCGCCGTCAGTATGTGGGGCTTTCGCGGACCTCTGGGCGCTTTTCTTTCCGCCTGGGGCGGCGTCGCCATGCTGACGTCGGCGCCTTTCGACAATTGGTGGCACAACGCCTACGGCCTCGACGTTAAAATTCTCAGTCCACCGCACATGGTTCTGGCTGCCGGCATCTTCGCCGTGCATGTCGGCGCGCTGCTGCTGATTCTCGGCCAGATGAATCGCGCCCACGGGGCCCATCGCCGGGCATTGCGCGCATTGTTCCTGTACGTCGGCGGAATGATTCTGGTCTGCCTCACCATTCTGCAGATGGAAATCACCTCCCGCAGTTCCATGCACACGGCCCATTTCTACCGGCTGGTGGCCATCGTGGTCCCGCCTGTGCTGGCTGCCATGGCCCGGGCATCGAACTTCAAATGGGCCGCCACCACGGTGGCCGCCGTCTACACCGTCTTCGTGCTGTTGATGAGTTGGATACTCCCGCTCTTCCCTGCCGAACCGAAACTCGGACCGGTCTACTACCATCTGACCCAATTCACTCCGCCCGAGTTCCCAGTCCTGATTCTGTTCCCCGCGATTCTGCTGGATCTCCTCTGGCAGCGCAGCAAATCGTGGGGCATCTGGCGACAGGCCCTGGTATCGGGCGCTGTCTTCGTGGTGGGGTTGGCTGCCGTTCAATGGCCTTTTGCCAGTTTCCTGATGAGTCCCGCCGCCCGCAACTGGTTCTTCGGGGCCAAGTACTTCGGCTACTACGTTTCCCCCGGTTCGATGTACGCCCGCTACCAGTTTTTCCCGCGCGAACTCCTCTTCTGGCAGGAGGCCGCCGCCGCTTTCGCCACCGCCATCGCTACGACGGCATTGGGTCTCGCCTCGGGCAACTGGATGCAGAGAATCCGACGCTAATGGCGTGGCCGATGGATACCCTTGTCTTCTCAAGAGACCGCTTGCTGGCACGCGCGGCCGTCCTCCTCCTTTTAGCCGCCCTTCCGCTCGCGGCGCATATCGGCAGCCCCGACATTTTCTACGAAGGCGCCGCCGGACCCTACCACCTCCTGGTCACCATCCGTCCCCCTCAAGTGATCCCCGGCGTCGCCGAAATTGAGATCCGCAGCACGTCTGCCGACGTCCGCCAGATCCGCATCGTCCCCCTCCGATTGACCCGCGCCCAACAATTCGCTCCGGTGCCGGACCTCGCCCGCCCCTCACCCGAGGATCCCCAGTTCTTTTCCTGCTCTCTCTGGCTCATGGCGACTGGTTCCTGGCAGGTGCGCGTCATGGTGGATGGGGCGCGCGGTCCCGCCACTCTCTCCGTGCCGGTTCCCGCTGTTGCCACCCAATTGATGGGAATGGACAAGGCCATGGCCGCCCTGCTCGCGCTCCTGGGACTGCTACTCGCCGGAGGCATCGTCAGCATCGCCGGAGCCAGCGTACGCGAAGGGCCCCTCGCGCCCGGCGAGCATCCCGACCGCGCCCGCCGCTCCCGTTCCCGCATCGCGATGGCCGCCGCGGCGCTGATCGTCGGCCTCGCCGCTTACCTCGGGAACCAGTGGTGGAGTACGGAAGACAGTGTCTCTCGCCGCCTTGTCTTCAAGCCCCTCCAACTCGACGCCTCCCTGATCTCGGGCAGCCGCCTCGCGCTCGACCTGCACGATCCCGGTTGGCTTGGTCGCCGCACGGACGACCTGCTGCCCGATCACGGCCACCTCATGCATCTGTATGTCATCCGTTGGCCCGAGATGGACGGCGTCCTCCACCTGCATCCCGAGCGCGGCGATTCCGGCCGATTCCTGCAGCAGTTGCCGGATATGCCCGCCGGCCGCTACAAGCTCTACGGGGACATTGTCCACGCCAACGGACTCGCCGAAACCGCCGCCGGCTCCATCGATCTGTCCGCGATCTCCGGCCGCCCCCTCACCGGCGACGATGCCGCTGCCGATGCCCCACCCCGTTCGAAAGCGGATTACAATCGCAATGTGGCTGCACTTGAGGGTGGGGGCCGGATGGTCTGGGAGCGCGGGAGTGCGCCTCTGCGAGCCCGTAAACCTTACCAGTTCCGGTTCCGCGTGGTGGATGCCGGCGGACAACCGGTGCGGGACATGCAATTGTACATGGGGATGCTGGGCCATGCTGCCTTCGTGAGCCCCGACGGCACGGTTTTCGCCCACGTCCACCCGTCCGGCTCGGTTCCCATGCCGGCCCTGCAATTGACCCAACCGGAGAATCCTCACGCCGGCCCCATGATGATGAATATGAGCCCGGAGGCTTTGCCGGCCGCCGTGTCGTTTCCTTACGGATTTCCCAAACCTGGCCCTTACCGCATATTCGTACAGATCAAGCACGGAGGAACCATTGAAACCGGAGTTTTCGACACACAAGTGGAGAACTGAGTTTGTCCTCATCCATCGCCGATAAGAGCGTCCTGATCACCGGCGCGGGGCGCGGAATCGGAAAACGTCTGGCGATGGGATTCGCTCAGGCAGGCGCGCGCGTCGGTTTGCTGGCGCGCAGTCAGGCAGAACTCGACCTGGCCAAACTGGAAATTGAACAACTCGGCGGCAACGCCCTTCGCCTGCGCGCCGATGTTTGCGACCTGGAACAGATGAGCGCCGCGGTGGACCGTATGCGTGTGGTCTTCGGCGGACTCGACGTCGTCATCGCGGCCGCCGGCGCTCCCGGACCGATTGGTCCGCTGCTCACCACGAAACCCAAAAGCTGGACCGAGACCATCGAAGTCAACCTCGGAGGAGCCGTCAATACCTGTCGCGCCGCACTTCCCATGATGGTGGAAAAGCGATCCGGGAAGATTATCCTGATCGCCGGCGCCGGCGCTTCCGTATCGCGTCCCAACTTTACGGCCTATGCCGCGTCGAAAGCCGCCGTCGTGCGTTTCGCCGAATGCCTCGCCGATGAGGTGCGCGATGACAATGTCCAGGTGAATTCCATCATTCCCGGCGGCAGCTATACCTATATGACCGACGAAATTCTGCATGCCGGCGAAGAGAAGGCCGGGCGCCGCGAAATCGAAGAGGCCCAACAAATCCGGCTGACGGGAGGCGAATCACCGGAGCGCCAGACTCAACTCGCGCTTTTCCTCGCCTCCGAACGCTCCAACCACATCTCCGGCCGTCTCATCCACGTCAATGACGATTGGAAGCGGCTGGAAAAAGACAACATGAAACCGGAGTTGTATACGCTTCGGCGAGTGCAGAGGCTGTAAAGCGCCCTACCCCACTGAGTTGCGCTTCAATTGGCCGCAAGCCGCGTAGATGTCCAAGCCCCGCGGCTTGCGGACAAAGCACGGAACGCTTTTGCGCACCAGAGTCTGAAACGCCACCACCCGATCGGCATCCGGAGTCTCGAACGGGATTCCCGGCCCGGGATTCAGCGCAATCAGATTCACCTTGCAATTCAAATTCGCCAGCAGTTTGGCCACCCGCCGCGCGTCGGCGTCGGTATCGTTCACTCCCTTGAGCAGCACGTACTCGAACGTCAGCTTTTCCCAAGGACGCAGCGGATACGCCTTACAGGCCTCCATCAAATCTTTCAAATGGTATTTGCGCGTGATCGGCATCAGCGCCTGCCGCGATTCCTCCGTGGACGCATTCAGCGAAATCGCCAGTTTCGGACGCACCGGTTCGCGGCCGAGTTCTTCCATTTTCGGCACGATCCCCGCCGTCGACACCGTCACCCGCCGCGGCGAAAGCGCAAACCCGCCCGGATCCAGCAGAATCCGCGTCGCCTTCACCACGCTTTCCAGATTCAGCAGCGGCTCCCCTTGTCCCATCATCACGATGTTCAGGCGGCCGCCGTCTTGACGCAATTGATTCTCGCGCGCCACCAGCAGCACCTGGCCCACAATCTCGCCGGCCGTCAAGTTGCGCTCCAGCCCCATCAGCGCCGTCATGCAGAACTTGCAGTCCACCGGACAGCCCACCTGGCTGGAAATGCAGATGGTGTCCCGCTCGCCCTCCGGCATCAGTACGGCTTCCACCGTGCGGCCGTCGTCCAGACGCAGCAGGTACCGGCGCGTTCCGTCCACCGATTGATAGAGTTGCGCCACTTCGGGCAGGCCGAGGCTATGCCGCGCCACCAGGTCCTCACGCATGCCCGCCGGCAGCGTCGAGATCTGTACGAATTCCGACGCCTGCTTACGGTAGATCGCCTCGTAAACCTGCTTCGCCCGGTATCCTGGTTGGTCGGGGCCCAGGGCCTCGCGCAGGTCCGCAAGGTCCATGCCCACGAGAGGTTGGGACATTCTATTCCTATTCTACCGGAATGGCACGCTCCGCCTGAAAGTGCTACAAAAGAGGTACAGGGCACGCATTCTCCCATCCTAAAAATGACATCGCCAATCAGTCCCGTGAGGGACATCGAGATGACCACGCTCGCCAACGGCGTACGCGTGATTACTGAAGCTATGCCGCATGTGCGGTCCGTCTCCGTGGGTGTGTGGATCAACGCCGGCTCGCGCATGGAAAGCGCCGAGCAGAACGGCATCTCTCACTTCATCGAGCACATGCTGTTCAAAGGCACCACGCGGCGCAGCGCGGAAGATATCGCCCGTTCGGTGGATTCCATCGGCGGCAATCTCGACGCCTTCACCGCCAAAGAACTGGTCTGCTTCAACACCAAAGTTCTGGATCAGCACCTCTCGCTGGCCTTCGACGTCCTGGCCGATCTGGTGCTCCATCCCATGTTCCGGCCCGAGGATCTCGAAAAGGAAAAGGGCGTCATTCTGGAAGAAATCAAGATGGAGGAGGATAGTCCGGACTACCTGGTCCACGAGATCTTCTCCTCCAATTTCTGGAAGGATCATCCCCTCGGCAAGCCGATTCTGGGCACGCCTCAGACCGTGAAGCGGTTCGACCGCGCCATGGTGCAGGAATATTACGGCGCCGTCTATGTGCCAGCCAACCTGATCGTGACCGCCGCCGGCAATCTCACCCACGAGCGGCTCGTCGCGCTGGTCAGCGAGCATTTCGAAAGCCTGCCACCCGGCCTGCCCATGGCCCCGGAACCCGTGCCTGGCACCCATGCCCGGATGGCGCTGCGCAATAAGAAGGCGCTGGAACAGGTCCACCTCGTGCTCGGCGTTCCGTCGTATCCCCTGCCCCACGAAGAGCGCTTCGGCTGCTACGTCATGAACACTCTGCTGGGCGGCGGAATGAGTTCGCGGCTTTTCCAGAACATCCGCGAACGTCAGGGCCTCGCATACGCCGTCTTCTCCGAACTGAATCCCTATCGCGATACCGGCTGCATGTCCATCTACGCGGGCACTTCCACTGAATCCGCGCGTAAAGTGGTCGAGTCCATCATGCAGGAATTCCGCCAACTGAAAGCCGAGACGGTGGGCGAAGAGGAACTCCGCCGCGCCAAAGATCACCTCAAAGGCTCGCTCATGCTCAGCCTGGAATCCACCTCCAGCCGAATGTCCAACCTCGCCCGGCAGGAAATGTATTTCGCCAAATTCTTCACCCTCGATGAACTCGTGGAAAGCATCGAAGCCGTGACTGCAGACGATGTGCAGCGCATTGCCCGCACCTTCTTCGACCCCAAGCAAATTGCCCTCACCGTCCTGGGCAATCTGGAAACTCTGAAGATCGGCCGCGAAGATCTGGTCTGCTAGTTAAGCGCCGGCGCGCCCGAAAATCTGGGCCTCAAACACGTACAGCTTGGCTTTCGGATCGCGCCAGGCGTCTTTCCAGAGGCCGCTCTTCCGCTCCAGAGCATGCAGAAACTGCTCCGCCGACCAGTCCCGTCCCTCCGCCACCTGCGGCAACAACAATCCCGACCGCCGATCCAGACTCAGATACGCGCCGTGCCTGCCGACGCTGAATTCCGCCGCGCTGAAAATGCGGCGTAAGGGTGTCATCAGCGAGATCTCCACATCGATCGGCCCCGCGCCCGACGCCGCCGGCCGGAATCGCGGATCTTCCGTCGCCGCCGAAACCGTCAGGTGCGCAATCTCTTCCGCCAGCCGGTCTCGCCCCGCCAGATTCCCCAGGCAGCCCAGCAATTCCTCTCCCCGATGCAGACTCACAAACAGCCCGCGCGTCGCATCCAATGCCGGCGACCCGCCCCGGCACGCGGCGCCCCGCGTCTCACCCTCCTCGCGCAATTTCCGCAAGCTCTCCCAGGCGCAATCCAGCAGAACTTCGCGATCCTCCGAGCCCAGGCGCAGTTGCCCAGCCGTGTGAAATCCGAGGGCGGCATAACTCACGCTATGCTGATAGTCGCCCGTGATCTCTCCCGACGTCTGGTAGTCCAGCGTCGAAGGATACACGTCGTCGGGACGCAATTGCCGCAGCGTTTCCAGTAGCAGCCCGATCGGCCCCGCCCCGCACACGTTTCCGCCGCGCCGCTCCAGCGCTTCCAGAAACCGCTCCGCGCTCAAACTGCCCGCCGCTTCGATGTATTCGAAATCCAGATCGCGCAATCTATCGGCAATGTGCCGGTCCACGGCAAACGGCACATGCCGGAACTCGCGACCGTAATGCGTGAAATCCGAAGACGCCACAAACACCGTCCCGGGCCGCCAGGCCTCGGCTAGCAGGGCCGCCGCGGCCATGCGCTCCTCCACCGACAGATGGCCGACATACAGCGGCGTGATGCGCGCCGCCGGCAGGCTCTTCTGCAGGAACGGCAGTTGGATCTCGAACGAGTGGTCGCACACCCGACTCTCCGGCACCGTTCGGAAGTCGCGCGCAAAGCTGCGATCGATCCCCACATCGCCTAGCGGCGTCGCGATCGCGTCCACCGCCGGAGCCGCCACTCCGCGCAGCAGGCCGTGATGCGGAAAGCCCAGCAGCACGATGCGTTCGGCGCCCTGTTGCCGCAGCGTCCGGTACACTGCCGCGGCGACAGTCCCCGAATATGCCGGACCGGCATGCGGTGTCACGAAGCCCAGCCCCGGCCACAAAAATTCGCCTGTGCGCTCGCGCGAAATCGCGTACTTCTCTTCCAGCAGCGCTTCCAGTTCCTTCGCGGACTCCGGATACCAACTGCCGCGATAGGGAGAAATATGTCGCGCAGTCATGGTCTAACTCTAACCGCAGCGGATATGCACCAGATCGTCGCGCAGTTGCCGGCCGCCATCCGGGGCCGCCGACCAGACACCCGGAATCGCCGTGGCGCACTGCGGGCACTTGCCCGTGCCGTCCACACGATTGGCGATCACGCGGAAGCCCTCCCGCCGGATCACCGCCGTCCCGCACCCCGGACACGGCGTGTCCTCCAGATGCTCTGTCGCGCCCGGCAAATTGCCGGCATAGACGTACCGCAGCCCGGCCGCGCGCCCAATTCCCGCGGCGCGAATCAAGGTTGACGCCGGAGTGTCCTCCGGACCGGTCATCTTGTAGTCTTTGTGGAAGGCCGTCACGTGCCAGGGAATATCGCGCGAAATCGCGGCCAGAAATGCCGCGATCTGGGCTAGTTCCTCGTCCGAATCATTGAAGCCCGGAATCACCAGCGTGACGATCTCCAGCCAGAAGCCCATCTCGTGAATGCGTTTAATGGAATCCAGAATCGGCGCGATCCGGCCGCCCAGTTCGTGATAATTGCGATCGTTGAAACTCTTCAGGTCCACCTTGTACAGGTCCACCCAAGGCCGGATGTATTCCAGCACTTCCGGTGTGGCGTTGCCGTTGGAAACGAAGCCCGTAGTGAGGCCCGCCTGTTTGGCCGCCTGAAAGACCTCGACGGCCCACTCGGCGGTGATCAGCGGTTCGTTGTAAGTGCTGATGAGGCTCGACGCGCCCTGGCGCAGGGCCAGTTTCACCAACTGCTTCGCCGTCACCTGCTGAAAGTCCAGCGACGAACGGAAGTCGCGCAGCGCCTGCGACGACACCCAGTTCTGGCAATATCCGCAGTGCAGATCGCAGCCCAACATGCCGAAGCTGAAGGCCCGCGTTCCCGGCATGGCGTGAAAAAACGGCTTCTTCTCGATGGGGTCGCAGAACGCCGCGTTCACATACCCATGCGGCGCATAGAGTTGGCCCCCGCGATTGTACCGGACTTTGCAAACCCCGGCGAAGCCCGCCGGAATCGGACACCGGTGGCCGCATGCGAAGCACTGCACCCGTCCGCCTTCCAGCGCACGGTGCAACTTCGACTCCCGCACCTGGGTCGCGAGTTGTTCCGCCAAGCTCGCCATCTACCTCAATTTTAGCGCCCTGCCCCGTGCCAAGGCTTTCGCATAAAAAAGGCCGGGGCATTTGCCCCGGCCTCTTGATGCATCAACGAACCTATGCGGTCCGCTGCATTTCCGCTTTATCTCCCGCGATAGCAGCCTGTGCGGCCGCCAGACGGGCGATCGGTACGCGATACGGGGAGCACGACACGTAGTTCATGCCCACCCGATAGCAGAACTGCACCGAACTCGGCTCGCCGCCGTGCTCGCCGCAGATGCCGATTTCGAGATTGGGATTGGTGGCCCGGCCGTTGGTCACAGCCATCTTCACCAACTGCCCGACGCCTTCCTGGTCCAGCACGGCGAAAGGATCGTTCGCAAAGATCTTCTTCGCCTGATAGTCCGCCTGGAACTTCGTATAGTCGTCGCGCGACAGACCCATTGCAGTCTGAGTCAAATCGTTGGTCCCGAAGCTGAAGAACTCGGCTTCCTTGGCGACGTCGACGGCCGTAAGCGCGGCGCGCGGGATTTCGATCATGGTGCCGACCATGTACTTCAGGTCCTTCATATTGGCCTTGGCGAGAACTTCCTCGGCCACGGCCACCACAATCTTCTTCTGGTTTTCCAGTTCCTTGACGCCGCCGATCAGCGGAATCATGACTTCCGGAATCACCTTCTTGCCCTTCTTGGCAACCTGCACGGCCGCCTCGAAGATGGCGCGCGCCTGCATTTCCGTGATTTCCGGATAGGTGATGCCCAGACGGCAGCCGCGATGGCCCAGCATGGGGTTGAACTCATGCAGTTCCTCGACGCGGTGGAGCAGCGCGGGCAGCACGGTCTTCAGCGTCTTCACTTCGGCGCCGAAACGGACGTACTTGGCCACCAGTTCCTTCTTCTTCTTGATGTCCGCGTAGGGCAGAATCGCGACGTCCACCATCAGGTCTTCGCGCTTCGGCAGGAACTCGTGCAGCGGGGGATCCAGGGTGCGGATGACCACCGGGAAGCCGTCCATGGCATCGAACAGTCCGGCGAAATCCTTGCGCTGGAACGGCAGCAGCTTCAACAGTGCCTTGCGGCGGCTCTTTTCGTCGCGCGCCAGAATCATGGCCTGCATGAACTCAATGCGATCTTCGGCGAAGAACATGTGCTCGGTGCGGCACAGTCCAATCCCTTCGGCGCCGAACTTGCGCGCAGCCTTCGCGTCGCGCGGGATGTCGGCATTGGCGCGCACGCCAAAGTTGCCGCGGAACTCGTCGGCCCACTCCATGAACGTCGCCAGAACACCTGACGTCGGGTCGGCATCCAGCGTGTTCGCCTTGCCGGCGAAGACTTCACCGGTCGATCCATCCAGCGAAATCCAGTCGCCTTCCCGCAGCGTGACCACTTTGCCGCCCACGGTGACGCTGATTTCCTTCTTCTGCTCGCTCACCGTGAAGCTTTCGGCGCCGGCCACGCAGGGCGTACCCATACCGCGGCAAACCACCGCCGCGTGACTCGTCATACCGCCGCGCGAAGTCAGAATGCCCTTCGCCACTTCCATCCCGTGGATATCGTCCGGCACCGTCTCTTTGCGGACTAGGACCACCGGGGTCTTCTTCGACTGCTCCACCGCCTCATCGGCCGTGAATACGACCGTGCCCACCGAAGCGCCCGGGGACGCCGGCAAGCCCACCGCCAGCTTCGTCAGGCTCTTCTTCGAGGCAGGATCCAGCACCGGGTGCAGAAGCTGATCGAGCTGCTGCGGATCTACGCGCAACACCGCTTCCTTCTTGTCGATGAGTTTCTCGCCCACCATCTCGACCGCGATGCGCACTGCCGCCGGACCCGTCCGCTTGCCGTTGCGGGTCTGCAGCATGAACAGCTTGCCGTCCTGAATGGTGAATTCGAAATCCTGGATGTCGCGATAGTGATTTTCCAGCATCGTGGTGATTTCGCGAAGCTGGTCATACACCGCGGCGTTCCACGTGTGCAGTTCGCTGATGGGGTGCGGCGTGCGGATGCCGGCCACCACGTCTTCGCCCTGCGCGTTCTCCAGGAACTCGCCGTAGAAAGCCTTTTCGCCAGTGGCCGGATTGCGCGTGAAGCCCACGCCGGTAGCCGACGTTTCGCCCATGTTGCCGAACACCATGGCCTGCACGTTCACCGCCGTACCCAGGTCGTCGGGAATCTGATTCATCCGGCGATAGGTGTAGGCGCGGTCGTTAAACCAGGAACGGAACACGGCATCGCGGGCGCCTGCCAGTTGGATCAGGGCGTCCTGCGGGAACGGCTTGCCGGTCTTCTTCTGCACCAGCTTTTTGTAGCCGACGATGACTTCCTGCAAATCTTTGGCAGTCAGTTCGGTATCCAGCTTGGCCTTGGCCTTCTTCTTCTGGCCGTCGAAGACTTCGTCGAAATCGTGCTTGGCCACTTCGAGCACCACGGCGCCGTACATCTGGATGAAGCGGCGGTAGCAGTCATAAGCGAAGCGCGGATTCTGACTCTTGGCTTCCAGAGCCTTCACCGTCTGATCGTTCAGCCCCAGGTTCAGGATGGTGTCCATCATGCCGGGCATGGAGAACTTGGCGCCGGAGCGCACGCTGACCAGCAGCGGGTTAGAGGTGTCGCCGAGCTTCTGCCCCATGCGCTCTTCCAGCGTCTTGAGCGCGCCCAGCATCTGTTCATTGATGTCTTCGGGCACAACGTTCTTGTTCTGGAAGTAAATGTTGCAGACTTCGGTGGAAATGGTGAAGCCGGGAGGCACCGGCAGTTTGGCCCGGCACATCTCGGCCAGCCCGGCGCCCTTGCCGCCGAGCACTTCTTTCATTTTCCCGTCACCGTCGGCGGTTCCGTTGCCGAACGAGTAGACAAACTTCTTCATTGATTCGCTCCTAAGACGTAGTAACAATTTCAGAAAAATCCGCTATGGTAGAAAACTCCGCCAGTAGCGTTTTGAGCAGCGTCAAACGGTTTTGCCGGATGCGAGCATCCGGCGCATTTACGAGGACCTTATCGAAAAATAAATCCACTTTCGGGCGCAGCCGCGCAATCACACTCTCAATCGGCTGCCCGGCAATCCCTTGATATTCCCGGTACAACTCCTGCTCCGGTCCCTCTTCTAGCAGGCTGGGATCCACCGCGCCCTCGCCTTCGAATTTGGCCTGCTCCAGAATGTTGCGTATGCGCTTGAAACTAGCCGCCAGCGGTTCGAAATCCGGAGTCAGCCGCAGATTCTGGATGCGCCCCAGGCGCTCTTCCAGATCCACCAGGCTGCTCCATCCGGCAGCCATTGCGGCATTCACTTCGTCGAACTTGAAGCCGCGCACATCTTTGAAATAGAACTTAATGCGATCTTCGAAAAAGCTCACCAGGGCCGGGTCTTTTCCAATCACGTCGAGCAGGGAAACGTCCAGCCTTCCCTCCACAATCGTCTTCACCACGCCCTGCGCCGCGCGCCGCAAAGCGAACGGATCCCGCGACCCGGTGGGAATCAGTCCCACGCCGAAACAACCTCGCAGCGTATCTAACTTATCGGCCAGCGCCACCAGTTGCGCCGTACGATTGCGCGGAATTGCGTCTTCCATGCTCTCCGGCTTGTACTGGTCGTAAATGGCCTGCCAGACTTCCGCCGGCTCGCCCTGCGTCCGCGCGTAGAGTCCGCCCACCACGCCCTGCAATTCCGTAAACTCTTTCACCAGCTCCGTGGTCAGATCGCACTTCAGCAATTCGGCCGCGCGCACCGCATGGCTGTTGCCGCCGAGCTCCTGCACCAGCGCCATCGTGCGTTCCGTCTTGGCCAGGTACGAGCCGAGTTTGGCTTGGAAAGTGACGTGTTCCAGGTCTGGCCGGCGACCGGCGAGGGTCTTCTTCTGATCCGTTTCCCAGAAGAAACGCGCATCATTGAATCGCGCCCGCAGGACCCGCTCATTGCCGCTGCGTACAAAGCCTTCCGGGTCCGAATCGATATTCATCACCGCCACGAAACGCGGAGCCAGTTTCCCCCCGGCATCCTCCACCGAAAAGTACTTCTGGTGGTGGCGCATTACCGTGATCAGCACCTCTTCAGGCAGCTCCAGAAACTGCGGATCGAAGCTCCCCTGAATGGCCGTCGGGTATTCCGTAATGTAGACCAGAGTCTCCAGCAGCGCCGCGTCGTTCTTCACGCTCATGGCCGCGATCTCGCCGCAGATCTTCTTGCGCCGAGCTTCCGCCGAGAGAATCACGTAGTGATCGTGCAGCCGCTGTTCGTAGTCCTGCGTGGTCACCACCACTTCCCGCGCACCCAATCGACGATGGCCGCTGGTCAGCGCATCGCTGCGCACTCCGGCCAGTTCGAACGGCACCACTTCTTCGCCCAGCAGCGCCACAATCCAGCGAATCGGACGGATGAAGCGAGGACCGCCCTTGCCCGTCCAGTACATCGTCTTCGGGAAATAGATCGCCAGAATGATGGACGGCAGCGATTCGGCCAGGATGTCCTTGATCTTCCGGCCCACCACTTTTTTCGTGGCGACGTAGTAGCCGTTCTCGACCGTCAGTTGCTCGGGAGTCAGCCCCTGTTTCCGCGCGAAGCCTTCCAGCGCCTTGGGCGGCGCCGAGGCCGAGGGTCCCACGGTCCGCTTCTCGCTATCGCCCTGTTTTTCGGGCAGCCCTTCGGCGCGCAAGACCAGCCGCCGCGGCGTGGCGTCCAGCGAGACCGATTCGTACGGAATTTCCAGCTTCTCGAACTGCAGCCGGAGACTCTCCAGCGCGTTCGGAATCATCCAATCGGGAATCTCTTCGGTCCCGATTTCGAGCAGCAGCGGCAGACTCATTGCGCCACCTCCGCCGAGGCCGGAGCCTGTTCCGGAGCTTGTTCTGGAGCTTGTTGATCCACCCATGCCGCCGCCACCGCCACCGCCATTTTGCGAACCCGCTGTATCACCCCGACCCGTTCGGTCACGCTTATGGCCCCCCGCGCGTCCAGCGTATTAAATAGGTTGGAACACTTCAGCACCTGATCGTAGGTGGGCAGCAGGGGGAACCGCTTCTTGTCGCCGCTCTTGGGATCGTACAGCTTCAACAGCCGCGTGGCTTCGCCTTCGTGCAGATCGAACAGCTTCCACAGCGTGCCGATATCCGCCATCTCAAAGTTGTAAACCGAGTATTGCAACTCATCGCGATACCGCACATCGCGGTACGTGAAGCCATTGCCCCAGTCGATATCGTAAACGCTGTCCTTCACTTGCAGGAAGGCCGTGAGCCGCTCCAGCCCGTAGGTCAGTTCGGCCGGCACCAGGTCCAGATCGATGCCGCCGCACTGCTGGAAGTAGGTGAACTGCGAAATCTCCAGGCCGTCCAGCATCACCTGCCAGCCAATGCCCCAGGCGCCCAACGTGGGAGCCTCCCAGTTGTCTTCCTCGAACTTGATGTCGTGCTTGCGCAGGTCGATTCCGATGGCTTCCAAACTGCCCAGGTAGAGTTCGATAACGTCCGCCGGCGAGGGCTTCAGAATCACCTGCAACTGCGAGTGCTTGTACAGGCGATTGGGATTATCGCCGTACCGCCCATCGGCCGGACGCCGGCTCGGCTGCACGTAAGCCACGCGGTAGGGTTCCGTCCCGAGCACGCGCAGAAAGGTTTCCGACACCATGGTGCCGGCGCCCACTTCCACATCGTACGGTTCCTGGATAATGCAGCCGCGTTCCGCCCAGTACTGTTTCAACTTGAAGATGATGTCTTGAAAGGATTGCATCTGCCGCTAGTCGCTCTCTTCCAGTACCCGCGCCGTCAACAGGCGCCGCTCCACGTGGCCTTCCATCTGCTGCACCAGGAAGCGGCGTAAATCCGCCGCGGTCTTCTGGTCCCAGTGCGTTCGCGAGAGTTGCGCCACGGGAACCCGCAACATCTCGGCCGCCAGAGCCCGCGAGTCGGCTCCCAATTCCCAACTGCTTCCCGCGCCCGATGTGCGCCGGCAGTGGCCGCAAATCAATCCGGCCTGTCCGCGGCTGAAGTAAGCCCGCTCCGGAACTTCCCCATCGGTCAAAAGGCTGCCGCACCCTAAACAGACATGCAGCTCCGGTAGCCAACCCGAAAGCCGCACCGCCCAAAGGGAAAAGTACGTTACAGCCCGCCACGCTCTCCCCGTGGATTCCGTACCATCCCCGGGTTGCCCCTTTGCCGGCGGCTGAAGGTAATCCAACACAGCCAGCAGGAGGCGAAAATACCTCTCGTTCGGCTCCGCGGAGGGAAGCATCTGGTCCGTCACTTCCGCGAAGTAATCCAATGCCACGCTCGCCCGGTAATCGGCGATCAACCCGAATTGGGAGCGGATCAATTCGCAGGAATCCAGGTTGACCAGCTCGCGGGACTCGCGCTGGAAATACGCCATCCGCACGTGCGATAACCGCTCCAGCCCCGCTCCGAAATTGCTCTTCGGACGCCGCGCCCGCTTGGCGACACCCCGCAGCTTTCCCTGATCCCGAGTGAAGAAGCTAACGACGAGGTCGGCTTCTTTCAGCGGGTAAGTTCGGAGTACGATCGCTTCGCTGACACGCGCTGGCACACGTGGAAATTTCAGAGTATCACAGTTGAAAAGACGAGGTCCCGCGCGACCGCATTACCGCGTCGCGGGAGCTTCGATCCAATTGCGCCGGTCGATGATCGTGGGCGGCTCATAGCTGTTGCCGCGCGCCAGTCTCCGGTCCTCCATCAGGCTGGTCCACCACAGCACCGGACCCAGAAGGCGGCTGGCCGACGCCGTGAAGATGCCGAACTCCTGCTCAATCTCCTTGCGCAGCGCTTTGATCTGCGGCACCACCGAAATGTTGGCGTTCTTCAGCCGGTGCTCCATGGCCCACAACGCCGCCGCGTAGGTGTGCCGCAGCATGCCGCTTTGCCACTGGAAGCGCTCGCGCACCCGCAAGTCGGGATCGTTCTTGTACCGCATCCAGCCCTGGAACGTCGTGCGGCAGATGCGGAACAGACTGGGGCCGTTCCGCTCGTAGTCCCACCGGAATGCCGAATCCAGAAACTTCTTCGACTGCTCCCGCGATATCGCCGCATGCTCGAAGTTGAAACTGTCCTGCCCGTGAATGTCCGCCAGATCCACATCCGGCAGCAGACGACCCTGCTCCGCCATCTCTTTATAAAGCGGCGTGCCCGGCACCGGCGTGTACAGCATGAACTGATGCAGGTCCGTCTCATGCGCCAGAGCGTGCTGAATCTCCTGCTCGATATTCTCCGGCGTATGATGTTCCAGCCCGATAATCGTGGACCCCAGCAGTATGATTCCGTGTTCGCGCAACTCACGGGTCAGCTTCAGGGTGTCGGTGCCCTCCAGCTTGGCATACCCCGACTGCGCCGATTCCAGCCCCAGCCAGATCGAAGAAATCCCCAGCTCCACCAATTCCTTGTAGGTGTACTTGCGGATGGCATTGGCCGACGAGAAGATGTGGAAGGCCCAACTCTTCCCCGCCGCCTTCATGCGCGCCAACAGGTCCATGGCGCGCTGCCGCTGCAGCAGGAAATTCTCGTCCATGATGAAGAAGGAGCGCACCTTGCGCGTGATCTCCACCTCTTCCATCAGCCGGAACAGTTCCTCGCCGGTATTGTACAGATTGAGAATTTTCCCCTTGCCGCCGAAAAACGACGACGTGGCGCAGAAGTTGCATCCCATGGGACATCCCATGCTGGCGATGATGGTGGCCGAAGCATCGGCCTTATCCGGAATCTTCACGCCCATCACCCGCAGGTCGAAGCCCGAAGAAAGCGCCGGGTGGCGTATGGCCGCCGACGCGTCTTCACCCAGATACTCGCGCATCCAGGCGATGCCGTCGCCTTTCACAATATGGTCGGCATCCAGAATGTGCTCGACTCCCGGAATCGCCGCCACGTGGCCGCCCACCACAATCGTGGAGTGCGGCGACAGCTCCCGGATCATGCGGCACATCTCGCGCGCCTTGCCAACGTTCACAATGATCGACGACACACCCACCACATCGTAATGGTGCGACGTCAGCTCGCGCGCGAAGGCCTTGCGCGTGGGGAAATCCAGCACCGTGCACGGCGCCGAAATATTCTCCTGGATCATGAGGATGCCCCACGACCGGTGGAAACGGCGCACGGAGAACGAGCCCTGCGCGCGCGTCACCTGATTGTGATACAGCTCCATTGGATTGATGGTGCGGCTGCCGAATTCGTCGTCCTGTGCGTAGGGCCCAAAGACGGACGAGAGCAGCACACGGGCTTGGGTACCCTTGGGATGAGTTGTCTTCATTTGAGTGCAGAGGGTTCGATGGTCAACTCAATTCTATCAAATTACACCTAATCGGACCTGATTCAGTTGAATTACAATTCCTGGGTATGGCTTTCGCGCGCGTTTTGTTTGCGTTAACGCTCCTCTGTCTGCCCGCCTCCGGCCAGAAGTGGGTCACGGTCTGGACCGCCTCCTCCCACGGACCCTACCCTTCCGGCAACGCGTCCGCCCAGCCCGACCTCCGTTTCGCCTTCCCCGACCGGCAGGCCGGCGCCCGCGACCAGACCTTCCGCCTCATCGTCCAGCCCGACCTCTGGACCACTCGCATACGCTTCCGCTTCAGCAACGCCTTCGGCACGAAACCCGTCACTTTCGACGGGGTCTTCGCCGGAGTCCAGTGGAGCGCCGCGGCCCTGTTGCCGGGCAGCAATCGTCCCGTCCGGTTCGGCGGCAAGCCCACCGTCACCATCGCGCCCGGCGAAATGGTGTGGAGCGACGAGGTGAAGCTGCCGCCCGCCCAGCCCGGTAGAAAACTCGCTGTCAGTTTCCACGTGGCCGGCGAAAGCGGACCCATGACGTGGCACGCCAAGGCATTGACCACCTCGTATCTCACGGCTCCGGGCGCTGGCGCCAAAGGCCAGGCGGAGGATGAGAAAGAATTCCCCTTCAGCACCACTTCCTGGTATTTCCTCGACGCCGTGGATGGCATGGCGCCCGCCGCAACCCGCGTCATCGTGGCGTTCGGCGACTCCATCACCGACGGCACCGCGTCCACGCTCAACGGTGACGACCGCTGGCCCGACGCGCTCTCGCGCCGCTTGCATGCCGCATTCGGCGACCGCTACGTGGTGGTGAATGCCGGAATCGGCGGCAATCAGGTGTCCGGTCCGCCCGAGTATTCCGCGGTGAAGCCCTTTTCCGGCGGACCCTCCGCGCGCCAACGTCTGGATCGGGATGTGCTCAGCCTCTCCGGTGTCTCCGCCGTGATCTGGCTCGAAGGAATCAACGATTTCAGCAAGAATGCCGGAGCCTCAGTGGATGCTGTCGAAGCCGGCATGCAGGACGTCGTGGAGCGCCTCCGTGCGCGGATCCCCGGCGTCAAAGTGATCGGCGCCACGGTGGTCTCCGCGCTCGGCAGCAGCAACGCCGCCCACGGTTCGCCCGAAGAGGATGCCAAGCGGCAGCAGTTGAACCAATTCATCCGCACGTCCAAACTCTTCAACGGCGTGGCCGATTTCGACCGTGCCACGCTCGATTCCCAGACCGGCGGTCTACGCCCCGAGTTCGTTCCCGACAGCACCACCGGCACCCCCGGCGACAAACTCCACCCCAATCGGGCCGGCTATCTCGCCATGGCCCTCTCGATCGACCTGAATCTGTTTCGATAACAGCGACGCTACGCCACGATTCCCGGCGCTTCGTGGCCCAGCCTCTGCACGTACTCGACGTAGCTGCCGGGGTACACCACGGGATTCCGCTCCGTGCCGCTCTCCCCGCCCAGTTCCAGCACGCGCGACCCCAGCCCGCGCAGGAACGTGCGATCGTGCGACACAAAAATCATGGTGCCTTCGAAGTTCTTCAGCGAATCCACCAGCATCTCCTTGGTCGCCAGGTCCAGGTGATTCGTCGGCTCGTCCAGCACCAGGAAGTTCGGCGGATTGAAGAGCATCCGCGCCATGGCCAGCCGCGATTTTTCGCCGCCGGACAGCGCCCGTATGGGCTTATCGATGTCATCGCCCGAAAACTGGAAAGCCCCGCCCAGCGTACGCAGGGTGCCGATTCCCTCCTGCGGGAAATCCTCCTGCAACTGCTCAAACACCGTCAACCCGGCATCCAGCACGTCCAGCGATTGCTGCGCAAAGTAGCCCATCACCAGGCTGGCGCCCAGCCTCACCGACCCGCCATCGGGCTCCAGCGCCCCGGCGATCATCTTCAGCAGCGTGGTCTTTCCCGCGCCGTTGCGGCCCATCACCGCCCAGCGTTCGCCGCGCCGGATCGTCAGATTGAAGCCGTCGTAAATCGTGCGCCGGCCATAGCTTTTATGCAGGTCTTCAATCACCGCCACCTGATCGCCCGAGCGCGGCGGCACGCGAAATTCGAACTTCACCACGTGCCGCCGCTTGGGCAGTTCGATCTTCTCGATCTTGTCCAGCGCCTTGATGCGGCTCTGCACCTGCGCGGCTTTCGCGGCATGCGTGCGGAACCGGTCGATGAAGCGCTGCTCCTTCGCCAGCATCGCCTGCTGGCGCGCGAACGCCGCCTGCTGATTGCTCTCGCGAATTGACCGCTCGCGCTCGTAGAAATCGTAATTGCCGGTGTACGCCACAATTTCCCCGGCATCGATCTCCGCAATCTTGCTCACGATGCGATTCATGAAATCGCGATCGTGGGACGTCATTAGCAGCGCGCCCGAGTACCCCTTGAGGAACTGCTCCAGCCAGATGATGGATTCGATGTCCAGGTGGTTGGTGGGTTCGTCCATCAGCAGCACGTCCGGCCGGCCCAGCAGCACCCGCGCCAGCGCCACGCGCATCTTCCAGCCGCCCGAAAGCGCGCCCACATCGCCATCGATCTGGTCGTCCTGAAAGCCCAGGCCGTGCAGCACTTCGCGCGCCTGCGCCTCCAGCGTGTAGCCGCCCAGGTGTTCGTACTCTTCCTGCACTTCGCCGAAGCGCGTCAGAATGCGGTCCATCTCCTCCGGCGTGCAATGCTCCATCGAATGGTGCAGGGCTTCCAGTTCGTGGTGCAGATCGCCCGCGCGGCCGCTGCCGGCAATGGCTTCGTCCAGCACGCTGCGGCCGGTCATCTCTTCCACGTCCTGCCGGAAATAGCCGATCGTGAGCTTCTTAGGGACCGAAACGTCGCCCTCGTCGGGCACCTCTTCGCCCATCACCATGCGGAACAGGGTGGTCTTGCCGGAGCCGTTAGGACCCACCAAACCCACCTTCTCGCCAGGGTTCAACTGAAAGGAGGCGTCAACGAAAACCAACTGCTTGCCGTACTGCTTGTGAATACCGGAGAAAGAAATCATCGAACCACCAAGCTAGCAGAACTGGGCGGTCTCTTACTCGTGTCGCAGCGCCCGCATGGGGTCCATACCCGCCGAACGGCGTGCCGGCACGAAGGCAGCCGCCAGCGCCGCCGCCACCAGAATGGCGGCAGATCCGGCGAACGAGGTCAGGTCGCCCGGCTTCACACCGAAGAGTACGGAGCCCACGTAGCGCGATGCCGCCAACGATGCCGGCAGGCCCACGGCAAGTCCCGCGCCCACCAGCAACAGCGCATCGCGCAGCACCATCCACAGTACGTCGCCCCGCTGCGCACCGAGCGCCAGGCGTACTCCGAATTCGCCAGCCCGCTGTGCCGTCGCGTATGCCATTACGCCGTACAGTCCGATGGCTGCCAGCAGCAGCGCCAGTCCGCCGAAGCAGCCGCCCAGCAGGGCCAGAATGCGGTCCTGGAAAATCGATTCGTCCACTGCGCCGGCCAGCGTCTTCGGCTCATCCATGGACACCTGCCCACCAAGCCGTTCCATCTCCCGGCGGATGGCCGGCAGCAGTGCCGACGTGGCCAGTCCCGACCTCACCAGAATCGTCGGCGCTCCGCCCAGTCCCTTCCGTTGGGCCACAGGGACGTACACCGTGGGCTCGATCTTCTCACGCAGTCCCTGATGCGGAATGTCGCGGACCACGCCCACAATCTGCGTGCTTTCGTCATCAAAGCTGAGGATGCGGCCCAGCGGACGGGCTTCTCCCTGCAGGAACTCGCGCACGAAGGCCTGATTCACCACCGCGACTTTGCGCGAATTCGCCGTGTCCGTGCGATCCAGGTCCCGGCCGATCACCGGCATGCTGCCAATGGTTTCCAGATACCGGGGCGCCACCGTATACACCGCCACTGTGACAGGTTCCACCGACGCCCGGGGCGAGCCGGGAATGCGCACGGTCCACGAGCTCATGCCCATCTGAAACGGCCCCGGAAAGCCGTAGCTGACGGAACTCACGCCGGCCACCGCTTCCATTTGAGACACCATGCGGGTCTCTGCCGCCGTACGATCCGATAGCTTCCACGACGAGGGAAAGTCCAGGCTGAAGGCCACCACATTGCGATCGCGAAAGCCGAGATCCACGCCGTGCAGTTGGGCCAGACTGCGCGCGAAGAGTCCGGCCAGCACCACCAGAATCACGGAGAACGCCACCTGCGCCACCACCAGCACGCGGCGGAAGCGCTGCCGGCCCGCCACCCACCCCGCATCCGAACCGGATCGCATGGCGGCGGCCGGAGCCACGGAGGTAGACCGCCACGCCGGGGCAAGTCCAAACAGCAGCACCGCGATCACCGAGATTACCAGCGTGAAGGCCAGAACCGCCGCATCGGGCGCCACATCGAGCCGTTCGGTGGCGGCTCCGGGCAGGAAGCGGACAATCTGTTGTGCACCCCACCAGGCCAGGCCTATTCCCAGAATGCAGCCCGCCGCGGCCAGCAGCAGGCACTCCGTGAGCGCCTGCCCCATAAGGCGTGCCCGCGTGGCTCCCAAAGAGAAGCGCATCGCCACCTCTCTGCGATGAGATGCGCCGCGAGCCAGCAGCAGGTTGGCGGCATTGGCGCACGCCGCCAGCAGCACCAGCAATACCGCCGCCATGAGAATCGTGAGCGGCTTGCCGAACAGATCGCGCAACAGGGAAACGCCCACTCCGGCGGGGCGGACTTCGAAGCGCTGTTCCATGCTCATGCGCCGGAACGCCAGGTTGGGATTCTTCCCGTAATGCGCCTCCAAATATTGCTCTAGGATCGCATCCACCGCGGATTGGAGGCGGCCTTGCGAGATGCCCGCCGCCGGCCGCGCCAGAATGAAGACCCAGTTCATCCCCACATTCATTACGTTGTCGCGCGACATCATGGCAGGCACCCACACGTCGGCATGGGTTTCCACCTGCACGCCGCGGAAGCCGCGCGCCGCCACGCCAATGATCGTGAGCGGCTTTTCGTCCACGGTCAGCGTGCGCCCCAGCACTTGCGGGTCGCCGCCCAATCGATCGCGCCAGAAATCGTAGCTGATGACGGCCAGCGGATGGGCGTGCGGAATGCGATTGTCCTCTGCCGTGAAGACGCGGCCCATTGCCGGCGCGACGCCGAGCACGCCGAAGTATTCGCCGGTCACGAGTTCCTCGTGAACGAACTCCATGCGGTCCGTCGGATCGAGACTCAAGCGGACCCGGCGAACCCCTCCGCTTGCCAGCACTCCGCGGAATAACTCGCTGTGGCCGCGCAATTCCAGGTAAAGAGGATAAGAAGTGACGCCATGAAAGCCCCAGCCGCCGGTGCGGTACAGCATCACCAGTTGCTCGGGATGCGCCACCGGCAGCGACCGCAGCATGATGGTGTGGAACAGGCTGAAGACGGCGGTATTCGCGCCGATGCCCAGCCCAAGCGAAAGCACCGCGGCTATGGCGAAGCCGGGATTCCGGCGCAGCCCCCGGAGAGCGTATCGCGCATCGCGAGCCAGGTTCTCCAGTTGGGGTGCGCCCCGCTCCTCCCGATAAGCCTCTTTGGCATGGACCACGCCGCCGAATTCGCGGCGGGCGGCGGCTCGTGCATCCTGCTCGTTCATCCCTTTGGCGCGAAACTCGGCTTCCATCATCGACAGGTGAAAGCTCACCTCGTCATCCAGCTCGCGATCCAGTTTCGAACGCCGGAACAGCTCCGCGATGCGTTGCCAGACGGCCATAGATCCTCCTACTCAGTCAGGCGAACGAAGCGCTCCATGATGGCGACCGTGCGCGCCCACTCGTCCGATTCCTGCGACACCTGCTTGCGGCCCGCGCGGGTAATTTCGTAGAACTTGGCCTTACGGTTGTTGTCCGACGCGCCCCATTTGGATTTGATCCAGCCGCGATGCTCCAGGCGGAGCAGCGCCGGGTAGAGCGTACCCTGGTTCAGGTCCAGCGCTCCTTCGGAAATCTGTTGAATGCGTTTGGCCAGCCCGAACCCATGTTGCGGCCCCATGGTTTCCAGCGTCCGCAGCACCATCAGGTCCAGCGTGCCCTGCAGGATCTCGCTTCGTTTAGACATCCAAGAGGAGTATGCCGCCCTTCCTTTAGAATGTCAACAGGGCGGTCCAGCGTATAATTTAATTCTCATGGGCCGCATCCGCATTCTTCCCGACCAGGTCGCCAACAAAATCGCCGCCGGCGAGGTGGTGGAGCGGCCTGCCTCCGTGGTCAAGGAGCTTCTGGAGAATTCGCTGGACGCCGGAGCCACGGAGATTCGCGTCGAGGTGGAAGCCGGCGGCCGCCGCCTTATCCGCATCGTGGACGATGGCTGCGGCATGCTGCGCGACGATGCCCTGCTGGCCTTCGAGCGCCACGCCACCAGCAAACTGCGCGACGTGAAGGACCTGCTCTCCATCGCCACTCTCGGCTTCCGCGGCGAGGCGCTCCCCTCCATCGCCAGCGTCTCCCGGCTGCTCCTCGAGACCCGTTCGGCCGAAGAGACCACCGGCACCCGCATCGAAATCGCGGGCGGCAAGATGCTGCGCTGCGAAGAAGCGGCGCTCGGCGGCGGCACCGTCATCACGGTCCGCGACCTCTTCTACAACGTGCCCGCCCGCCGCAAGTTTCTGCGCACCGAGCCCACCGAACTGGCGCACATCGCTTCGCTGGTCACGCACTACAGCCTGGCCCATCCCGATAAGACGTTTCTGCTCACCAACGGCGGCGTCGAGTTGCTGCACGTCACCCCCGTGGCCACCATGAAGGAGCGCGTCTACCAGGTGTTCGGCAGTCAGGTGCTGGAAGAACTGGTGGAGATCGGCGTGCGCGAAAAGCAGCTTTTCATTCCAGCGCCGAGCGTGCCGCCCTCCGAAGCCATCGCCGAATACCGCCGCGAAGAGGCCGGCGACGTGGAGCCGGTTCATTTCTTCCGCATCGCGGGCTTCTTCTCCCGGCCGCAAATCCAGAAGGCCAATCGCAATTCCATCTACATCTTTGTGAACGGCCGCCTGATCCGCGACCGCCTTCTGCTGCACGCGCTCTCCTCGGCGTATCACAACCTGATGCCGTCCTCGTCGTACCCGTTCGTGCTGCTGTTTATGGAATGCGATGCCGAAGAGGTGGACGTCAACGTACACCCTTCGAAGACCGAGGTGCGCTTCCGGCACGGCTCGTTCGTACATGATTTCGTGCGCGACACCATTCGCGAACGGCTGATGGAGAGCCGCCCCGCGCCATCCTTCCCGGCCTCGCCGCGCAGTGCGCCCGTGGAGCAGCCGGTCGCCCACCTGCCCTATTCGGAGTTCAGCCAGATGCTGGCCAATGAGGCGCCCGCCGCCGTCAGTCTGGTGGACCCGCCGCAGCAGGCGGATGGGCCGCTCCCCCAATTCACGCTGCGTCCGGCCGCCGGTCCCGTGCCGCGCCTCGATTTCAGCGGGCCGCCCCTCGAAGTGACGCCGGGGCCTCCACCATCGGGCAAGCTCTCGCGCCGCCTCGACGCGCATGGCGAGTTTCCGCCAGAGGCCGTACCCGCGCCCGAAGTTTCGCTCTCCGCGCTTTCCGACTTGCGCCCCCTCGGCCAGATTCACGAGAGCTTTATCATCGCCGCCGGACGCGACGGACTCTGGATTATCGACCAGCACGTAGCCCACGAGCGCATCCTTTTCGAGCAGGTGATGAAGCAGCGAGCCGCCGGGCGCGTGGAAACCCAGCGCCTGCTGATGCCGCTGATTCTGCAACTCACCGCCGAGCAGCAGATCGACTACGCGCGCATCGCCGACGAGCTCCACGCCTCGGGCTTCGAGACTGAGCCGTTCGGCAACCGCACCATCGCCGTCAAGGCCGCTCCGGCAGCGGTTAGTCCCGGAGAGTTAGAGAAGATCCTGTTCGAGATTCTGGAAGTGGCCGAAGGCGAATTGCGCGGCGCTTCGCTGGACGATCTGCGCCGGAATATTTGCGCCTCCATCGCCTGCCGCGCCGCCATCAAGATCAATACCCGCCTGGACGCCGCCAAGATGGAGTGGCTCCTGCGCGCCCTGTCGGCCACGGACTGTCCGATGAGCTGTCCCCACGGCCGCCCCATCGCCCTCCACTATTCCACTCGTGAAGTCCTCAAGGCCTTCCACCGCATCTGAGGCTAAATGTCTCGAACTCACTTCCCGGTCCAGCACGGAGCCCGCTTACCCAAAAACGCCGCGATGCCTTCCTGCGCGTCAGCAGCCATGGCATTCATCGACATCACTTCTTTGGCGTACGCATAGGCCTTCGGCTGGTCGAGATCGATCTGTGTATAGAATGCCTGCTTGCCAATCGAGACCACCAGCGGACTGGCTTCCGCCACCTTACCGGCGAGTTGGCGCGTGGCCGCCTGCAATTCCCCGGCAGGCACCACCTGATTCACCAGGCCCCATTCGGCCGCCGTGCGCGCCGGCACCATCTCCCCGGTGAGCAGCATCTGCAGCGCGCGCTTTTGCCCGATCGCCCGGCTCAGCGCCACCATCGGGGTGCTGCAGAAGATCCCGATCTTCACGCCGGGCGTCGCGAACGCCGCCTCTTCCGCCGCGATCACCAGATCGCAGGCCGCCACCAACTGGCATCCGGCGGCGGTCGCAATTCCATGCACCTCGGCAATGACGGGCTGCGGAATCGCCTGCATCTTGAGCATGAGTTCGCTGCACACCTCGAAGATCTCGCGATAGTCCGCCAGATTCCGTCCGGTCATCTGCGAAAGATCGTGGCCCGAGCAGAAGACCTTACCTGCCGCCGCCAGAATCACCGCGCGCACCTCGCCAGAGCGGCCAATCTCGTCCAGACAGACCAGCAGTTCCCGCATCAGCTCGAGCGAGAGGGCGTTGCGGCGCTGCGGCCGGTTCAATGTGACTACCGCGGCGGCGCCTTCGCGAGCCACTAATATATGTTCGAAATTCATTCTCCTGCCTGTGTGGCGCGCTGCCGCGCCCGCAATTCGTTTTTCCGGATCTTGCCCGTGGCGGTACGCGGCAGTGGGCCGAATTCCACATGATGCGGACATTTGAAATGCGCCATGCGCGCGCGGCACCACTCCGTCAATTCCTCTGCCGTTGCCGTGGCGCCCGGCTTCAGTCCAACGTACGCCTTGGGCACCTCTCCCCATTTTGCATCCGGCTCGGCCACGATGGCCACCTCGGCCACAGCCGGATGGTCGGCCAGCACCTTTTCCACTTCGATGGACGAGATGTTCTCGCCGCCGGAAATCACGATGTCCTTCTTGCGGTCGCGCAGTTCGATGTAGCCGTCTGTGTGGACCACCGCCAGGTCGCCCGAATGGAACCAGCCGCCCTCGAAGGCCTCAGCCGTGGCCTCGGGGTTGTCGTAATACCCCAACATCACGTTGTTGCCGCGCATCAGCACTTCACCCATGGTCTCGCCGTCATGGGGGACGTCCCGCATACTCCCATCGACTACGCGCAGGTCCGTGCCGGCTACCATATAGGGCACGCCCTGCCGCGCTTTGGCTTGCGCCCGGTCGGCCAGCGCCAGGCCGCGCCACTCGGGCTTCGAGATGCAAATGGTATGCGGACCGTATGTCTCGGTCAATCCGTAGACATGGGACAGTTCGGCGCCCGTCTCTTCGGCGGCGCGAATCACCGCCGGTGGCGGCGGGGCGCCGGCCGTCACAATCCGCAGCGGATGCGAGAAGCGAATGGCATGATCGGCGCAATACTGCGCCAGGGCGGCCACCACCACCGGCGCCCCACAAAGGTGCGTCACGCCCTCGGCCTCGATCAGCCGGACAGCCTCCGCCGCATCCGGCCTGGGCAGACAGATGTGCCGGCCGCCCGCCGCAGTAACCGCCCAGGCAAAGCACCAGCCGTTGCAGTGAAACATCGGCAGCGTCCAAAGATAGATGGTCCCGCTATCCAGACCGTGTTCGGTGAGTTCACCCATGGCGTTCACCCAGGCTCCGCGATGGGTGAACATCACGCCCTTTGGAAAGCCCGTGGTGCCGCTGGTGTAGTTGATGGCGATCAGGCCGTTCTCGTCGGTCACGTCGGCGAGGCTCGGCGGGGCGCCGGCGGCGAGCAGTCCCTCGTAATCGTCCACCACTCGCAGGTCCGGATCATCGGGCGCCAAATGGCGCAAGGCGGGATCCACCAGCAATATCCGGGCGCCGCAATGTTTCAGAATCCAGGCCAGTTCCGGAGCGGCCAGCCGCGTATTCAGCATCACCAGCACCGCGCCAATGAGCAGTGGGCCGAAATGCGCCTCGAGCGGCATCACACCGTTGAATGCCAGCACGGCCACGCGGTCGCTCGGCCGAATGCCAAACTGTTGGAGCGCCCCCGCCAGCCGGTGGACGCGTTCTGAGAACTCCCGGTAGGTGAAATTGCGAGCGCCGTCCACTACGGCGACGCGGTCGGAATAAACGGATGCGCTGCGCGCCAGAAAATCCAGGGGCGTAAGGGGTGAAATCATCGCGGACTCCGATTGATTGTACTCCCAACTGCCCGCAGCACCGGGTTCGGAACCTTATTTCACACCCGCGCATCCAATAGACATCGGCACCCAAAATCAACCGTTTGCAATCCGGTTACCCTCTCTGATACTATCTAGTTGGCAGATCGGAATCCTCCCCTTGAAGTGCCGCAAATCCAACCAACGGAGTAGAAGAATCAACTGAATGAGCTTTACCGTATTTCTTGGCAACCTCCCCACCTGGGTCACCGCCGATGACATCAAACAATGGCTGGCCGCTGAAGATCTCGTGGCCGATGCAGTGAAGGTGATCCGCAACCACGAAACGCAAGAATCCAAGGGCTTCGCATTTGTAGAAGCACCCACCAGCGACGAAATGCAGGCGATAATCCGCCGCTTCGACCGCGCACCACTCGAAGATCGCTTACTCCGTGCCAATCCGGCGCAGCCTCCGAAAGGTAAGGATGCACCGCGTGGGGCACCGCAGGCGACTGCAATGGCACCAAATGCAAACCGCATTCAACAGCGTCCTGACCGCAAGAAGCGCAGCGGACGGGACCGGGAGCAGGCTCCCCGCAGCGCCTTCGCTACGGAACTGGCGAAAGTCCTCTAGGATCGGTCGCGCCGGCCTGAATTCGGTGCGGCCACTTTCACACCTTCTCCACACCTGTGAAGCGAAATCACATGCCGCTTCGCTTCATCCGTCCTATTTCCAACAGCTTATCCATGGTAATTTGCGTGCCTTTGTGGCCAGCATGAAATACGCCTGGCTCGGCTGCCTGCTGTTTGGCGGCCTGCTCTTTGGGGGAACACAGGATTCCGATATCAATGTGAACACCCGTTATACCGTGGACGCCGTCACCATTTTTGGCAAGGGCTGGAAAACTACCTTCCTCGAAAACCGTACCGACCAGGCGCAACAAACCCAAAAGCTGAGCAACCGCTTGAAGACCGATCTGGTGGACCTGATCGGGCGCAAGCTGAATCCTGCCGTTCTGGACACTCTGGCGCAGCACATCAAGAAGGAACTGAGCGCCCGCCAAGTAGCCCATCGACTGCTGCGCGGGGATACCCAGGACCACGTGCGCGTGGAATTCGAAGTCACCCCGGCCCGGGGAGGGGTGGATTTGGACGCCACCCAGTTCACCTATAACTCCCGCTTGGGCTGGAGCGGCGCCGGAGAAGCCGGCTTCAACCTGCAGCAGCGCTACTTCCTCTTTGGTCTGGTGAGCGATGGCGAATCTCAGACCGACCGGTATGCTGGCTTCAACGTCCGCTACGAAGACCGTCATCTGGGTTCCGACCGGTTGGCGCTTCGCTTTCAGTTCGAAAGCTACCACGACATGTGGAATGCCAGTACCCTGGACGCACTCAAGGTCGACAGCCGCTTGACCTCGGACGCCTACCGCAGCCGGGAAAACTTCCAGCCGACCCTCAGTATCGCCATCGCCAAGCCGCTGAGCTTGGAAGTCGGCGCCAGTTTCGAACGCTTTGACAGCCAGTTACCCGGCCTGCCCACCGAGGCTGCCAATGCGGTATTCACCACCATCCGCTACCACCGCCAGGCGGAGAGCGCCGACAATCAGCAGGAGGTAGATGCAAATTACGGCATGCGGTTGGCTGCCAAGACTTTCGCTAGCGATTTTTCCTACGCGCGCCACAGCGTGCGTTTGCGTTACCATTTGCAGCACGGTAAGCATTCCTTCAGCGACGAGTTCTGGGGAGGACTTGTCGCCGGGCGGGCGCCGCTGGACGACCGCTTTGTCCTCGGCAACAGCACCTATCTTCGTGGTTGGAACAAATATGAACTCGACCCAATCGGTGGAAACCGGGTAGTTTACAATTCCGTCGATTACAGATACGGCCCATTTCAGGCGTTCTATGATACCGGAGCGGTTTGGGACGAAGGTCAGGCTACCACGGCGCGGCACTCCGTGGGGGTCGGGTTAAGAGCTTCGATCCTGTCTTTAGCAGTTGCATTTCCGATCCGGGGAGGTCATATAGAGCCGGTGTTCATGATGGGCTTACTTTATTGATTGAATGGCGCCCTATGCGCGGAAAACATTGATCAGCCGCAGAAGCTGGCTCCTCGCCGGTCTGTCGCTATCGGTGTATCCGGGCCGCGCCGATGAGAAATTGAGCGCCACTTTTGACGGTGACAACCTCCACGTGTCTGCTCCCAGCCTCCACTTTCTAACCGGTAAACCCTTGCAGCGCTTGAAGGATGGCGCCACGGTGGTGTATCTGGCGCAGCTCGGATTGTTTGAGGACGCGAGCTTTTTGCGGGCCATCCGGCTGGCGCCGATCGATCGCTTTGCGGTCAGCTACGACATCTGGGATCAGGGGAAGTTTTCGGTCACGATGCTCAACCCGTCACCGCGCACCTCTCCCAATTTGTCCACGGGGGCGACCGAATCCTGGTGCCTGGAGAATATGGCGATCAGCGCTTCGAATCTGGCGCCCGACCGGCGTTTCTGGATCCGGCTGGAGATGCGCACGGCGGATCAGCGCGACCTGTCCAGCGTGGTGGCCGGACCGGGCATCAGTCTGATGGAATTCGTCCTCCGCCTGGGGAAGAAGGCCGGAGCCGACGACCCGAAGTTTATCGGGGAGGCCGGTCCCCTGCGTCTGGCAGACCTGGCCCGTACGCCGGGCCGGGGGCCGCGAAACGGGTGAACCGGCTACGCAACAGACTCATTCTGGTCTTTCTGGCAGCCACGCTCGTGCCGCTGGCCGCCACCGTTTGGGTCACTACATCGCTGCTCGAACAGAGCGTCAATTTCTCGGCTATCGAGAAGCTGGATAGCTTCTCCACATCCGTACAGCCGCTGATGCAGGAGTTCTACCAGGATGCCTGCGCCGAGCTCAAAGCACATGCCCTGAAAGGGGACGCGAAGGCCGGCAAATACCTTCCCGCCGACCGGTCCACGTGGCCCCAACCCGTCCGGGACTTCGCGGACGGCAGCGAATCGGAGCGCTTCGTGCGCGCCGGACGCGAAGGCGACCGGGTGGACTACCTGGTGCGCCACGGCGGCGAAGTCTGGTCGTATTCCAGCAGTCTCGGCGGCGTCTCCACCGGCCAACTGCGGAAAGAGATCGCCGACGCCCGGGACGTGGTAGACCGGGCCAAGCTCCACGATCTGAAGCGCGGCCTCAAGCTGGCCTATATTTGGCTGGCGGCGATGTTCTGGCTCGGGTCGCTGGCCCTGTTGGTCTATCTCGCGCACAGAATCAGCCGGCCCATTCACCGTCTCACGGCGGGTTTGAGTCAACTGGCAGGCGGGGACCTGAACGCGCGAGTGGCCGAGGGACGCGACGACGAAATTGGCCGCGCCATTCAGGCATTCAACGACATGGCGGGCCGTCTGCAAGAGAGCACCGAGCGCCTGGTCTACTTGCGGCAGCTTGCCAGTTGGCAAACGCTGGCGCGCAAGATGGCCCACGAAGTGAAGAACTCGCTCACGCCCATCCGGCTCACCGTGGAAGAGATGATGGCGCGCTATGACGACGCCGACCGCGAGTTCATGACGCAGGCCACACAGATCGTGGTGGACGAGATCGAAACCCTGGAAAAGCGCATCCGCGCCTTCTCGCAGTTCGCGGCCGAGCCGCCCGTGGAGAAGGCTCCGGTGGACGTCAACTCGGTGCTGCAGGAGCGCATCTCCTTCCTGAAGACCGCGCATCCCGAAGTGGCCTACGACTGCCGGTTGCAGGACGAGGTGCCGCGCGTTCTGGCCGATCAGGACTTGCTCAAGGGCATCCTGACGAACCTGCTGGAGAATGCCGCCGAGGCCGCGGGGCAGGGCGGGCAGATTTTGGGAGTGACGGCCGCCGAGAATGGGCGGGTGGCCATCGAAGTACACGATTCGGGACCTGGATTGAGCGAGCAGGCTCGTTCCTCGCTTTTCCAGCCCACCATTTCGTTCAAAAAGCGGGGCATGGGGTTGGGGCTTTCCATCGCGCGTAAGAGCGCGTTGCTGTCGGGCGGGGACATCGTAGTGGTGAAAGGAGAACTGGGCGGCGCCGGCTTCCGTGTGCTGCTGCCCGTGGCAACCAATGGCTTCCAAACGCGTTCTGATCGTGGATGACGAGGAGAATATCGGCCGTTCCCTGCGCATGATTCTGGAGCGCGAGGGATATGCCGTGAATGTCTGCCGGAGCGTGGCCGAGTTCGGCCGGCATCCGGACGCCCAGCGCGCCGACGCCTACCTGTTCGACATGAAGCTGCCGGACGGCAACGGCATCGACCTGCTGAAGGTGGTGAAGCACAACGGCGGACCGGCTCCGGCCATTATGATCTCGGGCCATGGCACCATCGCCGACGCGGTGGAAGCGACGCGCGCCGGGGCTTTCGATTTCCTGGAGAAGCCTTTGAGCCGCGACCGCGTGCTGCTGGCCATCAAGCACGCCATGGAGCATTCGACGCTGCGCCAGGAGAACGAGCGGCTGCGCGAAATGGTGGGCAATGCACCGCGCATGATCGGCGCCAGTGCGGCGTGGGTCCGCGCGGTGGAACAGGCCTCCATGGCCGCGCGCAGCGACGCGCGCGTGCTGCTGATTGGCGAGTCCGGCACCGGCAAGGAACTGCTGGCGGCGCACATCCACAATAACAGTCCGTTCTCGGGCGGTCCGTTTGTGAAGGTGAACTGCGCCGCGATTCCCACCGAACTGATCGAGACGGAGCTATTCGGCCACGAGAAGGGCTCGTTCACGGGCGCAACCTCGGCGCGCCGAGGCAAATTCGAACTGGCCGACGGCGGCACCATCTTCCTGGACGAGGTGGGCGACCTGCACGGCGCCTCGCAGGCCAAACTGCTGCGCGTCCTGCAGGAAGGCGAGTTCCACCGCGTGGGGGGCGAGCAGATCATCCGGGTCAGCGTGCGCGTGGTGTCGGCTACCAATCGCGATTTGAGCGGCATGGTGATGCAGGACAAATTCCGCGAGGATCTCTACTACCGCCTCAGCGTGGTGCCGATCCGGGTCCCGGCCCTACGGGAGCGGCCGCACGATATCCGCCTGCTGGCCGAGTACTTCCTGGACGAATTCTGCGCGCGCAACAACTTCAAGCCCAAGAAACTGGACGACACGGTCTTTCCCATGATGGAGAGCTACGGCTGGCCGGGCAATGCACGGGAACTGCGCAATGTGATCGAGCGCATGGCTATTCTGACGCAGGGCGAACGGCTCGGACGGGAATCGATTCCGGTGGAGATCCGGGTGCAGCGCGAGGCCGGTCCGAAGAGCACGATTCAGGAAGCCCGCGAATCGGCCGAGCGGGAGCACATTCTCCGCGCCCTGGAGGAGAGCAACTGGAACGTCTCCGGCGCCGCGCGCGCGCTCGGCATGGAGCGGACCAATCTCCACAAGCGGATCCGCGCACTCGGCCTGACACGCGGGAAATAGGCGCCGCATCGACTCGTTACCGACCTTGGTGGCTCGGCTTCATGGTGGCGGACCAGGGTTTTGCGGGCGGTCGCCAGGCTTCCGGCCACACATGGATCGAGCCCTCCGCGAGCACTCGGCCTGACGCGCGGGAATCGGCACCGCATCGATACTCGTTACCGCGATTAAAGGCTCCTCGGCTTTGGTGGCGGGGCCACAGCGCTGCAGGCGTTCACCCCAAATTTGACGGGCCATGGCCACGGAGGAATCGGCCGCGTCTCGTTACCGAGGCGTGGAGAATTGGGCCATGACACGGCTTAAGGGCTCCTCGGCTTTGGTGGTGGGGCCACAGCGTTTTAGGCGTTCACCCCAAATTTGACGGGCCAGGGCCACGGCGGAATCGGCCGCGTCTCCATAGGAGGGCGGACGGCCGTGGCGGACCAGGGTCTTGCGGGCGGTGTCCAGGAGATTGCGGAGTTCCGGCGGCTCGGTGGCCAGGCTTCCGGCCACGCATTGATCGAGCGCTCCGACTGCGGCCTCGAGAAGTTTGCCGCTCCGCTCATATCGTTCGGCGGCGTTCAGACCGCGGAGGGAAGGATCCTGCGCAATCACCTCACCGGTCAGTTGCAGCCGCTCGCGGTAGGTATCGTTTTCGGGAGCGAGTTTGGAGGCTTCGCGGTAGGCCTTTTGCGCGGCCACGAAATCGCCCATGGCCAGTTCGGCCTCGCCTTCTCCGGCGTGGGCCTCGGCATCGTTCTTGTTTTTTGCCTCGAGTTCCTGGAAGACGGTAATTGAATTCTGGGGCAGACCGTATTTGAGCAGGAGCTGGCCGACGCGTTTGCGAATGGCGACGTCGGGGGGCATTTCCGCGACCAGGGCCAGGAGCTCGGCCTGCGCCTTCTGCTGCGCGCCGGCTTTGCCGAGGGCGTTGATCAGTTCCAGGCGGGCCTGGACGCGATTAGCCTGGGGGTCCTTCGGCCATTTGCCATAGATGGCGCGATGGTAGTATTCGATGGCCTGCGTGGTGTCGCCGCTTTCCAGGAGCACGCGGCCCATGCCCAGGTTAGCCGGACCACTGGCGGGGTCGGCGCGCAGCAATTCGCGCAGGTAGATGGCGGCTTCACTCAGATGGCCGGCCTTCACCAGGGCCATGGCGAGCGCCAGGCGATGATCGCTATCGTGCGAGATGGAGAGGGCGTGGCGGTACTGCTCGACGGCTTCCTCATACCGGTCGGCGGCCATCAGTTCGTTGCCTTGTTTGAAGAACTCCTGGCCTCGCGTGATGCGCTGGGTGCGGTAGAAATAGCTGAGGAAGGCGATGATACAAAGGGCCAGCACCAGAGCCGCGGCGATGCCGCCGAGGACTGCCTTGGAACTGCGCACCCGCTGCGGCACGGTCTCCACGGCGGCAGCTTCGCCCTCTTGCAAGCCGTAGGCGCCCATGATGTCGGGCAGGGAGATGACGCCCAGAAGCAGGTGGAGATTGGTCCGGCTGACCACGGGCACGACGTTCAGGCCGTTTTGCGCCATCCTGCGGAGCGCCATATCGAGAGGGTCGTCCAGGTGAACGGATTCGACTTCGACGACCAGATCCTTGACCTTCCAATCCTGGTGGCCTTCGTTGAGGGCGGCTTCGAGCTTCTGCCTGCTGGTCATGCCCAGCAAGACGCCATCCTGCACGACGGGCCAGGCTTCCTGATCGGGCGAAATTTTCCCGGCGGCGGCGGCGACGGTGTCCATCGCGTCCAGAATGAGGGCGGGGGGCCGCACGCCCTGGCGAACTACCAGGTGTTCTTCGCGATCTCCGGCGGCGGGAGGAAGATAGATGCCGTCCTGATGCTGGAGGGCTTCATAGATGGGCTCCTCCTGCAGTTTGCTGGAGATGTAGTAGCTGATGAGGTTGGAGATCATCAGGGGCACGATGATGGAGTAATCGCGCGTCACTTCAAAGATCATGATCACCGAGGCCAGCGGCACGCGCACGATGCCTGCGAAGGCCGTCCCCATGCCGACCAGAGCGTAAGCGCCGACACTGCCGGTGTAATCGGGCAGGAGCATGTGGGCGCCCGCGCCGAAGGCTCCGCCGAGCATGGCGCCGATAAAGAGGCTGGGGCCGAAGATGCCGCCGGCATTGCCGGATGCGTAACAGGTGGTGGTGGCGATGAGTTTCAGCAGGACTAAGAGCGCCATCATGGTCAGCACGACCTGGCCGTTCAAAGCCTGGCTCACAAAACCGTAGCCGACGCCGAGGACCTCCGGCACGAACCAGCCGAGGATGCCGACCAGAAGGCCGCCGACCGCCGGCTGAACCCACTGGGTATTTTCAGGCAGCTTGAAGAACTGCTTGCGCTGCCAGAGCAGCAGCTTGACGAAGGCTACCGAGACCAGGCCGCCGACCACTCCCAGCACGGCGTACAGGCCGAATTCCAGAGGATGGACCAACTGGTAGGCCGGAACGTGGAAGAGAGGCTCGTCGCCCAGCAGGAGGTGCAGGACGATCCAGGAAGTGGCCGAACTGAGAACGATGGAACCGAGGACGCGGGCGTGCAAGTCGCCCATGACTTCTTCGAGGGTGAAGAGCACGGCGGCGATAGGAGTGTTGAATGCGGCGGCCAGAGCAGCGGCGGCACCGATGGGCACGAGCGCCTTGACGTTGGCGTCGCTCAAGCCGAGGCGGCGTCCGAGAGAAGAGGCGATGCCGGCGCCGACCTGCACCGAGGGACCTTCGCGTCCGAGCGCGATGCCGGTGGCCAGACTGACGGAGGAGCAGCCGAACTTCCCCAGCGCTGTCCGAAAGTGAATCACACCGTTATTGATGAAGAGCGCCGTTTTGGTTTGCGGGATGCCGCTGCCGCGGGCGTTGGGAAAGTAGCGCTTCAATAGGAAGCCGGTGATGAGGGCTCCCACCAGGGGGATCACGAGCCGGCGCCACGGCGCGCCTCCGGGCGGGTACATGCGAGCACCCAGATTCTCGGTTACCAGGATGAAAGCTACGACCACCAGGCCGACTACGGCCCCGATGATGAGGGTCAGCACCAGAAGGATCTTGTCCTCGTGCTGCCGGAGAGTTTCGGCGGGTCCGGAGGCACTGCGTTCCGTCGATTTGAGGACCATTCTTTTCATCATAGTAGGGAATTTTGCGATATCGGCCTGGGGCGCTTGCCAGAGGTTAAGATACCCACCAAAACTATTTGTGAGATTCCGAGCCTGGCGCGGCCACTAATCCTGCTACAGGCTATGATTTGTATTCGTTTTTTGCTGTTGAGCGGCATCCTCCTTGCCAGCACGCTTCCGGCTGTAGAACCGGGCGTCCGGGCACAATTCGTGGGCGGTACACTACCTGAGATTAAAGCCAAGTCGAAGGCCCGGCTGGACCTGACCGGAGCGGAGATTCTGGCGTTTGCGGGGCCGGGTGTGGAGCTAAAAGTCCCGTACGCAAAAATCAACACTCTGGAGTATGGACAAAAAGTGAGCCGTCGGTACGCGGCGGCCATTTTGGTGTCTCCGGTGCTGCTTTTGAGCAAATCGCACCAGCACTTTGTGACCCTTGGTTTCCAGGATGCGGCGGGGAAACAGCAGGCAGTGGTGTTCCGGGTGGAGAAGGGCGATATCCGGATTGTACTGGCGGGATTGGAAGCGCGCAGCGGGCGGCGGGTGGAATACCAGGACGACGATGCGCGAAAGGCGGGCCAATGAGATACCTGACGATACTGATTCTGACGGCCTGTGCGGCGATGGGCGCGGACGGGCCCCCGGCGCCCTCGGCAATCCATGAAGCGAGTCTGCGGCAGTTGCGGACCGTGCGGCGCGTCTATGTGGACCACATGACCGGCGGTGAGACAGCGGCGCAGATGCGCGACATCCTGATCAGCAGCATCGCCGGAGCGGAACTCTTCATTCTGACTGAGAACGAGGAGAAGGCGGATGCCATTCTGCGGGGCGCCTCGGAGGACCTGGTGTTCACCGAAGTTCACCAGTCGTCGGACAGCATCAACGCGCATGCCAATTTGGGGACGCGGAAGACGGGCAGCACGAGCGGCGGCAATTACGGCGGCCTCGGGGTGGGCGAGAGCGAGGCGGACCGGTCGGCGGAGCGGCGTCACGAGGCGATTGCGGCGGTGCGGCTGGTGAATAAGGACGGGGACGTGATCTGGTCGACGACGCAGGAGAGTCTGGGCGCGAAATTTCACGGGGCCAGCGCCGACGTTGCGGAGAAGATCACAGCACGGCTGAAGGAAGACTTCGAGACGGCGCGCAAGCTGCCGTAAACTGTTGCTACCATTCTCTTGATGTCGCCCACGACCGGCCTGAGAAGTTCGGCCCTGCCGTCGCAGCGCGGCCGATGGCGCGGCCCGGCGGCGGGCGTCTGTCCCCCGGTGCTGCTGGTGATGAGCGTCATCACGGTGTTCTGGAAACTGGCGCTCACCAAGCAGTACACCTTCCTCGAGAGTCCCGACAATGCCAATCAGGTGATGCCGTGGCTGCAGGCGCAGATCTACGCGATCCGTCACTGGAGCGTGCTGCTCTGGGATCCGTACGAATGGTTCGGCCAATCGCTGATCGGGCAGGTGCAGCCGGGGGTGGCGAGTCCGTTCACCTTTCTGCTGGCGCTGGCTCCGCTGCACGACGGCCACATTCAACCGTTCTACGTCTGCCTGTGGTTCGTGCTGATGCACTGCGTCGCGGCCCTGTTCGCCTACTGGTTCCTGCGCGACCTGAAACTGGCGGCGTGGCCCTCGGCGATCGGCGGACTGCTGTATGCCACGGCAGGTTTCTGCGGCAACACGGAATGGCCGCAGCAACTGGCGGCGGGGATTTGGGCTCCGGTGGTCTTCCTGTTTCTGCTGCGCTCTCTGGCCGGGCGGACGCCGGTGAAGAGCGCGGCGTGGGCGGGCGTGTTGCTGGGCGTGGCGTGGCTGTGCGGCCATCACGAGCCGGCGCTGATGCTCAGCTTCGCGGTGCTGGGAACGGGTATCGCGGCATTCGTCCAGAGTCGCGATAAAAGGAGCGTGGCGCTGCGCATGGCCACGCTGTTCGCCTTTACGGGGCTGGTTGCGGCGGTGCAGGTGCTGCCGGCTATCGAGTACGGCAGAGAGGCCAAGCGCTGGACCACCACCGGAGCGCTGACATGGAAGATGAAGGTGGGGATTCCGGAGCACGAGGATAGCGGACTGGCCCCGAAGGATTTGCTGCACGTGGCATTGCCGGGCGGCAGCGGACTGCGCACGGATCCGTTCCTGGGAATCGTGGGACTGAGTCTGGCGGCGATCGCATTGTTCGCGGCGTTCCACAGATGGGAAGTGCGGCTGCTGCTGACGCTGGCAGTCTGTTCCGTGGTGTATGCCATGTCGCGCGGCAATCCGCTGTACGGACTGCTGTATGTGTTCATGCCGGCGGTGGAGAAATCGCGCGCGCCGATTGTGGCTTTGAGCGTCTGTCATTTTTCGTTGACGATGCTGGCGGCGTTCGGCGCGGACGTGCTTTTCACGAGCATTGAATGGGTGCGCGAGAGCCGGGTCGTCAAGGCGCTGATCTGGCTGGCGGGCGGACTGACGGTGCTGCTGCTGATGAAGCCGGAGCTGGACGGGCGCTGGATGACGTCGGCGTTTCTGGCGGCGCTGTTGGCGGCTGTTTACCACCTGTGGAGTAAAGGCTACGTGCGGCGCGAGTCTGCACTGGCGCTGGTGGGGCTGCTGGTGATTCTGGAACAGAGCACGGAAGTGGGCCGGGGCTGGCCCAACGTTCACGACGAAAAGCGGACGGTGTTTCTGAAGCCCATGCTGGAGACGCAGGACGTGGGCCGGTATTTGCAATGGTTCCCCGGGATTAAGCGGGTAGGGGTGAACGACGACGATGCGAAATTCACCTTCGGCGACTGGTATCGCCTGGATGCGGCGCATGCGTTCACGGCCAGTATGCTGACGTCGACGTCGGAGTTGGGCTGGTGGCAGGACCGGCTGGTGCAGATGTACGGGATCAACTTTTGGGTGAGCCGGAAGCCGAGTCGTCCGGAACATCAGCAGGAGATGTTCCAGGGGTCGTCGGGGATTAAGGTATTCGCCAATCTCGACGTGCTGCCGCGCGCGTGGACGGTGCACGATTTGATTGTGGCGCCCAACGCGTGGAACGGCGCGACGATGGTGAGGGACTGGGATTTCGACCTGCGGAAGAGCGCGGTGATGGTGAAGGACACGCCGAAGCTGGAGAAGTGCGATGCGGCGGATAAGGTCACGGGTATTATTGACAAGCCGAGCTTTGTGCAGGTGGATGTGGAGATGGGATGCAAGGGGCTGGTGATTGTCAGCGATAACTGGTATCCGGGATGGAGCGCGGCGGTGGACGGGAATGCGGCGAAGATCTGGAAAGTGAATACGGTGATTCGCGGCGTGGTGGTGGGTCCGGGCCGCCATCGGGTGAGTATGCATTATCGTCCTTTCACGGTTTATTTCGGGTTGGTGTGCTTGGGGTTGGGATTGGCCGGGGCGGTGGTGTTGCAGAGGCGGCGGGAGTGAGCGGTTGTCTGTTAGTTTTAGATCTTTGAGGATGGGCAAGTGGTACTTAAAATTGTGCAGGTTGGGGATCCGGTGCTGCGGGCGGCGGCGCGGGAAGTGACGGCGGAGGAGATCCGGAGCAGCCGGATTCAGGCGCTGATCGAGTGGATGCGGGAGACGATGTACGACGCTCCGGGCGTTGGGCTGGCGTGTCCGCAGGTGGGCATTTCGCTGCAGATCGCGGTGATTGAGGATAAGGCCGAGTTGCTGAAGAGTATGCCGGCGGCGTATCTGGAAGAGCGGCGGCGACGGCCGGTTCCGTTTCAGGTGCTGATCAATCCGCGCATACAGACGGGCGGCGAGACGGTGGAATTCTACGAGGGCTGCCTGAGCTTTGAAGGGTATGGCGCACTGGTGCCGCGGGCTTTGGAGGTCCAGGTGGATTGCCTGAATCATCGCGGGAAGGAAGTCTCGTTTCAGGCGGAAGGCTGGCATGCGCGCATCGTGCAGCATGAGGTGGACCACCTGAATGGCGGAGTTTACGTGGACCGGATGTTGACGCGGAGTTTGAGTACGAACGCGCATTTGAATCGTCATTGGGGCGACCTCCCGATCGCTGAGGTAAAGAAGCGGCTGGCATTGTGATGCGGGCCGCCGCGGCGTTACTGGCGTTTTGCTGCTGCGCTATCGGGCAGCAGGCTCCGGCGACCTTTCAGGTCCGGCTGGAGACGACGAAGGGAAACGTTCTGCTGGAACTGCACCGCGACTGGTCGCCGCACGGAGTCGACCGGTTCTATGAGCTGGTGCGAGCGGGATACTACGACGACAATCGCATCTTCCGGGTGGTGAAGGACCGCTGGGTGCAATTCGGCATCAATCCGAAGCCGGAAGTCTCGCGCCGGTGGCGCGATCAGCCGATTCCCGACGATCCACGCAAGGAATCCAACGTGCGCGGTACGATCGCTTTTGCCTTCGCGGTGCCGAACGGGCGGACGAGCCAGCTTTTCATCAACACGCGCGACAACTCGGCGAACCACGACAAAGAGCCGTTCGTGCCGATCGGCAAGGTGATCGAGGGGATGGACGTAGTGGACGCGCTGAACTCGGAGTACGGAGAAACGTCGGGCGGCGGGATTCGCGCCGGCAAACAGGGTCCGATGTTCGAAGAGGGCAACGCCTGGCTGGACCGCAATTATCCGCGCCTGGATTCGATTCGCCGCGCCACCGTGGTGCGGCCTTCAATACAATAGACCAAAGGTTCAATCCATGAAGAGCTTGCAGATCCTCCTTCTTTTGACGGCCTCTTGCGCGTTCGCGCAGACTGGCGACGCCACACGCTGGCAGCAGCAGGCGCGCAACATCACGGTGATTCGCGACGATTGGGGCATCGCGCATGTCTACGGCAAGACCGATGCGGACGCGGTATTCGGGATGGTGTATACGCAGGCGGAGGACGACTTTAACCGCGTCGAGACGAACTACTTGAATTCGATGGGGCGGCTGGCGGAAGCCGAAGGAGAGGGCAAGATTTACCAGGATCTGCGGATGAAGCTGTTCATCGATCCCGAGGTACTGAAGCAGCAGTACGCGGCGAGTCCGGCGTGGCTGCAGAAGCTGATGAACGCTTTCGCGGACGGCTTGAATTTTTACCTGTACAAGCATCCGGAAGTGAAGCCGCGAGTGATCCGGCATTTCGAGCCGTGGATGGCGCTGAGTTTCACGGAAGGCAGCATTGGCGGCGATATCGAGAAGATCAATCTGGCCGCGCTGCAGTCGTTCTACGGCAAGACTCCGGTGGCGGAAGCCCCGGGCGAGTTGCGGGATCCGGAGCCGCGCGGATCGAACGGAGCGGCGATCGCACCTTCGAATACGGCCGATCATCATGCGCTGCTGCTGATCAATCCGCACACGTCCTTCTACTTTCGGAGCGAATTGCAGATGGTGAGCGACGAAGGCTTGAATGCGTATGGGGCGGTGACGTGGGGTCAGTTTTTCATTTACCAGGGCTTCAACGACCATGCGGGCTGGATGCACACATCGAGCGGCGTGGACGCGGTGGACGAGTACCTGGAGACCGTGGTGAAAAAGGGCGATCGCTACTTCTATAAATACGGCACGGAAGAGCGGCCGATGATTTCGAGCGAGATCGCGGTGGCTTACAAGACGGCGAGCGGGATGGCGCAGAAAAAGTTCACGATCTACCGGACGCACCATGGTCCCGTGATTCGCGAGGCGAACGGCAAGTGGGTGACGATCAAGCTGATGGAAGAACACATCAAGGCGCTGACGCAATCGTACAGCCGGACGAAGGCGACCAATTACAAGACGTATCTGCAGACCATGGAGTTGAAGGGGAACTCGTCCAACAATACGATTTTCGCGGACGCCGATGGCGATATCGCGTACTTCCACGGCAACTACATTCCGCGGCGCGACACGAAGTACGACTGGACAAAGCCGGTGGATGGAAGCACCGCGGCTACGGAGTGGCAGGGACTGCTGAGCATCGACGAGACGCCGCACCTGTTGAACCCGAAGAGCGGCTGGCTGTACAACACGAACAACTGGCCCTGGTCGGCGTCGGGCGCGAGCAGTCCGAAAAAGGCAGATTACCCGGCGTACGTGGAGAGCGGGGGCGAATCGGCGCGCGGACTGCATGCCATACGGGTGCTGCAGGACAAGAAGGATTTCACGCTGGATTCGTTGATGGCGGCGGCGTACGACACGTATCTGACGTGGTTCGAAAAGCCTATGCCGGCCCTGATCAAGGCCTGGGACGCGACTGCCGACTCGAATCCACTGAAGGCCAAGACAGCGGAACAGATTGGGCTGCTGAGGAAGTGGAATCTGCGCTGGGCGGCGGACAGCGTGCCGACGTCGCTGGCGATTTTCTGGGCGGAGGACGTGCGGCGGCGCGCAGGCGGGGGCCGCAGAGGCGGCGGATCGGCCGAGGATAATATCGTGAATGCGCCGGCGGATCAGTTGCTGCAGGCGCTGGTGGCCGCATCGGAGAAACTGCAGGCGGACTTCGGGTCGTGGAAGACGGCGTGGGGCGAGATCAATCGCTTCCAGCGGATCAACGACGACATCACGCCGTCGTTCGACGACAAGGGGCCGAGCATTCCGGTGGGATTCCCGTCGGCTGTCTGGGGATCGCTGGCATCGTTCGGCGCGCACGCTTATCCGAACACGAAGAAGTGGTATGGCACGAGCGGCAACAGCTTTGTGGCGGTGGTGGAGTTCGGGAAGACGGTGCGGGCACGCGCGGTGACGGCTGGGGGCGAGAGCGGGACTCCGGGATCCAAGCATTTCAACGATGAGGCGACGCGGTACGCCACGGGCAATTTGCGGGAGGTTTATTATTACCGAACGCAGCTCAAGGGCCATACGGAGCGCGAGTATCATCCGGGAAATTAGGGTGGCGAGGGGCGTAAACCGAATTTTGCACAACGCGACAGACGACAAAAGGCGATCGTCTGTCCTACTCACTCGCAGGGAGCTAATGGCGGTCATGGGGGCCGCCGTTGTGGACGCGCCGGCCGCGGACATTACGCTGCGGATCGGCGAGGTGAGTGCGGAGTTGGGTCGGGGCCATACGGTGCGGACGCTGGCATACAACGGACAGGTGCCGGGTCCGCTGCTGCGCATGACGGAGGGAAGGCCCGTCGTGGTGGACGTGGTGAACGAGACGGCGCGGCCGGAGATGGTGCACTGGCACGGCTTCCACATTCCAGCCGATGTGGACGGCGCGCATGAAGAAGGCACTCCGATGGTGCAGGCGCGGGACCGCCGGCAGTACCGTTTCACGCCGCGACCTTCGGGCACGCGGTGGTATCACACGCATGCGATGGCGGGTCACGATCTGCGGATCGGGACGTACTCGGGCGAGTTCGGAATGGTGGTGGTGGCGGCGCGCAGCGATCCGGCGCGATACGACGTGGAAGTGCCCATTGTGCTGCACGAATGGGAGCCATTTTTCGCATCGGGGATGAACATGGACGTGGACTACAAGGTCTTCTCCGTGAACGGAAAGATTCTGGGGGCGGGCGAACCGGTGCGCGTGCGGAGAGGGCAGCGGGCGCTGTTCCGCGTGCTGAATGCAAGCGCGACGATGAGTCACCGGCTGGCGATGGCGGGCCACAGTTTCGTGGTGACGGCGCTGGATGGGAATGCGGTGGCGGCTCCGCGGAGAGTGGCGGTGCTGGAACTGGCGCCGGGCGAGCGCGTGGATGCGGTGGTGGAGATGAATACGCCGGGCGTCTGGATTCTGGGCGAGACTGACGATGGACAGCGGGCGGCCGGGGCGGGCATCGTGATCGAGTATGCGGGGTCGAGCGGCAAGCCTCAGTGGGCGGCGGCCGCGAAGGAAACGTGGAACTACCAGGCATTCGGCGTGGCGAAGGCGGCGGTGGCGGCCGAGGCGCGCATTCCGCTGGTGATCGAGCCAGGGAAGGACGGGAATCTCTGGGCGATCAACGGGAAATCGTATCCACAGACGGACCTGATGTTTTTGCGACGTGGGGCGCGGAACCGGCTGGTGTTCGAGAACCGGAGCACGATGGATCATCCGGTCCACCTGCACCGCCATTCGATGGAACTGGCGGGCTGCGGCGTGGTGAAGGACGTGATCCTGGTGCCGGCGCGGCGGACAGTGGAGGCGGACGTGATGGCGAACAATCCGGGGCCTTCGCTGTTTCATTGTCATCAGCAGTTTCATATGGATTTCGGCTTCATGGCTTTGATGAGTTATTCCGAGTGACGGCGGGGGTCACGGGAAGAACAGGGGCTTGATGTCGTCGGAGAAGGCCTGAGCGATGAGGTCGGGATCAAAGACGCCGGCGCGGACATCGGCGAACTCGCAGAGATACTCCTGACCGAACTCGCGCTCTCCCATATGGAGCCGCTCTTCGGCGAGAAACTCGGGGCGGATGCGCGGGCATTCGGGACCGGTGGCCTTGACGCGATGCCAGGCGGGTCCGCCATTGGCCCAGGTTTCGTAAAAGAAGCCGCGTTTGCCGAGGGGGGTGCTGATGAGCCAAAGGGATCCATCGCTGACGGCGAGCATGGGTCGGATGGCGCGATAGACGGAATCGGGGACGCGCGAGGCCTCATCGACGACGAGCAGGGAGACGGCGGAGAAGCCTCGGATGGTGCTTTCGATGGCGGGGAGGCCGACGATGCGCGAGTCATTCGGGAGCAGGACGGAGATGGGGTTTTGGCCATCGCCTTTGGGTTGGACATCGAGGCGGGAGAGGAAGTCCTCGGCCTTGAGGACGAACTCGTGGCTCTGGCGTTCGACTGGCGCGATGACGAGGATGAGGCTTTTGGGGTTGCGCCAGGCGATCTCGACAGTTTTGGCGGCAGTGATGGTGGATTTGCCCCACTGGCGGCAGCAATTGAGGATGGTCCGTTTGCCGGAGGACTGGAGGAGGAGGCTTTGGCGCGCGTCGGGGACGATGCCGAGTCTTTGCTGAACCCAATCCGCCGGCGGCAAGGCGTCGGTGGGGTCGGGAGGGGGCGGCGGGAGCAGGC
>DASZMZ010000167.1:0-3522 GCA_035551455.1 Candidatus Sulfopaludibacter sp.
CTGCCGGCAACACGCTCACCGTCAACGGAACGCTCCTGATTCCCGCCGCATTCCCGGCCACCGCCGCCATTCTGGAAAACTTAGGGCACCAAGTCCGCACCCTGGACATCTCCGAACTGATGAAGGCGGAAGCCGCGCTGACCTGCTCCAGCCTGCTCTTCGAAGCGTAGCGTAGGCCTCCGGCGGGTGCACTATTTCCCGATGCAGAACGTGGAGAAAATCCGATTCAGGATGTCGTCGGCAGTCGTAGCGCCGGTGATTCCGTCGATCGGACGCAGCGCGCCATACAAATCCAGCAATAGCATCTCGTGAGGAATTCCGGCTTCCACCGCGCCAACCGCCTTTTCCAGGAAGACCAGCGATTCACGCAGTAGCCGCTCATGCCGCAGGCTGGTGATGAAACTCGTCTCCTGTTCAAAAGCGCCCTTCGGCGCCACCGCTCCCAGAATCGCCTCGCGTAGTTCCGCAATGCCCGCTCCGGTGATCGCGGAGGTGTGCAGTTCGTCTCTGCATTCGCCCAAGTCACGCTTATTTCCCACGACCAGGCATTTCGGCGCGCGGCCGATCAGCCCTTCGTCCTCAGTCGTCAGCGGCTGCGACGAATCCACCACGACGATCGTGAGATCGGCATCAGCCATTGCCTGCAAGCTGCGCTCGATCCCCAGGGCTTCCACGGTCTCGCTGCTCGGGCGAATGCCCGCCGTGTCGTACAACTTCACGGGAATGCCGCCGATGGATGCCGTCTCCGATACCAGATCGCGCGTGGTGCCCGGGATATCGGTGACAATGGCGCGGTCCTGTTCCAGCAGACGATTGAACAGGCTGCTCTTGCCCACGTTCGGCCGTCCGACAATGGCCAACGTCAGCCCGCCGCGCACCAGTCCGCCGTAACGGAAACTGTCGGCCAACTCACCGAAGCCTTGCCGCACCGGAGCCAGTCGACGAAGGATCTCGGCCGCCGGAGCCACGCTGATGTCGTCTTCGGCGAAGTCGATGCCCGCTTCCAGCAGCGAAATCAATTCCACCAGCTGTTCCTTCAGCGGAGCAATGCGCCGTGAAACCGATCCGTTCACCTGCTGTGCCGCCACGCGCGCCTGGTAAAGAGTGGTCGCGTCGATCAGATCCCGCACTGCTTCGGCCTGCGCCAGATCGATTCGACCGTGCAGGAAGGCGCGCAGCGAAAACTCGCCCGGTTCGGCCAGGCGCGCGCCGGATTCCAGCGAACGCTCCACAGCGTGGCGTAGCACCACCGGCGAGCCGTGACAGGAAATCTCGATCACGTCCTCTGCCGTGTAGGAGCGGGGAGCTTCGAAGAACGTGACCACCACCTGATCCACAACATGGCCGTCACGATCGAGCAGTTCCGCCAAGCGAGCCTGCCAGGACCGCCACGAGGTATCGCCAGCGAGACGCAGGATCTTCTCCGCGATCGCCCGTGCACCGCTGCCGGAAAGGCGCACGACACCCAATCCGCCCCGCCCGGGCGGAGTGGAAATGGCGACTATCGTGTCCTGCAGTTGCAACTGGGAATGCCCCGAAAGCTGAGAGCTAAACGCTACCGCCGCGGACCGCGCGAACCGCCGCCGTCGCGCCGTCCTCCGTCGCGCCGTGGCGGACCATCCCGGCGAGGTCCACGGTCTCTGCGATCGCCGCCCGGGCTGTCCCGCCGCGGCGCCGGAACGTAAGGCAGCTCGGGAAGACTGGCCATACCGGCCGGATACACAATTACCTGCCGCTGGGGTCCGGACCCGCTGCTCTCACTGCGCAGCGTGGTTTCATTGCGCAGCGCCAGGTGAATCACCCGCCGCTCGCGGCTGTTCATAGGGTTGAAGCGGAAAGGCTCTCCCGTGTGCTTCACCTTTTCCGCGGCGGCCATGGCGCTCAGGCGCAACTCCTCAATCCGCAGCAGCCGGTAGTCATTCGCGTCGAAGGAAATGCGCGAATGATCCTCGGAAGGCATCTTCAGCATTTCCATCGTCACGTGTTCCAGCGCCAGTAGCAGCTCGGCCCGGTTGGCCAGAAGTAAGTCCACGTCCGGACCCGTGAACTTCACCATCACATCCGGCGTCTCGAAGTCCCCGTCTGAAGACTCGACGTCCTGAATGTCATAGCTCAGTTCGATCCCACCGTCCTGGAGGGTGGTCCCTAAGAATCCATCGATTCTCAATCCGACCGATGCCACAGAGTACTTTCGCTGATTCACGCGCTATTTCCTGCCGTTCTTTTTCTTGGGCAGCTCGACACTCCGGGCGGCTTCCTGCGCCGCTTCGGTGTGATTGAAAAACCATTGCTGTCCCATATTCACCAAATTGCTGGTCAAGTAGTATAACACCAGGCCGCTGGGGAAATTGTAGAACATAAAGCCGAAGATGAGCGGCATCATCATCATCATCTTCTGCTGTGCCGGATCCACGTTGGCCTGCGGTGTCATCTTTTGCATGACGAACTGGCTGGCAATCATCACCACCGGCAGAATCTTGATAGGCAGGTGTTCCGGCGCGGAAAGGTCCGTTACCCATAGCCAGTGTGCGCCGCGCATTTCCACCGATACTTTCAGCACGGCGTAGAACGCGAAGAAGAAGGGAATCTGAATCAGCATGGGAACGCAGCCGCCCATCGGATTCACACCGTACTTCTTATACAGATCCATCACTTCCTGGTTCTGGTCGGCCTTCTTCGGGTCACGCAGGCTGATGTTCTTATACTTGGCGTTGATGGCGTCAATCTGCGGCTTCAACGCCTGCATCTTGCGCATCGATTTCATGTTGGAGAGCTTCAGCGGAAACAACATGAAGTTGATGATGATGGTCACCACTACAATGGCCCATCCGAAATTGTGTACAAAGCTGCCATTGAACCAGTTGACGATCAGGAAGAGCGGCTTGGCCAGAATCGACATCCAGCCGAAATTCACCACCTGCTCCAACTTCGGATTGACGCTCTTCAGCGTCTCCACGTCTTTGGGCCCCACGAACAACTCGAACTGATTGCTGTCTCCGCCGGAAACGGCAACCCCGCTCGTCATCGCCGGCTTCTCTTCCATCACCGTCCGGGCCATGTCGTTGAACGTCGTCACCTGAATGGGTGTGTTGTTCTTAGGCAGGAAGACAGCGGCAAAATAATCGTCCGCCAATCCCGCGAAAGAGTAGTTGCCAGTGGCCGAAATCGGACCGTTCTTTGCGGCGCCGGTCTTTTGCTCGATCAGCTTGTTCTGGGTCACGTCGAAATACAGCGTGCCCTCTTTTGCTCCGGGATTGGCAACCGTCAGGTCGCCGAACCCACCGCGCCATTCCACTCCGCTCGGCAGCGGCCTGCCGTCCAGCGTGCATTCCGTGGAGATTTGCGAAAGGTAGCTGTTCTTCTCAAAGCGGAACTTCTTCTTCACCACCAGGTGTCCGTCGCTGAACTCGTACGCGACGCCCAGACCGTCCTCATCGGGGGTCTGTGTGAAGAAGGCCCAGTTGGGGTTGGTAGGGGGCTTCTGGGACGGGAAGTAGAGGGAAAAGGGATATTCCAAACCGG
>DASZMZ010000168.1:0-7694 GCA_035551455.1 Candidatus Sulfopaludibacter sp.
ATATGATGCCCGATCCGCCGCCGCGCGCGCCTTTGGAGAATACCTGCACGGTCGACCGTCGCAGGCGCTCCGCCACTTCCCCGAATCCGAACATGTCAGCTCCTACGGGGCCGCTCCCCGACAACGATGGCGATGGTTCGCGACGTGCCGCCGCGCAGAAAGCCGGTCTCCACGCTCTTGCCTACGCCGTGTCCCTCCAGGACGGTCTGAATGTCGTCCGTATCCGCTACTTCCGTGCCGGCAACCGAGACAAGAATATCGCCGATCAGCACTCCGGCCTTCGAAGCAGGTCCATCGGGTTCCAGCGAGAGAACAATCAGGCCTTTGTGATGATCGGGCAACTCTACGGGTTGCAAACCCAGGCCCAGATAGCCGCGAGTGACGCGGCCGCGCTCCAGAATCTGGTCCAGAACGCGATTGACCGTTACTGCGGGAATGGCCACTCCGGCGATGCGCGAGAGCGCCGATGTGGCGATGCCGATGGCGCCGCCGGCGGTGTTGACCACCAGGCCGCCCGAGGAATTGGGAAACATGGTGAGGTCGAGCCGGATGTAGTGATCCAGACGGCCGCCGCGCCACGTCCGCCAATCGCCGCTGACGGCGCTGATGATGCCCATGGACGCGTTCACGCCGGAATCTTCCGACCGCGCGATCGCCAGGGCCAGGTTTCCCGGGACCGGGGCGGACTCGGCGGCTTGTACCGGTTCGCCGCCGCCATTCACTTTGAGGACGGCCAGGTCAGTGCCGGAATCGCTGCCGGCCAAAGTCGCCGGTGTATTGCTGCCATCCGGCAGGGTCACGGTGATCTCTTCTTCGCGGCGGATGGTATGTTCCGCCGTCACGATGATGCCGGGACGCCAGAATACCCCGCTTGAAGAGAAGCGCGGACGGGCATGCACCGCCACCACCGATTTCCCCGTCCGCTCCACCGCGGCCGCCAGTTCGTTCGAAAGAGCAGCCAGTTCGTTTGCCATTTGAAAAGTCTCCAGTGATTTCAGGATGACGCGGCGGCGGCTATGGGCACATCGGCCGTTCGGGCAGGTAGCTACCGGTAAATGGGATGGGGCTAAATGGGATGGGACCTACTTGTGGGCCAACTCGTCGTACATCGCCTGCTGGTTCGGCATGAGGGTGACCCGCGCGCGGACGGCATCGAACGCCTTCAGCGCGATCTGACGATGCTGGGCGGCTTCCGGCGTGCGTCCCAGGCGCTCGTAGGTTTGGGTCAGGTGGTATTCGGCCTCCCCGTATTCGGCGGGCGGATGGGCTTGGGAGCGCCAGAGGGCGGTGGCTTCCTCCAGTTGTTTAGCAGCTTCCGGGACGTGGCGGCCGGCATCGAGCCGGAGCCCTGCCTCGCGCAGCAGAATGGAGGCCAGCGCCGTACGGGCGCGGTTGTCGCCGGGGTCCAGGTTATGCGCCTCCCGCCGCAGGGCTTCGCAGCGGCTGTAGACTTCTTCGGCTTCCGGAATACGGCCGAGGCGGCGGAGCGTGGTGCCTAAGTCGCTCAGGTCGAAAGACAGGTCCATGCGGGCGGTGGGGCTGTCCGGGTTGGCGGCGGCTTCGCGCTCATCGATGGCGCGGGCCTGCTGATAATCGTCCAGTGCGGTGGCCGGGTCGTTCGAAACGAGTGCGAGGGCCCCGAGTTTTTTCAGGCAGGAGGCCACGTTCTTGGCGGAAATCTCGGTGGCATGCTGCCGGTCCAGTTCCTGGTACATGGCGAGGGCCTGACGGAACTCGGCCGCACTCTCGGGGTAGCGGCGCGCGTTGGCCAGGACCTGTCCGCTGGAAAACAGGCTGGCGGCCAGCCTGCTCTTCGCCACCGGATCGCCGGAATGAGCGTCCAGGTCAGACTGGTTCAGTTGCCGCGCGCGCCGGGACGCCGCGGCCTCTTCGTCACCGCGCGTGACATAAGCCAGTGCGTCCAGGGACGTCACCAATTCGGCAAGGATGGTGCGGTCTTGCGGCCGCCGCTCATACACCTGTTCCATGATGGCAATGGCCTTGCGGTAGCTGCGGGCCGCGCCGGAGGAATCGCCCAGGCTGGGACCGGAGGGTTTACCCTGCGCGTCGCCCAGCTTAACGTAGCCGGCCGCGAGTTGGCGCTTCACAGCCATGTCGTTGCCGGCCTCGCGAGATAGCCGGTCCGGGTATTCCAGACCGCGGCGCACCAGGAGTTCGCGCGCTTTGGTCGAGCCGGGCACGCGCGCGATCTCATCGTGCATCTCGAAGACCATGGAGTTGGCGATCTGCCGCACATCTTCGAAGCGGCGCTGCGCCCGGCGCGCTTCCACAACTGCGGTTCCGGCGCCGCCCACGATCAGGGCAAGCGCGGCAGCGGCGGCGATGACCGCCCAGCGATTGCGCCGCACGAATTTGGAAGAACGGTAGGCCAGACTCAGCGGCCGCGCGCTGATGGGCCGTCCCTCCAGATAGTGGCTGATATCGGTTGCCAGCGTGCCCACGGAGGCGTAGCGATGTTCCGGCTCCTTTTCGAGAGCCTTGCGCAGGATGGTGTTGAGATCCGCGGGTACGTGCGGGAGAGGCGCGGGATTCACTTCGCAGACGGCCCGTTCCACTTCCGACGCAGTGTCGGTCTCCCGCCCAAAGGGCCGCTTCCCGGAGAGCAACTCGTACAGCACGACGCCGAGGGAAAAAACATCGCCCGCCACTCCGAAGGGCTTACCCCGAATCTGTTCCGGACTGGCGTAGGCGGGGGTCATGAGGCGGAACACCGTCTGCGTGACTTCCGGCGAGGCTCCCGGATCCATCATGCGCGCCAGACCGAAATCCAGAAGCTTCACGCAGCCGTCTTGTGTCACCAGAATGTTGCCGGGCTTCAGATCGCGATGCACAATCAGCATGCGATGGGCGTGGCTGACCGCGCCGCAGACGTCGAGAAACAAGCGCAGACGTCCAGGGACGCTCAACGCGGCGCGCCGGGCGTACTCCGTCAGCGGTTCGCCATCCACGTATTCCATCACGAGGTACGGTTCGCCGGCTGCGGTGATGCCGCCATCCAACAGGCGCGCGATGCCGGGATGTTCGAGCTGCGCCAGAATTTCGCGTTCCACCAGGAAGCGCTGCCGCATGGCGCCCGAGGCGAAGCCCGACGTCAAGACTTTGATCGCCACGCGCTGGGTGAACTGGCCGTCATTGCGTCCGGCTTCGTAGACCACGCCCATGCCGCCGTGTCCGGCTTCGCGCAGAATGCGATAGGGCCCGATGACGGCGGGGGTAGTGAGGTCCGGCGGTTCGAGCGGCAGCAGACGGTCGGCATCCGGCTCGCACGCCAGCAGGCCTTCCACTTCGCCGCTCAGTTCGGGATCCGTGACGCTCAACTGGTGTACGAAGGCGGCGCGCGCTTCCGGCGGCAGTTCCAGCACGTGACCGAGAGCATCACGTACCTCCCGCCACCGCTCCGGGGTCATGACTGGCTCATCCGCCGGACAAGGAAGAGGCGCGCCGTGGACCAGTTCCGCTTCACCGTGGCGCTGCCGATTTCCAGGGCAGCCGCGGTTTCTTCAATCGACAGGCCGCCGAAAAAGCGCAGCTCCACGATCTTTTCTTGCAGAGGATCGAGCTTGCCGAGGCTATCGAGGGCGCGGTCCAGATCCAGGACGTCCACAATGCGATTGTCGGCGGCGGCGAGTTCGAAATGCACGTCGAGGCTAACCGGGAGTCCGTCGCGCTTCAAGGCTTTGCGATCGCGCGCGTGGTTGATCAGGATGCGGCGCATCATGCCGGCGGCGATGCCGATGAGCTGGCCTCTGTTCTGGAAATCCACGGAATGCTGCTGGGTGAGGCGGAGATAGGCCTCGTGAACCAGCGCGGTCGGTTGCAGAGTCTGATTCTGCCGTCCCGAGAGATAATGACGAGCCAGTCGCCGGAGTTCGCCGTATATCAACGGCGCCATCTCATCCAGATCGGTTTTCGCGGTACGCCGCTCCGAGGGTCCCATGGCCGTCTCCATGCCCGTTACGCGATCGGATGATCCGGTTTTCCGCGCTTTCGTGCGTTACGGGTAGCTTATACCCCGCGATCATATCACGCGGCTGCGAACGCTACTTGGGTGGACTTTTACACAATCCGCCCTTCGGAGGGAACCCTACCACGTGGGATTTCAGGTGGCGTTCGACAGCCGCGTTATCGCGGTCCGCCGGGGCTGGTGACGATAATCTCCGGCAGGTCTGACTTCTTGGGCGCGCCGATTGTACTGGCGAAATACCGCTGTGCGGAGAGATTGCGGTAGAACGCTCCGGCCACTCCCGAGGCTACCGGTCCGCTGACGGACTTGTTCGGACTGGTCAGCATCACGACCACAACCAGTTGGCGCGGACCTTCCTCAATGAACGACCCGAACCAGCCCATGTGGCTGCCCGCGCGGAAATCCGTGCAGGTGCCGGTCTTGCCGAAGATCGATTCCGCGGGATCGTAGTTGGCGCGCGTCGCCGTGCCGTAATCCACCGCGCCGCGCATGCCGAACTTCAGATCGGGAATGATGCTCGGTGCCAGGTCCAGCGAGCGCTTCACTTTGGGCTGAAGGTGTTCGATTTCGTCGGCGCTCCGGGGATATTGCAGATAGTAAAGCGTGCCGTTGTTGGCGATGGCGGATACCAGGCTGGCCAATTCCAGAGGCGTTACCTGAAAGCCTTCGCCGTACGCGGTCATCAGGCCCATTCCCCCGGCGCGGGGCGGCCCCGCCGGGATGGTGCCGGGCTCTTCGCCGGCGATATCGAGACCGGCCTTTTCACCCAGGCCGAACATCTGCGCGTAGTGCGTGACCCGGTCGAAGCCCAGACGGGTGCCAAGGACGCCGAAGTACGGATTGTTGGAATGCGCGATGGCGTTGGTCAGATTGAAACTGGCATAGCGGCTGAGGTGGATCGTAGTATCGCGTTCCACCACGTGCTCGCTCAGGGCGGCCAGCGCGGTGACCAGTTTGATGGTGGAACAGGGAATGAAGCCGCTCTTCAGCGCCAGCCTCTGATTCACCATGGTCAGCACGCGTCCGCTGTTCGGGTCGACTACCACCACGCTGCCGGGCTGCATGCCGAGAGCGTCCACGGCGGCCCGCCGAATGGCTAGATCTTCGCCGTCCACGTTATCGCCGACGGTGGGATCCACGATGGGAGGCGTGACCCTGCGGACAGTTTTCTTTTTGACGGGGGTGGTCTTTTTGACCGTTCTGGACGCCTGAGCGTCAGCCAGATGAACGTTCTGGAGCATTCCGGCCAGAACGAGCAAAGGAAGTAGAAACCTTTTCATTCGTTGAACATACCCACGAAATTCGCCGGCACGGAGCGAAATTCCGTTCGTTCGATTTCACTCAGGACTGATGCCCATTATGAGTTATCGGACGAAAACCGTCAACTAATATGTGAGGTTTTTACCCTATTTTTGTCGCCACGGACTTGGCCTGCAGAAATAACAGGAGGTAATCCGGGCCGCCGGCCTTGGAATCCGTGCCGGACATATTGAATCCGCCGAACGGGTGAGCGCCCACCATGGCGCCGGTACACTTCCGATTGAAATACAGATTGCCGACGTGGAACCGCTCTTTGGCCTGCTGCAGGTGGTCCGGACTGCCGGAGAAGACCGCGCCGGTCAGGCCGTACACGGAATCGTTGGCGAGGTCCAGGGCATGGTCGAAATCCTTCGCCTTTGTGATGGCCAGGACGGGTCCGAAGATCTCTTCCTGGAAGATGCGGGCCTGGGAATCGACGTCGGCGATGATGGTGGGCTGAATGTAGTATCCGCCCTCCGGTGGGGCGGCATCTCCGGCCACCATGCGGCCTTCCTGCTTACCGGTCTCGATGTATTTCAGGATGGACTTGCGGGCGCTGTCGCTGATCACCGGACCCATGTAATTTGACGGATCGTCCGAGGGTCCGACTTTCAAGGTCTTGGCGCGGGCGGTCAGTTTTTCGACGAACTCGTCGTAGATCTTCTCGTGAATGATGGCGCGCGAGCAGGCCGAGCACTTCTGGCCCTGATAGCCGAAGGCGGAGAAGAGCACGCCCTCCACGGCCTTATCGACATTGGCGTCGCCGTCCACCACGATGGCGTCCTTGCCGCCCATTTCGGCGATCACGCGCTTGATCCAGATCTGGCCTTTCTGATGCTTGGCGGCCAGTTCATTGATGCGCAGGCCGACGTCGCGCGAACCGGTGAAGGAGATGAAACGCGTCTTGGGGTGCTGCACCAGCACGTCTCCCACGCTGGCGCCGCTGCCGGTCAGCAGGGTAAATGCGCCCTCGGGAAAGCCGGCTTCGAGCAGCACTTCGGCGAACTTGGCCGCGATGGTGGGCGTCTCGCTGGATGGCTTCACGATGGCGGTATTCCCGGTGACCAGCGAGGCTACGGTCATACCGGCCAGGATCGCCAGCGGGAAATTCCATGGCGGAATCACCACCCCGACGCCCAGCGGGATGTAGATCATCTCGTCCTGTTCGCCGGGCAACTGGACGACGGTTTGCGGTCCGTCGAGGCGGTTCATTTCGCGGGCGTAGTACTCGCAGAAGTCGATGGCTTCGCCGATCTCGGCTTCGGCTTCGATCCACGTTTTACCGGCCTCGAAGACCATCCAGGCGTCGAATTCCAGCTTCCGCTCGCGCAGAATGCGCGCGGCTTCGAGCAGCATGCGGACGCGTTCCTGACCCGGCGTGCGGCTCCACTGCGTGAAGAAGGAGTAGGCGCTCTCCACGGCTTTGTTGGCCAGTTCGGGGCTCGCCTTGTGGTGGATGCCCACCACTTCGCTGGTCTTTGAGGGGTTGACCGAGATCAGCTTATCGCCGGTGGAGAAGTACTCGCCGCCGATGCGAAGCTGATATTCGCGGCCGAGTTCCGACCGTACTTTCTGAAGGGCTGCCTCCATGGCCTGCCGGTTGGCGGGCTGGGAGAAATCCGTGTAAGCTTCGTTGCGAAATTCCGATAAGGTAGCGGTTGCCATCTATTTCATAGTAGCCAGCCGGAAGAAAAACTCCAAACAGTCCATTTTCTTAGCGGCCCGACGGGTTGGGCGAGGCGCGGACGGCGCGCTCGAACGCCCAAGCGCGAATGTGGTTGATTTGTTCTTTCATGGTGCGCGAGAGCGGGACGATCTTCACGGAGACCTTGATCAGGTCTTCCTCTGTGACCTCGCGATCGGCCAGGCGAGCCTGCGTCATGGCGGAAACCACGCATTGCTCGATCTCCGCGCCGGTCCAGCCGATGGTGAAGCTGACGAGGTTGGATAGTTTGAACTGCGCCGGATCCACACCGCGGCGCGATAGGTGAATGCGGAAGATCTCGATGCGCTCGTCATCGTGCGGCAGATCCACAAAAAAGACTTCGTCGAAGCGGCCTTTACGGATCATTTCCGCAGGCAGCAGGTCGATGCGATTGGCCGTGGCGGCAACGAAAAGGCCGCGCGTTTTTTCCTGCATCCAGGTCAGGAAGAAAGCGAAGATGCGGCCCTGCTCGCCGCCCGAATCCGTGGACGTCACACCCATCTCGATTTCGTCGAACCAGAGGACCGCGGGCGCCATCTCCTCCATCATTTTGCAGGTCTGCACGAAGACGCCTTCCGGCTTGCCGTGGCGGCCGGAGAAAATCTCGATCATATCGATGCGGTAGAGCGGCAACTGAAAGCAGGAAGCGATGGCCTTCACACAGAGACTCTTGCCGCAGCCAGGGATACCCATCATGAGCAGGCC
>DASZMZ010000169.1:0-22784 GCA_035551455.1 Candidatus Sulfopaludibacter sp.
TCCGGCGAAGATCTTCCACGGGGCAAACGACAGCGCCGCCGAAAGACTCAGGGTGAGCAGCGTGGAGCCGATGATCTTCACCGTGCCCGCCTGCACTTCCTCGGACCGGATCCATTTCCAGGCGAGCAGGAAAATCAGGAACGGGAAAAGCAGGGAAGTCGCGCCGAAGACCTGGTAGCAGATGTCGGAAAGGTATGAGCCCGGATATCCGATCAGATTCAAAGGACGCGCGGAGGCCGCGGTATCCCATGAAGGATCCTGGACGTGGTACGACACCAGGCTCAACAAAAGCACAAGCCCCAGCGAGAGTAGCAGGAAGCCTGTGACTTCGTTTAGCCGTCTGTGTTGAGTCGGCGATAAAAGCTTCATCACGCTGGCCGGCGGATGAAAGCCAGAGCAAGGACTATTATGCCAAAAATAATCCGGTAGTACACGAAGGGTCGCAAACTGCTGCGACGCAGGTAATGCAGGAACCAGGCGATGACGATGGCGCCCGTCACGGCGCTCACGGTCACGCCCACCGCGAAGTCCAGGGTCAGCATCTGCTTCAGCATGTGCTGCTTGTGGATGTCCCAGAGAGTTTTGACCACTGCGCCGCCAATCGCAGGAGCCGAGAGGAGAAAGGAAAACCGCGCCGCCGCCTGACGATCCAGATTGCGGAACAGGCCGGCCGAGATGGTGATTCCGCTGCGGGACGTGCCTGGAATGATCGCCAGCGCCTGCGCAAAGCCGACTGCCAAGGCGTCGGGAAGATTCACCGAGCCCAGATTGCGCATCTTGCGTCCGGCATTCTCCGCCACCCACATCAGGATGCCGACCGCGATCAGCATGGTCCCCATGACCCACGGCGTCCGCCACTCTCCGTCGGCCTGTTTGTTGAAGAGGAAGCCGCAAACTCCCACGGGTATGGTCGCCAGGGCCAGCAGCCAGAGCAGCATGGGATTGCGCTCCAGTTCTTCGTCATTGCCCACGCGCAGGCCGAAGCCCTGAGCCAGCAATTGCAGCCAGTCGGAGAAGAAGTACAACAGAATTGACAGGAGCGTGCCCAGGTGCAGCATCACGTCGAAAGAGAGCGACTCGGTCTGCCAGCCGAGCAGCCACGAAGTCAGGTACAAGTGCGCAGTGCTGCTGACGGGCAGAAACTCGGTGAGGCCTTGCACGACGGCAAGGACGATGATCTGCAATAGGGGCATCGAGACTAAGGTAACATTCCCGGGGCCGGGATTCGGAACTGTCGCAAGCTAGCCAAGGGCTCCGCCCTTGAAATCCCTGCGGGATTTGGGAGACAGGAGCCAGAAGTCAGGAGTCAGAATGCGCGTGCACGTGAATGGTAGGAGAATCGGTCGCTTGGAAGGAACGCCTAACAGGTAAGAGCCACTCCAAAAATGCGGGATTTGGGAGTCAGGAGCCAGAAGTCAGGAGTCAGGAGTCAGGAGTCAGAATGCGCGTGCATGTGAGTGGTAGGAGAATCAGTAGCTTGGAAGGAACTCTTAACAGGTAAGAGCCACTCCCAAATGTTGAAGTATTTCTGTTTACGATTCAGGGCGTAAGAATCTAGAAGACTCGGCTGGGGCGGTAGCCCGGCCGCACCTGGACCCGGTATTTCTTGCCTGGGTCATTCACGAGTTCCACCAGAATTTTGCGGAAATTGTCGTTGGGGTTCGGCTGCGGATAGTACGTGATGGTGTAGCTGTTGATCATATCCTCGCGGATATTCTCGAAGGCTTCCACCTGCTTCTGCCACGTGCGCGCCCAGTATGCCTTGCCGCCGGTGCGCGTTGCCAGACGCCGGAATACATTGCTGGAAATCGCATCCTTATTGACTTCCGCGGTGGAGATCACGTAGATGGGGATGCCTTCGTCCTCGGCCACCGCGCGCACATCGTCCGGCGCCACCATGCTGGCGTTGTCGGGGCCGTTGGAGAACACGATCACGACCTTGCGGCCCGCGACCTTGGCCGCGTCACGCAGTGTTAGGAGTAGCGCATTATAGAGAGCTGTATCGTCGCCGGCCACGGAACTGCGCAGCCCGCTGATCGCCTCGGCGTGCTCGTGCGTCAGGGGAGCGGCGCGCGAGAGATTCCGGCTGAACGTGTAGACGGCGACAGAATCGGCATGGTCCAGCCCGCGTACGAAATCGGCGATGGCATCTTCGGCGTACACGAAGCCGCGGTACATAAAGTTGCTGGTGTCGAACAGAACGAAGACATTGGTTCCCGTAAGCGCGTCCGGTTTGTCCATGCCGGGCACGGTTTCCTTGGCCGCTTCGAGCAGAGGCCGCGTGGTGCCGTCGGCATTCACCGCCATCGGCGGATTGGCCCCCTCGGCGAACGTGGACAGCTTCTGCAAAATGCCATCTTCGTAAATTCGAAAATCGGGGGGCTTGAGACCATTGATGTACCGGTTCTTGCTATCGGTCACCTGAAAGTTCAAAACCACCATGTCCACTTTTACGCGGAAGACGGGTCGTTGTTCCTGTGCGTGGAGAAGCAGTCCGCCAGCGGTGGCGCCAAAGAAACCTCGTCGCGTTATGTTCATGTTCTCCTGCCGTCTAATTCTGCAATCCCGCCTTCTGCTCCACGGCCATATCCGCCCGAACGTGTTTGCGCACGTCATCGCCAACCAGTCGCAGCGATTTCAATACCGCGGGCCAGTCTTCCAAATGCGAGGCGAAAATATGCTCCACGAGTTTCTGCGTCCACTCCGGAATCCGAACGTTGAGCTGCGAGGGAGAGACACTTAACTCGTCGGCCAGACCGGCCCAGTAGAGTGTATTCGATTCCCAGCTTTCCGCCATGATGCGACTCGAGTAACCCATCAGGGTGGGGAAGGTGCGCAGGTTCAACATCTCCGGTTCGTAGGAATTGGCCAGCGTCGGTTTGGGGGTGCCGAACGCCCGCGAGATGGCGGCGTAATTCACATCCTTCGTCTCGCCCAACTGTTTCAGCTCCGCCAGCACGCAGGAAGATTCCGGCTTCTGCTTCGCGGCCATTTCGCGCGCCACGCTGAATAATTCCGACGGCGTCACTCGCTCCGCCGCGTCTTTCACGTTTCCGGCTTCGAGCAGCCGCCGCACCTGATTGGTGCGGGCGGGGCTGGCGCTCAGTGCGAGGGCGGCCGTCACTTCAGTACGCACGTCCGCATCCAGCGCCGATTCGGCCAGCAGTTCGCGTCCATATTGCAGGTGCAGCCCGACCCAGTGGACCTGTGAAGGCGATACGTTCCACCAGCGGGGAATCTTGGCGCTCAGAATCATCTGCGGCACCAGGTCGCCCCAGATCAGCGCTTGGGTCTGCGTGGGCACCAGGAAATTCTGCTCGGCTTCGGCCAGCGCGTAGGGCAGGGAAGAGAGCGACCCCACGAGTCTGCCTCCACCGTTGGACGGCCAGCCCGTGCCGTACATTTCCGTAGGCGCCCAGGTTCGCGATTGTCCCTCGCCGCCGACGAAATCATGACCGCGCACGAAGGTCGGATTGGTGTACAGAATCTGCGCGCCGGGCGGCGCGTAGTAGGCATAATTGAATGCCAAGAGTGTGTCCCGAAGCAGCGGGGCAAGCTGTGCCGTGATTTCCTTCAGTTTGGCCGGATCGCCCGCCGCGCGTTCCACCGACAGGCGGATGTTCACGCGACGTTCGGCATCCAGATGGCGTTCCGTCCAGTAGCCGAAACCCATGGCGTTCTTCTCGTTGGCGGTGAGCGGCGAGCGCGGAATCTGCACTTCGCTCAGTCGCGCCGAAAGCTTGTTCAGGTTGGTCGTGCTCAGTTTTTCGGCGCCTTCCAGGTGGGCCCCAAGTTGAAACAGCGTATCCAGGGAAGGCAGGCGCTGGGCTTCCAGAATGCGATGGATATCCTGCTTCATCTGGTCGCGGGTTTCCGTATCGTCGCTCTGGCTGGCGCCGGCCAGCAGATCCACCATTTTTTCGTTGGCATTGGTGGTGTCGCCCAACAGCAGCTTCACACCGGAGCGCGAGGCATCGAAGAGTTCCCGCTCATTCACCACTCTGAGGAAAGCGTTGTTGATCCCGGCGAAGGCGGCATCGCTCTTGGAGTCGGGCAGCGATCCCTGGCGCACCAGGATGGCCCACAGCCCCATCAGCGCCTGAAAGCTTCCGGCCACGTCGCTGCGCAAGCCGGCGTCGTGAATCCGGTTGGTGGCTTCGGCGACATCCAGAAAACCAGTGATCGAGCTTTCGCTCAGCCGCCGCGATTCGCTGAACAGGGAATACTGACTGCCGTACTGCCGGAAGTCGTGCGACAGGCGCACGGTGGTCTCCGGAGTAAGCGGCGTGGCGCGATTCCGGTCCACGTCGGTCAGGGCCATGAAGATTTTCAGCGGTTCGTTTTCCACGCTCTTGCGGCACAGCGCGAAGAGCGCTTCGAGCACGTCGTCGGAATCCTTCCACGTGGTGGCGAGCCGGGTCAGCTTGCCATCGTAGCGTCCCTGCGGATTCTTGACGAACAGATCCTTCCAGACGTCGAGATTACCGGGGATGTGAGGCTTGCCGTCCGCATCCAGCCGCAGCCGAGTGGTGAGCAGCATCATGTCCGTATTGCTGCGGAAGACCGGACGCGCCGGGCCGGGACTCGTGATGCGGCCGCGCACCGCCGTATAGAAGCGGCGCATGCGCACCGGATCGGTCAGGTAGTCGCGCAGCGGACCGTGAATTCGCGCGATGGCGTCGTACAGGCTGCAGAGCCAGCCGTCATCCTTGCCCAAAAGTTTATCGAAGAACTCGGGTCCTTTGTCCGTGGAGACGCCGACCAGTTCACTCCACACCGCCGCCGATTTCGCTCCGCCGGGAGTGACTGCCTTGCCGTCGCGGATTTCGAACATGCCGCCGAAGAAATCCAGCACGTGGGCGTAGGCCTTCAGGTGCGTGTAGGTGGTGGCTTTGCGAAGCGCGTCGGCGGTTTCCGTGTCCAGCTTCGAGAGTCCCAGGTAGAGACGGCAGGTGGCCGGGTCGCCGATGAAGTTCTCCAGGAAATCGGTAGACTCTTTGGCGCCGCCGAGCCAGTATTCCGAACTCACCAGCACCGGCACCACCGCGGGATGATAGTCGTAAGTGAAGGGCCGGTTGGTGCGCAGCGCTTCTTCCAGTTTGTTCACGGGGAAGCCCGAATCGGTGGTGAGGAACGCGCGGGCCGCGTTCACGGTCTCCAGCACGACTTCAGAGCCGCATCCGCCGTGCATGCGGAAACCCAGGACGCGAATCAGTTCGGCCACGGACGGCGAATCGCACGATTCGATTTTGATGATCTTGTCGGCGCCGGCGAGCTTGTCGAGTTCGCGCGCCTGAGAGAGGTACCGGTGAACCAGTTTCAGGTACTCGGTCTGCTCCAGGGCTTCGTTGCTGTGGGAAGCTTCGTACCCATTGGTGACCACGTTGCGGGCCAACGCCGGCAGAACTTCTTCCGGGAGCACTTCCGGCGAAATGGCGGCCATGCGCGCGAAGGAGCGAATCGGTCCCGGAATGTTGATGGTCGCGGAGGGCGCCTGGCTGTGTCCCGCGCCCAAACTCTTGGCGCCGTCGCGCACTGCTGCCTGTTGATCGCCGGCGAGCAGGTCGAGCAGCGCCAGTCTGTGGGAAGCCTCCGCCGCGGCCGTGCTGTTGTTGGCCGCTTGCAGTGCCGCTATGAGTTGGCTATAGGTCTGGCGCGCTGCCGGGTCCGCATGACGTTCCAGGAATTCGGCGTATCGCGTCAGTGCCGCCGCGTCGTGGGGCGAACTCTGCACCGCGCGCAACAGTAGGGCGCGCGCGCCTGCCGCATCGCCCGAGCTTTCCATTTTCCTGATTTGGTCAAGGTCCGACTGCCCTCGGATTACCAGGGGACAGAAGGCCAGAATGAGTGCTGCGAAAATCGAGAATGCCTTCACCGTGGCCTCCCGCTACTGGTGGTCTACTGTATCACGTCCGTACTTGGTCTGCCGATCATAAATCAAACAAAACAGGACACGCAACCACAAGGATGTAAAAACGTTCACGGAGGCTGCAAAAAATGTAAATTGCTGGAATTTTCTTCACGCCAGGACAGTATTCTCAGTAAGAACGGTGAAGCTATTCTCAAGCAGAAGCGCGCGGGTAGAGCAGGCGTTACTGCCTCATCTGGACGCGGCTCACAACCTGGCGCACTGGCTTGTAGGCACGCCTCAAGATGCCGAAGACGCGGTGCAGGAGGCCTGCGTGCGCGCGCTCACTTTCTTCGATGGCTTTCACGGCGAAGACGGTCGCGCGTGGCTGTTGGCCATCGTGCGGAACACGTGCTACGACTGGCTCCGCAAGCGCAGTCGTCTGGTGCCGCTGGATGAGATCGACGCTCCGCCCGACGGCGGACCCGGTCCCGAAGCGCAGCAATTACGCGAAGCCGATCGCATTCTGGTGCGCCGGAGCATCGAGAGTCTGCCGGCCGAATACCGGGAGGTGATCGTGCTGCGGGAGATGGAAGGAATGTCCTACAAGGAAATCGCGCGGGTCATCGACACACCCATCGGAACTGTAATGTCGCGGCTGGCGCGCGGACGGAAACGACTCGAACAACTGTTGGGAGCGGCCCGATGATCTGCGGCAATCTGCATCCGTATTTCGACGGGGAGCTCGACGCCACTCACGCCGCTGAATTCGAACGCCATCTGGCAGGCTGTGCGGAGTGCGCCGCCGGACTGGAGAGGCTGCGCGCGCTGCGCTCGGCGATTCGTCGCCATGCGCCGTATTACGGAAAGCCGCATCGGCGCCGGATGGCTCCGGTTTGGGCCGGGCTCGCGGCTGCGGCTTGCCTCGCTGGGGCTGCAGTCGTCGTGCTGCGCACGGGCGGCGAATCGCCGCTCGATCGAGAAGTGCTGGCGGCGCATTTGCGATCGCTGCAGGCGAATCATCTGGTGGATGTGGTGTCGACGGACCGTCACACGGTGAAGCCGTGGTTCGCCGGCAAACTCGATTACGCGCCGGAAGTAAGGCAGATCGAAGGTTTCGAACTGGTGGGAGGAAGGCTCGATTATCTGGAGGGCCGGCCCGTCGCGGCGCTGGTGTACCGGCGGCGCCAACACGTGATCAACGTGTTTACCTGGCCCGCCGAGACGGCCGATCGCGCGCCCCGCTCGGCTACGGAGCAGGGATTTCACATCCTGGAGTGGACTACCTCGCGGACTCACTGGCTCGCGATTTCCGATGCCGCGCCGGAAGATCTGAAGCAACTCCAGTAGGACAGACAATCGCCTTTCGTTGTCTGTCCAGCTTACTGCGGCAAATCGAACTGGACGCGGCGTTCGTGATTTAATTGCACGCTCAGCTTGCGATCGACCTCGCTCAGAGGGATCTGCTTCTCCACATGCTGGAGCGTCACGTAATGCAGCGTCTGCCCGTTCAGCGAGTACGAGGCCGCGGCGCGAATGACGCCATCCTTCATCGCGATGAGATAGATCGGCGAGCCAGTTGCGTCGGAGGGCGCCGGCCCGTTGGCCGACCCGTTGTACGACCCGTTGGCCGACCCGTTGTACGAGCGCTTCACTTCCTGGCCGTACTCATCGTAATCGTGGACCACTGGATTCGCGCGCTGGATGTAAACCGCGTTATTGGCGGGCTGCGCCTGACTGGGGTAAACCACCGTCACGTTTGGTGAGGATTGATACGCAGGGTAGTCGTAGCCGTATCCGCCGTATCCGCCGTAGTCCGCATAAGGGTAGCCATAATCGTAATAATCAGTCGGCCAGTAATTCAGTCCGTAGCCATAATAGGGCCAGTAGCCGCCGTAGCCATACCCGAAGCCAAAGCCACCGTAGCCGTACCGAAAACGAGTGCCGCCCCGGTATCCGCCGAAATTGCCCACGAAGCCCGAGCCGCCACGAAAACCGCCGCCTGTCGTGCCACGAAAACCGCCGCCTGTCGTGCCGCGAAAGCCGCCGCCGCCCGTCGTGCCACGGAATCCGCCGCCCCCTGTACTGCCGTGAAATCCGCCGCCGCCGCCACCGCGCATACCGCCGCCGCCACCACGTGCGCCGCCGCCCCTTTGGGCCATAGCGCCGCCTGCCAGAAGACAACCCAAACTAAAGATGATTAGAGCCCTCATTCTTACGCCTCTAATCGGAGCTTACTCCCGGCCCCGCCCACCCGCAAGCGTGCCGATGCGTCACACTAGAGCTATGCAGCACATCCGGATCCTGGCGTTCTGGCTGGCAGCTTACGGAGCCGCGGCGCAATCTTTTTCGCCAGCCGTGCCGCCCCTCACCCTTCGCATCTCCGGCGCTCGATTTCACCAGGGAGAAGCCATCCCCTTCGCGCTGGACCTTCCCCGCACCGACGCCAAGCCCGACCGCATGTATACCTTCGGCGGTTTTCTGCTCGACCCACCCTCCGGATGCGGTTTGCGCACCCAGCCCTGCTTCGAACTGCAGCCGCGCAATGGTCCCCGCGGCTACAGCCCCACCAAGGGCGGCGACCTGAATGACTTCGTGGTGTCCCTGAAACCCGGCCATTATCGCCTCACAGGTCTCTTCGTTCTTCAGGTGCTGAAGGCCAGCGGCCCCCTATCGCGGACCTTCGGCTACTCTGAACCGCGCCAGTACATCGTTTCCACCTCCGCCGAGTTCGACGTGATTCTGGCCACCGCCGAATGGCAGCGGCGTACCGTTGCCTCCGCGGTCAAGACCCTGGTCGAAGGCGATTCCGAGGAGCCGGTCCAGATGCGCGAGGCCGCGGCCCATGAGTTGCGGTATATCCAGACTCCGCAGGTCTGGGAAGCCGAGCTCGATCAGTTGGACAAGAGCGAGCATGAATTGCTGATGGGCCTCTCGCGGGCGACCGACAAGAAAGCCGTCTGCGCGATGATGCGGAGCCGCCTGATTCAGCCGCGGCAATATGTCAGCACGGGATATTTCTCCGTCATGGCAAGCTCCTGCGGCCTGACTGCTCCACCCGATGACGCCGCCGCCACGCTCGCCAATCACCTCAACGAGAAGACTCCCGAGTTCCAGCCGGCGGCCCTCGACACGCTGATCCACTACGCCGCCGATCGCATCCACAATCCCAATGGCCACCCGATCCCCACGCCTCCCTGGCTGCCCGGCCTGCGTGCCGAAGCCATCCGGGAGTGGCCGCAGTTGCCAGACTTTCGCCGCAGTCAGTATTTGGGCGAATGGGAATGGTCCATTCTGCGCGGGCCGGAGATGGTCCCCATGCTGGAAGCCACGCTCGATCGCTCCGACCTTCACGATCCCGAACTCTGGCGTGTGGCGGTCCGGCGACTGCATGAATTCGCGCCCGCTAAAGCCGAGTCGCGCATCCTCGCGGATATGCTCCAGCCGGCCGGACGGTCTGACGATTCCGCTCTGGCCTTGCTGCCGTCCGCCGCCACTCGCAATCTCACTCCCAAGCTGATCGACGCGCTGGCTGCCGCGCAAAAGGGTAATGGGGGCGACTACCGCCGCATCATGGACTTGCTGGCGCGCTACGGTGATGCCGCGGCGCTCCCGCGCATCCGGACGATTTTCGAGTCGCAGACGGATTCGTGCCAGCCCGAAATGCTGGCCTACTTCCTGCGCGTCGACCCGCCCTATGCGGATCGCGTACTGCATCGTCAGCCCTGGGACATGCTGGCGCCCGCTCCGGCCTGCGCCACGCACTACTTTGCCGTTACCGCGCGGCTGTACATGAGTCCCGAACTGGAGCGCTTTATTTGCGCCTACCTCATGCATGGTAATGTGCAGGTGAAGCTCGCCGCGGCCGAATCGCTGGGCAAGTACGGGTCCGCGGCGGCGGCGGCTCCGCTCTGGGACACCCTCCGCTACTTCCACGATTATTGGAAGGATCGCCGCGAGCTCCTCAAAGACCACCCCGAAGGTGAATACCTGGAAGTGGCGCTGCGCAACTCCATCGCCCGCGGCGCCGGATGGCGAGCCACTGAAGCCGACCTCCGCCTGATCGATACCTTATGTATCACCGAGCGCTGCCGCTATGAGACTCTGAACGACTTGCGGAATCTGGAACAGCCGCTCTCCGTGCAGGTGGAAGGCGACCGTTCGACTGTGGCGCAATACTACAACATCACGTCGCTGGACGCACTGGAGAAGAAATTGGCGCAATTTCCGACGGGCACCACTTTCCGGCTGCGCGTCTGGTCTGCCACGCGCGATCAGGTGGTGGAACGGCTGCAACGTTTTGGCCTGCGGAAAGGCTTCTCGTTTCAATTAACATCGTAGAAGATGATTTATACCTCCTACGAGATGGTGCAGGATTGCCGCGCCGGTAAACCAGAGGGTTGGGCTTACTTTATTAGCAATTACGTGCCACTGGTCCGCAAACTAGCCGCGCATTATGGCGGAGCCGATTCGGTGGACCGCATCCTGCTGTCCGTCCGCAAGGCTGATTCGAACATGTTCCAGGCCATGGAGCCAGTGCCGGAACGCTGGTTTATCGCCGAACTCAGACAGAAGGTTCTGGCTGAAATCCCGCTGCCGTCGCCCGAAATCGAGCTCGACCTCGAAACCGTCTCCGCCGCTTTCGAGCCCCTGACTCTGGTGGAAAAGCAGGTGGCCTGGATTGAGACTATGGGTTACGATGCCGCCCAGACGGGCGCGATGATGCGAATGGCGCCAAAGACTGTGGAGAAAATCCGCGAGCGGGCGTCCGAGCTCCTCCGCGGCAAACTGGACACCTGGCGAAGAGGGGTGCTGACCGAAAACGGCCGACTGCTGAGCGAGGCTGCCACCGCCGCCGCCGGGAAGGACTGCCTGCCGGTCAAGGTCTTCCTCGATATTCTGGACGGCCGCACCACCTGGTACGGCCGGGAAACCATGGAACAACACGTACTTGGCTGCTGGCACTGCATAGATCATTTCAGCCGCATGGTGGAGGTGGTGGAACTGATTCGGGGGGTTCAACCGCTGACGGAAACCGAAGCCGCTCCCTACCGGCAACTACTGGGAATCCAAACGGCGAGGCGGCCTTTCTGGAAGCGAGTGATGAACCGAGGGTACTAGTATTCACACCGCAAAAATACTTGAAAATATAGCCTAAGAGCCTATATTTTCTGTCACACAATTGGCTCCTATGTACTGAACAGGACGGAGTGTCTGAATTTTCGTATGAAGCACTATGGCATTGCGGAATGGGTCGACTTCGTAAGAGGCTTGTCAAAGCCCGGCGAAGCGGACGGCATGCGGCAGCACTTGGCGGCAGGGTGCGCAGAGTGCCAAGGCATCTCGGACTTCTGTGAAACTCTGGCCAAAGTGTGCCGGGGCATGGCTCCCATGCCGGTACCGTCCCAAACCTTGCAGCGGGCCCGGTCGATCTTTCTGATGAAATTTCCCCGGCCTTCCAAGCGTTCCTTCCGAATTCCGATCGAAGTGATTTTCGACAGCTTTCTGGTGCCGGCTCCCGTAGGCCTGCGTTCCAGTTGGCAGGTCGGCTGGCAGGCGCTGTATCATGCCGGCGATTGTTCCCTGGATCTGCGGCTGGAGCCGGAATTACATACGTGCCGGGCCGCGATCATCGGACAAGTGGCAAATCACCAGGCCCCGGAGGCCGAAATGGCCAATCTGCCGGTCTGTTTAAAGTCGGGCAAAGTGGTGGTAGCGGAAACGCGCAGCAACCGGTTCGGCGAATTCCAGATGGAATACGAACAGCAGAAGCGGTTACAGCTTTATGTCTACTTGGATGGGGGCACTCGGTTTATCCAGGTCCCTCTCAAGAGATTCGTCGTCGAAGCGCCTGTCGGAGGGAGTCGGTTGAAAGCGAACGCTGCCACCGGGAAAAAGAAGTCCAGTATCAAGGGAAGCAAGGGATAGCGATCATGGCTCGTAAATGGCACATGTCGATGCGCGGCCTTCTCCTGCTGGCCTTGGTGCTCTCGGCTTCGGCGCAAGACCAGTTCATCGTCCGCATCGGTCCCGGTCAGATCAAGAGACTGGCCACTCAGTACGGGTTCACGGTTGGCGCGCAATTGCCCGATCTGGGCAATAACGTGTACGTGATCACTGCTCCCGCCAATTCCGGGTTGGGCACCGCGTTGGCGGCCGAACCCGCCGTGCAATCGGTGGAACCCGACCAGTTGATCAAGCTTCCCAAAAAATCCGGCTTGACGCAGCCTGCCGGCGGCAAGTTCACCGGGCAATCCGTAGTCCTCGGGGCGACACCCGCGCCGACGCCAGGTTACTTCCTGCAACCGGCCGCCGCTACCATCGGCCTGGATGCCGCGCATGCGATTGCGACGGGCGCCGGTACAGTGGCATTCCTCGATACGGGCGTGGATTTCAACAATACCATCCTGTTCTGGAACCTGGTGCCGGGCACCGATTTGATCAGCCCCGGGGGCGGCATCGGTCAGGATATCTCCACCCTGGACCAATCCACGACGTCGATTCTGGACAGCGACGCGATGATCGAGTTGAGCCAGTCCACTACCTCGATTCTGGATTATTCGGGTGGTTCAACGGGCGCCGGACAGTCCACGACATCGATTCTGGACCAGTCCACGACATCGATTCTAGATGACGGCAGTCCGTTGTCTAACGCATACGGCCACGGCACCATGGTTGCGGGCGTGATTCACATGGTGGCTCCTACGGCCATGCTGATGCCTGTGAAGGTTTTCGGGAATGACGGCACCGCCAATCTTTCCACCCTGCTGGAAGGCTTCTACTGGGCCATGAATCATGGCGCCCGCGTCATCAATATGAGTTTCAGCATGGCCGCGAATTCGCCGGAGTTCCAGAGAGCTCTGCAAACCGCGAGTTCGATGGGAATCATCTCGGTAGCGTCGGTTGGAAACGACGGTCAGCAGAGTGTGGTGTATCCGGCGGCCTATTCGAATGTCATCGGGGTCGCCTCGACGGACAATGCGGGAGTGCGCAGTTCGTTTTCGAATTACGGCAGTGTAGTGTCTTTGGCGGCGCCGGGCGAAGAGATTCTTACCACGTTCCCGGGCAACCGCTTTGCGGCCGGCTGGGGCACGTCGTTCAGCGCTCCGATGGTGAGCGGCGCAGCGGCGTTACTGGTGCAAATAAATGGTCAGTTGAACTTGCAGACCGCGGCCAATGCGCTGTTGCAGGCAGATCCCCTGGGCCAGGGATTGGGCGCCGGGGAGTTGGATCTGGTCAAAGCTTTACAGTATGCGTTGGGCCACGGCGGTAACCACTAGAGGAGCGGGCTAGGTCACATGTTCTATCGAATTGTCATGCGTTCCAACTGTCTCCGCACGCCGGGGAAAGCCGGGAACACGGTTGCGACGGGAAAGATCGTATGGACGGCGAAGATTGGACGCGACTTCCAGATGACGGAAGGGCAGGGCGCTAAGCGGGAACGTTTGCAGAGTGCGATGCAAGTTCTGCGCAACGACACCTTTATTGAGGGGAACCGGTAAATGACCGTCGACAAACGGATTCACAGCAAGAGAAGCGCGGTCAGGCTGGCGGGCGCGTGCAGACCCATCGCCAACTCGCTGGAGCCCCGCCCTGCAAAGGCCGAAGCGGCGCCCATTTGGTTCGCAGCGCTCTCCGCCGTAACATCCCACAGTGCAGGCAACGGCGAGCTGCGTTCGGTGAGGTTTGAGTATGTGGCGGGTCGTGCGCTTTACACCAACTCCACTGCGAATAGCCAGGATATCGATCCGTTGGGTGTGACTCTGCATGAAGGCCAAACGCTGGCCGTGTATTGGGTGCCGGGCGAGACGGCCTACACTCTGGAGGTGTATCGCCGGGGAACGCAACGAGCCTGCGCGTGAGGTATCGGTCTCAGGCTCTCGGAGAAGACGCGCCATGAAGGTCAAAAAAGAACCTGCTGCTATCGATATCGAACAGTTGTTTTTGGCCGAGCTTCGCTCCCGGAGGAAGAGGCTGAAAGCACTGTTGCGACTCGTAGATATGCACGTGAATGGCGGAAGGAAGCCCGCCGCCGTTCCGGAAGCGCGCTCCAGAAGGAAATCACGGAATTCCGCGGCGAGTGGTCATCGTACCCTCGGCCACGCGCGGCGGAAATTGTAGCGGAAGCCTCTTCCCTGGAAGAGGCAATTTTCGCTCGTAAACGGACGGGACGGGGGATGGGTGCCTCCGTCCCGTTTGTTTTTTTTTAGGCCTGCGGTGCGGCGCCTACCGGCCTGTTGACTCCGATGCGCCGGCCAAACCCGCTCCCTCGCGCAGTTTGGCCGCATCCAACACAGTCAGAGTTTGCGCGACTCCGGGCTGAAGGAAGCGATTCGAATTGCCCACCACAATCAGCCTGCCGGACTCGACCGAGGCCACCGGGACGGGCGCGGCGCCAACCTTTGCCGCGGTGGCGAATCCGGCCGCGTGGATGCCGATGGCCGGAAACCAACCACCAATACCTTACTTTGCAAACGGCCACAGGCCGAGCGTTTCGAGCATACTCTTCTGCTTCAACTCCGTGAGGCGCCTCGGGATCTCCTCAAGGGGCCACGTCGCACCGATCCGATTCGGACGATCGGCGATCCAGAAACCCGCGATCGCAATCGTGGCCGTGTTTCGCGCCAAGGCCTCGGCGTCTACCTTGTCGTAGGTGTCTGCTGCCGAATGGCCAATCAGTGAGTACCCTGGCGATTCCTGATAGAACGCCAACCCAGGCACACCGGCCAATGTAAACGCGTATCCGTCTGTAAATGTCAAAAAACCATCGGCCAGACGAAACTTCTGAATCCCGTTCAGAATGTCAACTAATGGCGTTAGGTCTTTCTTCAACTCTTCGTGCCCAGCCAGCGGTAGTGCAGTTATAGGCCCTTGCCCCCAATCGAGGACCAAAGCGGAGACCAACTTTGGTACTTCGGCCGCGTGCTCCTTGACCCATGCCCGCGAGCCAAGCAAGCCCTGTTCCTCGCCAGTAAAAAGCACCACGCGTATCGTACGTCGCGGCCTTTGTCCAGAAATCCTTATAGCCTGCGCCGCACCCAGTAAAGCCGCTACGCCGGTGCCATCGTCGATTGCACCTGTCCCGAGGTCCCAGGAGTCCAGATGCGCGGCGAGCACCACAATTTCCTCCGGATGCTCACGGCCCCTGATCTCGCCGGAAACGTTGGTAGCCTGTACAGGTCCGGGTACGAAACGGTTCTGCACATTCAAGTGTAGCCGCACTAACCGCCGATCCTCGAGCAACCGTTCAACGAGCTTCTGATGCTCGTCACAGATGTCGAGCACGGGAATTTCGTAGGCAGTATCATCTCCAAACGCAATTGGACCGGTGTGCGTCAACATCGATCCTGGGCGCAAGTCCCGAGCGATCACCGCTGCTGCGTGTACCCGATCCGCAGTCGCAACCAGCTTGACGAACTCCGAATAGAACGTGGGATTGTTGCCCCCCTTAGAGTTGCGGCTGGTTAGGAAGACAACCTTGCCGGGCCACCCATCCGCGCCCGCCAACTCATCAGCAATCGTTTCCCGATTTACCTCCACCACGTCCGCGTCGATTCCACCAGTAGGCGTCGAACCCGTCCAGCCGTATGACGTAACGTTCAGCGGAATCCCTGGGGGCGTACTCAGCTCAACGTCGGCTCGCCCACGCGTCCACCCGCTTCGCAAGTGCCATGGTTCCAAGTGTACGTTTTCGAGTCCAATCCTGCTCATCAGGGCTGCAGCCCAACTAGCCGCCTGCTGCATGCCTGGGCCTGCTGTCAGCCGTGGACCGATCGAATCCGTAAGTTCTCGGAGCCAGGAGTACGAGCTTGAACGCAATGCGCCTTCCTGAACTGCCTTCAGAGCATCTGCGGATTGGCCAGCCGCACCCAGTGCCAGCGCGGCTGCTGCCAAACAGCATCTTAGGAGCTGCACTCGTTCATCATACCCAAGGCTGGCTCATGATCAGCGGCTAATGCGCATCGCTGCCGAAAGCACGCGATTGGCTTGGGAGGGCCGGTGAATTCAGACCGGGACTGCGCCAGCCTGCGATACTCTAGGGAACATCTGGAGGGCGCATTCTCATGTGGATTCAAGCCGTTAGGTCTCTGCGCAGGAGCCCGGGATTTGCCATTGCCGCGATTGCCACTCTGGCGTTGGGAGCCGGGGCGAATACAGCCATTTTCAGCGCGATCGACGAGGTGTTGCTGCGGCCGCTGCCCGTGCCGCAGGGGTCGCGACTGGCCTCGGTCTATCGCTTCAATCAGAAGACCGCGAAGTATCTCTCCACCTCCTACCCCGCCTATGAGGACCTGCGCGCGCATTCGCGAAGCTTTGAGAGTGTCGCCGCCTATGTGCGCCTGCAATTCAATCTGAATACGGGCGGTCATGCCGAACGGATCCCGGTGGAGGCCGTCAGCGGCAATTATTTCTCGATGATGGGCCTGGCTCCTCTGGCCGGCGGCACGCTCCACGAAGGCGATCTCAACGCCGTGATGCTGGGCGAGAATCTCTGGCGCCGCCGCTTCCACGCCGACCCGTCCCTGGTCGGCCGCACCATCTATCTGGAAGATCAGCCCTTCACGGTCGCCGGAATTTTGCCGCGCGCCTTTCACGGTCCCAATATGAATTGGGGCGATCCGCCGGAGATCTGGATGCCGCTGGCGGCGACTCCGATGCTGTTGCCGGCCTTCCGCACCATCGACATTCTTCACCAGAAGAGCGTGGACTGGCTGCTGGTGATCGGCCGCCTGAGGCCCGGAGTCTCCGTCCCGCAAGCGCAGGCCGAGTTGCGGACGCTGCGCACGGATCCCGATATCGCCATGACGGTCTTCCCCGCCAGCAACGCGAAATTCTGGCCGGCCTATCGAGCCTCGATCGGCAACTGGCTGGCCATTTTCGGATGTGCCGCCGGGCTGGTATTGCTGTTGGCCTGTGCCAACCTGTCGAACCTGCTGCTGGAACGGGGAATGGGTCGCCGTCGCGAGTTCGCCATCCGGCTGGCGCTGGGGGCGGGCAGGGGACGCGTGGTTCGCCAGTTACTCACCGAGAATTTGCTGCTGGCCGTGCCGGGATTCGCCGCGTCGCTGCTGGTGGCCCAGGCTTTGCAGAAGGTGCTGCTGGGCTTTCCGAACGCCTTCGGAATCTCGCTCGCCATGGAATTGACGGTGGAGAGCCGGGTGCTGCTGTTCTGCTTCGCCATTTCACTGGCTGCGGTCGCCCTATTCAGTGTGGGTCCGGCGCTGGCCGCCGCGCGCCACGACGTGTTGCCGGCGCTGAAGGCCTCGGGCAGCACCACGGCGGCGTCCGGCCAGGCATGGCTGCGCCAGTCGCTGGTGGTGGCGCAGGTGGCCTTTAGTATGATGCTGTTGGTCGGCGGCGGGCTGTTCGGACGCAGTCTCATGCGGGCCTACTCGCTGGACTTGGGCTTCCGCAGCGACCATCTGCTGGCCATGACCTTCAGTCTGCCCCGCCAATACGCCGGCGAGAGGGCCCAGCAGTTCTACGACGAAGCACTGCGGCGGACCGCGACAGTGGCCGGGGTGGAATCGGCAACCCTGACGTCGGAACGGCCGCTCAGTCCGGTGCATGTCTCCGGCCAGGCGTCGGCCTCCGGGACAGGCGCGCCGGTGGCGGTGAACTTCAATATGGTGGGTCCGGGCTATCTGAGGACGGCGGGAATTCCCCTGCTGGCCGGCCGCGACCTGGAGGCGCGCGACAACACCAGTGCCGTCCGGGTGGCGATCGTGAATCGGGCGCTGGCCGAGAAGCTGTGGCCGGGCGTCAGTCCTTTGGGTCGCATCCTCGATTTCCAGGACCGGCCGAGCCGCACCACGCGCGTGGAGGTGGTGGGGGTGGCGAAGGACGGCAGGTACGAATCGGTTTGGGAGAGCGGCGAGCCGTATCTTTACTTATCGTCGGCGGAATGGAAGTGGCCGGTCGCCAGTCTGCTGGTGCGGACTTCGGCTCCCCCGCAGACGACCCTGGCGGCGATTCGCCGGGAATGGGAGGCGGACGCGCCGCAGGTCCCGCTTTATGCCACGCAGAGCGGGGAGGAAATCGTAGCGGCCGCGGTCGCGCCGCAGCGTTTGGCGGCGATGCTTCTGGGGGCCTTCGGTATTCTGGCTATCCTGCTGGCAACAGTAGGCTTGTACAGCGTGATGGCCTTCTCCGTGGTGCGCCGGACCCGAGAGATCGGGATCCGCCTGGCGATCGGCGCGCGGCCGTCGAGCGTCTTACGGCAGGTGCTGCGCCGGGCTATGGGCGTGGCGGCGATGGGAATTCTACTGGGCGGGGCGGCATCGCTTGCGGTGATGCGGCTGGTGGCGTCACAGTTGCGCGATGTTTCTCCGTACGACGGCGTCACTTTCGTGGCGGTGGCCGTTTTGCTGGCGGTGGTCTCAATGTTGGCGGCTCTCCTGCCGGCTCTGCGGGCGGCCCGCGTGGATCCGCTGCGTGCGTTAAAATACGAGTGAAGCGCAAGCGCGAACACCACGAATCGGGAGTGTAACGCTCTTTCACACGAATCGAAAACGTGAAATCCCGTGCTATTTGAACCATTTGCGCTCCGCGCTTGCACTTTTTGATTCAATTCGTTATGATTTAGAGGTTTCGCGAGAATAGCTTTCAGCTCCTGTGCTACCACCCGTCTGTGGCGGGTCCGGCTAGGGGTGAGGCCCCGAGGTTCTACCGGTTACGCCGACTAGTTCATGGGCCTGTCCGATAGCAAGTAATCCTCGCAGTTAGCGACCTGATGTTTTTTCCGGCTTCTGTTTAGGGTCGGATGTTGTGGGTTGCACCACTTTTTATTAAGTTTTTGCCGCAAAGAGGAAATTCGTGCCGACGTTTAACCAACTTGTGCGTAATGGGCGTAAGCCGCCACGCTGGAAGACCTCCAGCCCTGCGCTGGAAAGCTGCCCCCAGAAGCGTGGAGTTTGCACGCGCGTTTATACTTCCACTCCCAAAAAGCCCAATTCCGCGCTGCGTAAAGTAGCGCGTGTTCGCTTGACCAACGGGATTGAAGTGACCACGTATATCCCTGGCGTTGGCCACAATCTGCAGGAGCACTCGATCGTGCTGATCCGCGGAGGCCGCGTGAAGGATCTGCCTGGTGTGCGCTATCACGTGGTTCGCGGCGCGCTGGATACAGCCGGCGTGGCGAATCGCAAGCAGAGCAGGTCCAAATACGGAGCCAAGAGGCCGAAATCGTAGGAACGTATGCCGCGAAGAAGAAGAGCAGTCATTCGTGAAGTATTGCCGGATCCGGTCTACAATTCCACTCTCGTTGAGAAGTTCGTCAACTCGATGATGTGGGAAGGCAAGAAGAATACCGCACAGGGAATCTTCTACCAGGCCATGGACAAGCTGCGGGACCGCACCAGCGATGACCCGTTGAAGGCCTTCAAGAAGGCCGTCGAGAACGCCAAGCCGCTGCTGGAAGTGAAGACGCGGCGCGTGGGCGGCGCCAACTATCAGGTGCCGATCGAAGTGCCGCAGAATCGGCGGACTTCGCTGGCCATGCGCTGGATCATCACGCAGGCGCGGACGCGCCCCGAAAAAGGCATGTCCGAAAAGTTGGCCAATGAGCTGAACGACGCGGCCAACCTGCGCGGCGGAGCAATCAAGAAGAGAGACGATGTGCACCGCATGGCGGAAGCCAATAAGGCCTTCGCGCATTACCGGTGGTAGTCTGCCGACGGTAGACAGTAAAAGGAACCAGGTTTAAACGTATTTATGGCAAGAACGACCCCGCTTGAGAGGATGAGGAACATTGGCATCGCCGCCCATATCGATGCCGGTAAAACCACAACCACGGAGCGCATTCTTTACTATACCGGCCGTTCGCACAAGATTGGCGAAGTCCATGAAGGCACTGCCACCATGGATTGGATGGAACAGGAACAGGAACGCGGCATCACCATCACTTCGGCTGCCACCACCTGCTTCTGGCGCGACATGCAGATCAACATCATCGACACGCCCGGCCACGTGGATTTCACGGCCGAGGTGGAGCGCTCCTTGCGCGTGCTCGATGGCGCCGTGGCGGTCTTCGACGCCGTGGCCGGTGTGCAGCCCCAATCGGAAACGGTGTGGCGGCAGGCCGATAAGTACCGGGTCCCCCGCATTTGCTTCATTAACAAGATGGACCGCGTCGGCGCCGATTTCTACCGCGCCGTCGACACCATCGTGGACCGCCTCAAAGCCAAGCCGGTGCCGATTCAGATTCCGGTAGGCGCTGAGGATCAGTTCAAGGGCATCGTCGACCTGGTCGACATGAAGGCTGTGATCTGGCGCGATGAGACGCTGGGCGCTCAGTTCGACATCGTGGACATCCCCGCGGACCTGGCCGAGAAGGCTCAGTCTTATCGCGAGCAGATGATCGAAGCGGTCTCCGAGTTCGATGACGCGCTGTTTGAGAAGTTCGTGCACGGCGAAGCGCTTACCAACGATGAAATTCGCGCCGGTATCCGGAAGGCTACCATCGGCCTGAAGATCTTCCCGGTGATCTGCGGTTCCGCCTTCAAGAACAAGGGCGTTCAGACCATGATGGACGCGGTGGTCGACTACCTGCCCTCTCCGCTGGACATTCCTCCGGTGAAGGGTCTGGATGTCGATAATCCGGAAATCACCATCGAGCGCAAGCCGTCCGATAGCGAGCCGTTTGCCGCTCTAGTGTTCAAGATCATGACGGACCCGTACTCGGGTCAGTTGGCCTTCTTCCGCGTGTACTCGGGCAAGATGACCGCCGGCGAGAGCGTCTTCAATGTGGCCAAAGGCCGCAAAGAACGCGTCGGCCGCCTGATGCGCATGCATGCCAACAAGCGCGAAGACATCAACGAAATTCTGGCCGGCGACATCTGCGCCGCAGTCGGGTTGCGCACGATTTCCACCGGCGACACCATCTGCGACGAAGAGCATCCGGTCGCGCTCGAAAAGATCGACTTCCCGACGCCCGTCATTCAGTTGGCCGTCGAGCCGAAGACGAAGGCCGACCAGGAAAAGCTGGGCATGGCCATCGCCAAGTTGGCGCAGGAAGATCCCACGTTTAAGGTCAACACGGATCCCGAAACCGGGCAGACCATCCTTTCGGGAATGGGCGAGTTGCACCTGGAAATCATCGTGGACCGCATGATGCGCGAATTCGGCGTCGCCGCCAACGTCGGCAAGCCGCAGGTCGCCTATCGCGAGACCATCCGGCAGATGTCGGAAAACGACTATACCCACAAAAAGCAGACCGGCGGCAGCGGACAGTACGCGCGCACCAAGCTTCGCGTGGAGCCGAATCCGGGCAAGGGCTACGAATTCGAAAACGAGATCCGCGGCGGAAACATTCCCAAGGAATTCATTCCCGCCATCGGCAAGGGTGTCGTGGAAGCGCTCGAAGGCGGTATTCTGGCGGGCTTCCCGATGGTAGACATCAAGGTCTCGGTGTACGACGGCGACTATCACGAAGTCGACTCCTCGGAAATGGCGTTTAAGATCTGTGCATCGATCTGCGTCAAGGAAGCCGCCCGGAAAGCCAAGCCGGTGTTGCTCGAACCGGTGATGGCGGTGGAAGTGGTAGTGCCGGACGAGTACATGGGAACGGTCAACGGCGATTTGATCTCACGCCGCGGACAACTGGAAGGCACGGAAATCCAGGGCACCACGCAGATGATCCGTGCAAGCGTGCCGTTGAGCGAAATGTTCGGTTATGCTACTGAGCTGCGCTCGCGTACTCAAGGCCGCGGAAGCTTCACCATGCACTTCTCGCGTTATGAGGAAGTGCCCAAGTCGGTTGCGGAAGAAATCGTCAGCAGGGTCCAGGGAAAAGTAACGAAGTAGGCATTAATAAGGAGATTGGTGGCGTATGGCAAAAGAAAAATTTGACCGCAGTAAGCCGCACGTAAATATCGGGACGATCGGACACATCGATCACGGCAAGACCACCCTGACGGCGGCGATTACGAAGGTGCTGGCCAAGCACAATCCGAAAGTGAAATTCCGGAGCTTCGATTCCATCGACAACGCGCCGGAAGAAAAGGCTCGTGGTATCACGATCGCCGTGGCGCACGTGGAATACGAGACCGCCAAGCGGCACTATGCCCACGTGGACTGCCCCGGTCACGCCGATTACATCAAGAACATGATCACCGGCGCGGCGCAGATGGATGGCGCCATCGTCGTTGTGGCGGCCACCGACGGCCCTATGCCCCAGACCCGCGAGCACATTCTGCTGGCGCGGCAGGTGGGCGTGCCCTACATCGTCGTCGCCATGAACAAAGTGGACATGGTGGACGATCCGGAACTGCTCGACCTGGTGGAGTTGGAAGTTCGCGAACTGTTGAAGGCCTACCAGTTCCCGGGCGACGATCTGCCGGTGGTGCGCGTCTCGGCGCTGGGCGCTTTGAACGGCGAACCGCAGTGGGAAAAGACGGTCGATGAGTTGATGGAAGCGGTAGACACCTACATTCCGATGCCGGAACGCGTGGTGGACAAGCCGTTCATCATGCCGATCGAAGACATCTTTTCGATCCAGGGCCGCGGCACCGTAGTTACGGGCCGTATCGAACGCGGCATTTGCAAGGTCGGCGAGGAAATGGAAATCGTCGGATTCCGTCCGACGCGCAAGACGGTTGTGACGGGCGTCGAAATGTTCAAGAAGTTGTTGGACGAAGGCCGCGCCGGGGACAACGTGGGCTTGCTGCTGCGCGGAGTGGAAAAGGACGAAGTCGAGCGCGGCCAGGTTATCGCCAAGCCGGGCACGATTACGCCGCACACCAACTTCAAGGGCGAAGTTTACGTATTGAGCAAGGAAGAAGGCGGTCGTCATACACCGTTCTTCAAGGGCTACCGGCCGCAATTCTACTTCCGCACCACGGATGTGACGGGAGTGGCGCAGTTGCCGGAAGGCACGGAAATGGTGATGCCCGGTGACAACGTGCAGTTGAACGTGGAACTGATCACGCCCGTGGCC
>DASZMZ010000170.1:0-33125 GCA_035551455.1 Candidatus Sulfopaludibacter sp.
GCTGCTGGAAGTACACCACCGATGTGGGCAGCGATGGCCGCTTCCCCACAATCTGTGCATGCTGTGCGGACGCGGTCGAAGAGACGTTGAATGGCTAGCCTGCGAGTGAAGGCGTACGGCGCGGCGGCAGCGGTGTTCCTACTGGACCGGCTGAGCAAGTACCTGATTGAGACGCGGGTCTCCGAGTCGGACGTCTACAAAGTGATTCCGGGATTTTTTGAAATCATCCGCAGTGAGAATCGCGGCGTGGCCTTCGGCATCTTTAACGATTCCACCTTCGAGTGGCGGACCACGCTGCTGGTAGTGGTCTCGGTGGCGGCGGTGGTGGCCGTGAGCGTGATTCTCTGGAATGCGCACAAGCTGGACCGCATCTCGCTCTGGTCGCTGGCGCTGGTGCTGGGCGGCGCCGCGGGCAATGTCTTCGACCGGATTGTCTCCGGCAAGGTCACGGATTTTCTGCAGGTCTATTTGGGCACGTACCCCTGGCCCACTTTCAATGTGGCGGATTCGGCGATTGTGGTGGGCAGCATCCTGCTGCTGTTCTCACAAATGAAGCCCCGCCGGCAGGCAGCCAATGTACCCTGAAATTTTTCACATCTCGTTTCTGCACACCTACGGAGTGCTGGTGGCGCTGGCGTTCCTGGCCGGCCTGTGGATGGCCAACAAGCTGGCTCTCCGCAGCGGCCTGAACGGCGAGGCCGTCACCAATCTGGGAATCTACTGCGCGCTGGCTGCCATCGCGGGCGCGAAGCTGATGATGTTCATTGTGGACATCCGGTATTACGCCGACCATCCGGCGGAGATCTTCTCGCTGGCTACCTTGCAGGCCGGCGGCGTGTTTTACGGCGGCCTCATCGCCGCGCTGGCCGTCTCCTGGTGGTATATGAAGAAGACCCGCCTGCCGCTGTGGAAGACGGCCGACGTGTTCGCTCCGGCCATCGCACTGGGCCATGGCATCGGGCGGCTCGGCTGCTTTTCGGCAGGCTGCTGCTGGGGCGTGCGCTGCTCGCTGCCTTGGGCGGTGACGTTCACCAATCCCGTGGCGAAAGACCTGGTCGGCGTGCCGCTGAACATTCCCATTCATCCCACGCAGTTGTACGAATCGTTTGCCGAGTTCCTGATTTTCGGCGTGCTCTACTGGCGCATCCGCCAAGCCCACCGTCCCGGCACGATCATCAGCATGTACCTGGTGCTGTACGGCACCGCTCGCTTCGCGGTAGAGTTTTTCCGCTTCCACGAGCAGGGAAATCTGTGGGGCGGCCCGCTCGATACCTCGCAGTGGATCTCGCTAGCCTTGCTGCTGGCAGGCACTTACTACCTGGTTACCAGGAAAACGGAATTGGCCGCCCGCTGACGGACGCTGATGAAGGCCTTATCCGCTACTCTGCTGCTGTCTCTTGTCGCCGTTGGATGTTCGCCGGTCAAAGAAGCTCCCCTGCCCATCAAAGTGGTGGTGGTGACGATGTTCGAGCGCGGCGCCGATACGGGCGATGATCCGGGCGAATTTCAGTTCTGGGTGGAACGCACCAAGCTCGATCGCGTGATGCCGTTTCCGCAGGGCTACCACAACCTCCGTGTCAACAAGGACGGAGTGCTCGGCGTCCTCACCGGCGTCGGCAACACCAAGGCGGCGGCCAGCATCATGGCCCTGGGACTGGATCCGCGCTTCGATCTCCGCAAGGCTTATTGGCTGGTGGCCGGGATTGCCGGCGTGGATCCCGAAGACGCGACGCTCGGCTCCGCGGCATGGGCCGAATGGCTGGTGGATGGCGACCTGGCCCACGAGATCGACGCCCGCGAAATTCCGTCCGATTGGAAGACCGGGTACGTGCCGCTGCGCCGCTCCGTGCCCTACGAACAGCCGCCCACGCCCACCACGGACGGCCAGGTATTCCACCTGAATGTCGCACTGGTGAACTGGGCCTTCACCCTGACCCGCGATGTACCGCTGATGGATAGCGAGGCGATGCAGAAGGAGCGCAGCCAATTCCGCCAGCCCAATGCGCAGCGTCCGCCGTTCGTGTTGAAGGGCGATCAGTTGGCGGCGTCCACCTTCTGGCATGGCAAACTGCTCAACCAGTGGGCCAATGACTGGGTGAGTTACCACACCGGCGGCAAGGGGAACTACGTCACTACGGCCATGGAAGACACCGGCACTTTGCAATCGCTCACATACCTCTCACATGCCGGGAAGGTGGACCTGAATCGCGTGATGGTGCTCCGCACGGCCAGCGATTTCGACCAGCCGCCTCCGGGAAAAACCGCTGCGGAAAGTCTGGCGCAAACCAAAATTGGGAAGTACACTGGATACCTGCCGGCGCTCGAAGCAGCCTGGCGGGTGGGCCATACAGTGGTGGACAAGCTGGTTGCCGGTTGGGCCGAATTTCAGGATCACGTCCCCGGCAGCTAGCACGATAGGAGAAGAAAACGATGAGTCCGGCAACAGCTCAGAATATCCAGGCTGCCAATCGCACTTTCGAACAACACGTAGTGGCCCAGCGCAATATTGACGCGCTGGACAACGTCTACACTAAAGACGCGCGCATCCTGCCTCCCGGCGGTGAGATGGTATCGGGCCGCGAGAACATCAAAGCCTTCTGGAAAGGCGCTATCGAAGGCCTCAACGTCTCGGCGGTCACACTGTCCACGGTGGATTTCGAAGCCGCCGGCGATACCGGCTACGAGATCGGCCGCGCCGTCCTGAGCTTCGCCGGCGGCGGAGAAATGGTGGCCAAATACGTCGTCATCTGGAAGCAGGAAGACGGCATGTGGAAGTGGCACGTCGACATCTGGAATCCCAACGCCTAGCCGGGCAGAGCTGAGCTCGTCTACGCGGAAGCAGCGGATTCGCTCGGCTTCGGCCGGCTCAGCCTGAAGTATCCGAACAGCCCGATCGCCATCAGCATGGCGGCGCTGCCGAAGTAGAGATTCCGGATGCCCGATTTCTGCGCCACCGGACCAGCCACGAACATCGCGATCACCTGCGAAATCGCCATCAGCGACATCAGGCTGCTGCTCACGCGGCCCAGCATCGGTCCGGGAGTTTCCTTCTGAATCAAGGTCTGCGCGGTGATCATAATGAACGCGGCGAAGAAGCCCAGACCCAGCATGCCCACCGCCGTGCTGATCACCATGCCGAATGCCGCCGTAATCAGGACCGCGACCCCCATCCCTGCCAGTCCGTAGATCACCAGGTGTTGATGCGAAGTCTTCCGGGCGAATCGATGGATGCACTGCGACCCGATGATCATGCCGATTCCGATCAGCGAATTCAGCACCCCGAACAGCTTCGCGTTGGACAGCAGAATATCGCGCACATAGACCGAAAGCAGCGCGCCGAAACAGCGCACGGCGAACATGCCCGCCGTCATGGACAGCATTACGAAGGAGATGGCCGCATGCGTGAAGATGAACTGAAAGCCCTGACCCAGCGACCGCACCACCGAGCGCGCTTCGGTGGATGCCGGCGCAGCCTCGCGGCTGATCGTCAGCGACATCACCAGGCCCGCCGAGACGAAGAAGCTCAGGCTGTCGAAAATGAAGCAGGAGGTGGCGCCGAGACCGTCCACCATCAGTCCCGCGATGCTCGGGCTGATGATTTGCGCGCCCTGCACGGCTTGCGTCATGAGCGCGTTGACCGACATCAGACCGTTAGCTGGCGCGATCGTCCGGACCGCCACGGACTGCGCCGGCATGAAGAAGGCGGACACCGTGGCGAGTAGAAAGAAGGTGCCATAGATCACATATAGGTCGTGTTGGAATACCAGCGTGAGCACCAGCAGGCCGCGAATCACATCGCTGCCGATCATGGTCCACTTCACATTCCACTTGTCCACGAAAACTCCCGCCAGCGGACTGATGATAGCCAGCGGCAGCAGAAACGATACCAGGATCATGGCGACCTGCGTGGGCGTGCCATGTAGTTGAAAAGTAACGATTGCGAAGACGGCAAAGATCGCCAGGAAGTCGCCGAAAACGCTGACAATTTGGGCCATCCAGAGGCGGCGCACGGAGCGCTCGCCCAGAACGTCCTTGAAAGACAGTTGTGGCGTAGGTGTGGCCATACGTGGTGAGTCCCCCCGGAAGAGATTGGATCATCATAGCGCAACTGCCGCGCTTGCGCCGAATTTATCGCTCGCGATGGTGCTGCACTTCGTGCTCGCCGATCAACTGCCGCAGCAGGCCTTCGAGTTCCGCCACACGCCGCGCGAGGTCGTCGATCGCCTGACCTTCGGGATCCGGCAGGCGCCCGTGATCCAGTGTGGAATCGGGCCGGATGCGCACCACGCGTCCGGGCACGCCAACCACCGTCGAATTATCGGGAACGGGGTGTACCACCACCGAGCCCGCGCCGATCTTGACGTTGTCGCCGATGCGGATGTTGCCGAGCACCTTGGCGCCCGTCCCCACCACCACGTTGTTGCCCAGCGTGGGGTGGCGTTTGCCGCGCTCGCCGCCGGTGCCGCCCAGCGTCACTCCCTGGTACAGCAGAACGTCGTCGCCGATCTCGGTAGTCTCGCCGATTACCACGCCGGAACCGTGATCGATGAAGAAGCGGCGTCCGATGGTGGCGCCGGGGTGAATTTCGATGCCGGTGAGGAAGCGCGTGAGTTGCGAGAGAACGCGCGGCGCCAGGGGAACATTCCAGCGGTATAGACGGTGGGCGAAGCGGTGCGCCAGAATGGCATGAAATCCCGGATAGCACAGGAAGATTTCAATGACACTCTTGGCTGCCGGATCCTCCCGGAAGATCGTTTCGATCTGTTCCCGTATGGCTCGAAACATACCGCTGTGTCCGTTGGATGTTGCAAACAGCGGCGCGGATTCGGCTTAGTGCGCCGCCGGACTGGCCGGCGTCACCACCGGCGGATGAGCGCCGGGAGGAATCGGGGCCAGCATGTCTTCCTTCCGTTTAATGAGGGTGGACGTATTGTAACTGGCGGCCTCGAAACCGTGGCCGTGCGTGATGGCGTCCGTGGGGCAGGCCTCTACGCAATAGCCGCAAAAAATGCAGCGGTTGTAATCGATGTTGTAGACCTTGGCGTAGCGCTCACCACCGGAAATGCGCGTCTGTTCGGTATTTTCGGCGGCTTCGATGTAGATACAATTGGCCGGGCAGGCCGCGGCGCACAGGAAGCAGGCGACGCACTTCTCCATGCCGTTTTCGTCGCGCGCCAACACGTGTACTCCGCGAAAGCGCTCCTGAAATTTGGGGGCTTCGTCGGGGTAGTACTCAGTCACGGTGGGCGACATCATCTCTTTGAAGGTGATGCCCATCCCCTTGGCGATAGCGGCTGCGTTACCCAGAATGTCTAGTGGATTAGCCATGGACTCTTTTCATTTTAGCAGTTGCGCGCCGAAAACTCCGCACGGGAGCTAGTTGCGGGAGCTTCAACCAGCCTTCCATTCCGGGACGTTGTCGTCCGCGCGCACCACTCCGAGCCGCTCCATGTCCTTCTTATTCCAGCCTTCCATCGCGCTCGTGATTCTGCCGTCCGCGCCAATCAGGAACATCGTGGGAACGCTGGAGATGCGGTACTCGTTGCTGGCCGGGTAGCCGGCCTCCTCGCTGTCGTACACCACCGGGAATTCGATCTGGAATTCGTCGATGAACTCGCGCGTATCGTCGGGCTCGTTCTGCGAAACTCCGTAAACCGCCAGAGTTCCGGCCTGATGCAGCCGGTTCAAATACGGCAGCGTAAGCTGGCAGACCGGGCACGTGATTTTGAAAAACACCACCAGCGCCGCCTTCCCCGCGGGCACACCGGGAATGTCCGGTGCGGGCGCGCCTTCGGTTAGAATCCTCGACTGCCTGAGTGCCATAATTTCAGTTTACAGTTCCTTCAACAGTTGCTGCGCCACGATGAGGAGCGGATCCCACGTGGGTGTGAAGGGCGGCGAATAGGCCAGGTCCAACTGTTCGAATTCGTCCACGCGCATGCGGGTTTGGATGGCGGTGGCGATCACGTCGATTCGCCCGGCAGCCCCATCCTCGCCGATCACCGCGCCGCCCAGAATCCGGCGCGTCGCCCTGTCCGCGATCAGTTCGACGCTCGTCTTGGTGCCGCCATAGTAGCGAGGCCGGCTATAGGCGTCGATGCGCGCTGAGACCGGCGAGAAACCGGCGACGCGCGCCTCCGCAACCGAGAGGCCCGTGGTAGCGAAGCCCACTCCGAAAATGGCAACGATGGAAGTGCCCACGATCCCGGGGAAGCGCTCGCGTCCGCCCGCGGCATTGGCCCCGGCCACGCGACCCATTTTGTTGGCGGTGGTGCCCAGGGGAATCCACGTGGGCCGGCCCGTCACCAGATGCATGGTTTCGGCGCAATCTCCGGCTGCGAAGACGCCGCGGAGATTGGTCTCCATGCGATCGTCGGTGGCAATGGCGCCGGTGCGGCCGAGCTCGATCCCGGCGTCGGCGGCCAGTTGCGTATTGGGTTTGAAGCCGGCGGAGAGCACCACCATGTCGCAAGGGATGTCGCCGGCGCGCCCCGGCTCTATGGATTGGATCGCGTGGCCGAAGCGGATGTCCACGCGGTGGCGCTCCATATGGCGAACCACGGCGGCGGTGAAGTCGGCGTCGTCGCGCAGAAGCGCGTGCGCCGAGCGTTCCGCGATGGTCACGCGCAGTCCGTTGCGTCGCAGGGCGTCGGCGGCTTCCACCCCGATATAACCCGCGCCGATCACCACGGCATGGCGAGGCTGTTTTTCCGCGAGGAAGCGGCGCATCCGCTCGGCATCGTCGATGGTATGCAGGCTGAAGACGTGCGGCTGCCCGGTCCCGGCGATCCCGGCCGAATCGCAGCGCGCCCCAGTGGCGATTACCAGCCGCTCGTAGCGGATCCGTTCGCCCGATTCGAGCGCCAGCTCGCGCCGCGGATGCGAAACCGAAACCACGCGCGCGCCCGTCCGCACCTGAATGTTGCGTTCCTTCTGAAAGTATTCAGGAGTGTAAACGATGAGCTGCCGCGGATCCTTAATGCGGCCTTCCACGAAGTAAGGCAGCCCGCACGCCCCGTAGGAAATCACCGGCCCCTTCTCCAGCACCAGGATTTCCAGGCTGGGATCGATGCGCCGCGCGCGCGCCGCCGCGCTCAATCCGGCGGCCACCCCGCCCACGATCACAAGAGAAGAGGACAAACAATCAGAATACCAGCCAGGAGTAGGATAGACGATCGGTTGCCGTCGTCTGTCCCGCAGGCCGGAGGCCTACGCTTATTCGTCCTTCTTCATTTCCTGAACGAAGCTCAGGATATCGAAGGTCTTGATTTTCCGATCGGGGTAGTAAGAATTGACAGCGTCCTGCTCGTCATTGAAGATCTCAAACACCGTCGCCAGCTTCGTCATCACCAGCAATTCAATCTGCCGCCGATTGAGATTCAGGAGTTTGACGTTGCCCCCGTTCTTCCGCAGACTCGTGGCGCAGATCACCAGCGCGCCCAAGCCTGTACTATCGATGTAATCGACGCCGCTCAGATTGAGGATCAGGTTCTTGGACCCGGCCTCAACGACCTTGTTGACATGCTCGCGCAGGGACGTCGCTTCGGGACCCACCGTGATGCGGCCCTTCAATTCGAAGATAGTGATACCTTCCCGGTCGTGCTGTTGAATCTCGAGAGCCATGAGGTTGGTCTGTTAAACCGGCATCTTCATGCCGATGAGGGCTTCCACTTCTTCGATAGCCACCATTTCGATGGCGTCCCACGGGCAGCCATCCAGGAAGGCGCCGTCAGGACCTTTGCTCACGCACTTCTTGCAGCCGATGCAGAGTATGGGGTCCACTTCGATGTGGCCAAAAGGCCGGTGGTCCTCATCCGGCACCCAATACATGCAGTCGGCCACCGGACAGTAGGGCACGCAGGCCGGTGAGCCTGCACATCCGGTGCAGCATTCGGTAATGACAGCCAGTTCCTTGGGCCGTTTTTTGCGGGGGGTCAGGATCCCCTCGGATTTCGGCTCCATCTTCACGACGGCCGTGGACATGGAGAGGATTATACATGGCCGGCGGGGTACGGTCAATGAAACCTCTTCTTATAGAAGAAATCGAGCGCAAACTCCCCATAGATATCGCGCTGCGCCACCGCGGAGAACTGCGGACTGATGGCCCACTCAATGCGAATGGCGCTGGGGTTGGACTGCGTCACGTCCTGAATATAGGTAAATGTAATGTCCTTGGTCACCTGCTGTTGCAGCGTCAGGGTGGCCTGCGGATTGTTGGTGGACCCGCCCACCAACTGCGGATCGATCGACAGTTTGCTGACGCCAAACAGGCGCTGGAGACGGCCCGACACGGGGTTCGCCACCGCCTGGCTGAATATGGTGGAGGCGCCCATCTGCTCGAAGTTCTGCTCCGGAGCGGTGGGTTGATGCGCGGCCAACACCGGATCCGTAGTGGGCGTCTTGCCCGAGGCGAGCAGCGAAACAATCTGCTGGAACTCCAGCGGCGGGTCGCTGCGATACGAGAATTTCAGCTTGTCCATGGGACCGCGCACGCTGATGGTAACGTCCACCCCCTGCACCGACGTTTCCAGGTCGACGTTGAGATTGGGGTTGACCTTGTTGGGATCGTAGAAAGCCACGCTGCCCTGATCGATGGTGTACTTCGCGCCGAAGAAGACCACGTCGCCGGAATCGATGTTCACGCGCCCGATCATCCCCGGATGGTCGGGGCTGCCGCGCAGCGTCAGATTGGCGTCCGCCTGCAGATTCTGCGTGAGACTCGTGCGGAACCGTACGCCGGGCGAAGTCTGAATGCGGACGTCGAAGTGAAGACCTCCCATGAAGCCGGTACTGGCCGAGGCAGATGACGGCGGCGTGGCTGCCGTGGAGAGAATCGAGCCCACGTCGGAGTGCGAATGCAGCGAAACGTCCGTGATGGTGACGTTGCCCGAGAGCAGGCTGTTATCCAGACTGCCCGCCAGCGTCAGGTGCGCATCGGCCTGCGTGGTGACGCTCTCGGGATAATCGATATGGACCCGGTCGGCAGTCACCTGCATGTGGAATTGCGTGGACGGGCCGGCATAGCTGGCGAACCCGGCCAGAGTGACCTTTCCGCCGCCGGTCTGTCCGGTGATGTTCTGAATCACCGCCTCCGTGCCGTTGAAGCTGACCACCCCGTTCGCGTTGGATATGCCGTTGGGCAGGCTGATCAGGTTGAAATCGACATTCTGCAATTGCAGCCGGCCATTCACCACCGGCTGCGCCGTACTCCCCGTTACCGCCGCATTCAGCGTCACGGCGCCCGACGAGATGATGTCCGTATTGAAGGCCTCCAGCACGTCCAGCTTCACGTTGCCAGTGGCGCGCAGATTCAGCGACTGGGGATCCTTCAGCGACGCCGTGCCGCTCACTGCCAGTTCCGTCAGGGGCCCGGTGATGTGAAAGTTCTGAACCGTCACCACCGAGTTCGCCAGAGCAATCACGGCCGTACCGGCATTGTGCAGTTCGAAATTCACGCGCGGCTTGCGGCCCGGTCCGGGATTGACGGAGTGGGCTTCCAGCTTGGTCAACTGCACGGAGCCGCGAAGCGCGTCGGTGCGGGCCGTGGGTCCGGAAACGGTGAGATTGCCGTCCAGCGAGGCGTCGAAGGGCTGCGCGCCGGTGCCCAGCAGCGGACTCAGACCGGCATAGGTCACGCCCGTAAAACTGACGTTGGCGTTGACGGGGTAATCGGCGGTGAGGTCCAACCGGCCGGAGCCGCGGATGTTGGCGCGGGCCAGATCTGATGTCAGGTTAAAATCCACCGCGTTGCCGCGCGTGGTCGCCGTGGCCGTCAGCTCGCCCAGCGGCGTGCGATTCATACTCAGATTCTTAGCGGAAATGTTGGCGTTCAAATTGGCGACGGTCGGAGGACTGGTGCGATGCAGCGTGGCAGCGCCGTCCGCGGCCAGTTGGACGATACCGGCCAGTCCCGGACGCGCGGCGGCCAACGTATGGATTCGCGAAAGCTGCACATCGTTGCTGCGCGCGTGGAAGCGCACCTGGCCATCCTGAAAATCCCCCGACGGATGCTGGAAATTCAGGCTGGCATCGAGAATCGAAGGTCCGTCCTGAATGTGAAATTGGGGCACATCCACCAGGACGTCGGTGTAATTCACCGTGGCCTGCAGACGGGTAAACGGTTCCTCGTACGCCGCGCCGTTCACAATCGTAAAATTGCCCGAGGCCTGCGGTTTCTGCAGTGTGCCGCTCAGTTGGGCGTTGGCGGAAAGGCTGCCCTTCACAGGCAGATCGCGACGTCCGGCCACGGCGAGCACCCGGTCGATCGGCAGGTTCGCAATGGCGGCGGTGGCCGACGTCTGATGGTCGCCGGCCAGTAGCGATTGACCCTGCACGTGAATGGTGGACCCGGCGAAGTTGGAGTTCACGTTGTAATGCAGCGCGGCGCCCGCGGTGTTGGCGGTCGCGGTGAAATCGCCCAGCGCCTTGCCTTCCATCTCCATGCCCCGGACCGCCGCGTTGGCATTCAGACTGGCGATCTGCACACCGGAGCTCGCCACATTCGCCGTCGCGTCGCCATTGAGCGTCAGCATGCCGTGCAAGCCGGGACGGTCTTTCACCAGCGCCTGGAATTGCGCCAGTTGCACCTGATTGCTGGCCACGTGAACCGTCGCCGTGCCGCGCTGCAGATCGTTGACGGCGTGCTGATAGGCCGCCGTCGCATCCAGGTGCGAGGCTCCCGCCACGAGGTGGAGCGACGGCAGATTGATGGCAGTCGGCGTAGCCACGACGTTGGCCGTGAGGCTGTCGAAGGCCTCACCCTCCACCGTGCCGCGCACCACGGAAAGATCGGCATTTCCGGTGGGCGAACCGACGGTCCCGGCAAAGTGCGCATTGGCCGTGAGCGCTCCCGTTGCCGGGATGGAACTCTGCTCGGCCAGCGCCAGCACGTCGCGCAGATCGGCATTGCGGATCACGGCATCGGCGCGCAGCGGCTCGTAATTCTCCGGCTTCCAGTTGTGCAGCCCCACGCTGCCGCTGAACTGCGCCTGCAGTGTACCGCGCGAAAGGACGCCATCGGCGACCGCCGCCGACGATTTCGACGCCGCCAGCGATGCGCTGAAGCGTGTGAACGGCCGGCCCTCCACGGCGAAACTGTTCACGGCGGCCTGCGCGGTCACATGCGGATCGCTGAGGCTGCCGGTCACGGTCGCATCCACGGTAGCCGCGCCACCCGGAGAAAAGGTAAGCGGAATCGCGCCCAGCGGCCGGAAGTCGGCCATGTCGCGCGCCACCACGTGTATCTGGATCCGGCGTCCCAGCGTACCGCTCAAATCCGCCGTAGTGTGCGGCAGCGCGATGTGCGAACGGTCCAGAATGATGTTGCCGCTGCGGCCGTCGTAGTCCACTCCCAGGTGTCCCGAGACCGGCACGCCGCGGTGGCCGGGCGCGATGGCAAGCTTGGCCTTGGCCTCCAGCGTGTTCATGTTCTTCAGGTCGCCATTGGCCTGAACAGGTCCGGAGACAATGCCGCTGTATCCCAGATTGGTTGAGGCGAGAGCACGCGCCGTCTGCTGAATATCGAAGTTATGCAGGTTTCCCGAGAGCTGGAAGCGCGCTAGTTCCTCCACGTTGGCCGACCCGGTGAAGCCGCCGCCCAACGCCTCCAGACGCAGCCCGTCCAAAGCGATCCGGTGAGCGTCGGCCGTCACGGCGCTGTCCAGACTCACGCCGGAAACGCGCGTGGTCCCCTCTCGGAAGGCCACCCCGCGCGCATCCAAATTCCCCGTCACGCGATAGTTGTGATTGGCGTCGATAGCCGCATTGCCGGCGAATTTCACAGTCCCTTCGGGCCGCGCCGACACGCGCAGCAGCCGTCCGATTTCTCCCAGCGCCACGGTCGACCGGAATTGCAGATTGCCGGGCGGTCCGGAAGCTTCAATCTGGCTCGCGCCCAGCCCGGCATGCGCCGATTGCAAAGCGATGCGCCCGTTCTCGTCCATGGACCCGGCCACATCCAGCGAGACCACATTGGGAGCGTGCGCCGTATCGAGTTGCGTATTCAATCCGAGAGCGCGCCGCACTTCGTCCAGCGCCAGCGTCGCATTGACGTGCGCGGAAGTGCGCGGCGCAATCAGGTGGTCCATGTCGCCAGAGAGAACGATCTTGGATTGCGGCGTGGTCAACTGCGCATTCGTCAGACTGATCTTGTCCTTCTGAACGGTCAGCGGCAGTTTCACGTCCACATTCAGCGCCGGATTGTTACCCGACTTGATGTAGAGCGGCGACACATCGATTTCGCCGGTGTATCGCGGGGCCACCGGATTGTACCCAAGCTGCGCGCGCAAGCCGGCGCCGCTGGCGTTGAGGTCCGTCTTCCGGTCGCCGAAAGTGAAGGAGCCGTTGCGCAGGTCGAACTTGCCGATGGCCAGATCGACAATGGTTTCCACACCGGTCTTGTTATCGCTCTTGGGCTGAATTTTCGGAGCGGGAATATTCGTGCGGCCGTCGGGAAAGATGATGACGTTAGCCGCCGGCTGATCCACCAGCAGGTAGGCCAGATTGACGAACCCGGTAAAGGGTGAAGTGAGTTTCAGATCCACCTGAACCAGCGCGGCATGCAGCAGCGGCGGCGCTCCGGCCGGCTCCAAGCCGTGGATGGTGAAGTCGCGGACGAAGGCCCGCAAATGCGTCCAATCGAATGAGAAGCTGCCGATATCCACCTTACCGCCGGTGGCATCTTCCACGGCCGAAACAATCTTCGCGCGCACCGTATTGCGGAACCAATCCGTGCGCACGATGAGAACTCCGGCCACGAAGCCTACCAGCATGGGAATGGCGATCACGGCCACCACAATGCGAAGAATCTTGCGCCCCAACCCCGGTCTCATTGGAACGCCTCCTGTTTGAACACGATCTTGCTGTTGCCGCGCGCCTGTTTGAGCCAGGCATCCATCTGCTGATCCACCGAACTGGCCGAGCCATCGGCGGCACGATCGGCAGACTCCGCCCCCGGCGGCGCTGGCTCGGAGCGAAATCGCAGATCCGTGAACCGGAGCGCCGTCAGTTGCCAAATCAGGTGGCGCTTCAACTGGTCCTCTGTAATCCCGTAGCGCGCCAGTGCCTCCCGATAAGCGGCGGCGGTGCGGAAGTGCTGCTGCCGGAACTGCTGCAATAATTTGTCCGTATCGGCGGCGCTGGGCGGGGCGTAATGGCTGATTTCCACTTCATTGCGAATCAGCGTTTGATCCACCAGCCGGTCGGCCGCCGCGCGGCGGGCGGACGCCGAAAGATCCAGCGGCTGCCCGTTGAGAAACTCGGTCAGCCGGACTTCGTCCTGCACTTCTCCTTCGGTGATGACCGTCTTATCGATCACCACCGCCACGCGATCCACCACGCTCGCCGCCGCCGCACAGCAACAGAGAAACAAGAGAGCTTTGCTCATATCAAAATGCCTGTCCGATGCTGAAGAAAAATTGGAAATGACTCACGCTCTGCACCGTTCTGGTAGCCCCGCCGAAGAGCAGTTGCTGATACGTCCCCTGCAGTCCGTTGAACGTGGGCGGATTGATGCTGTACGCCAGATCGACGCGCAGCGGTCCCAGCGGGGTACGATACCGGACTCCGAACCCGGCCGCATGCACCATGTAATCGAAATCGGTCAGACCGTTCTGATGTACCCGAAAAGAGATGGAGCCTAGGCTGGTATACACGTTGCCCATATCGTGAAACAGCACGCCCTGAATGTTGTCGCCGATGAAGGGGAAACGCAATTCCGTGCTGTGAAACAGCAGCGCGTTGCCGCCCAGTGGAAAGCCCGTATCGGTATCGCGCGGACCGGCCTGATTATTCGGGAAGGCGCGCAGGTTGGCTTCGCCGCCGCCGAAGAACCGCTCCGGCAGTGGAATGTATTGCGTGGTAGCGGTGCCGCCCGTATGGAACGGACCGATGATACCGAATTCGGTATTGCTCGCCAGCACCATCTGCGTCTGCCCCAGCGTCTTGTAATACGAGTTGCGGCCCAGAAAACGCAGAAAGTTCGTGGTCCCGCCGAATTTGTTTTCCGCCAGCCCCAGATCCAAACTGTTGTAGATGCCATGATGCGCATCGGCGGGATCGTCGCGCCGGTCCTGCACCAGGTTCACGGCGAACATGGCCACACGCGACGGCTGCGAGTACAGCGGAATCAATTCGGGATCGATGCGCAGCGATGTCTTATCCACGCGATCGTTGGTCCACTGGTAGCGGTATAACAGGTTGGTCGCTTTGCTGAGCCTCTGCGAGACCTGCACTCCGCCCTGCAGCCTGACAGCGGTGAACGTGAGCACGTCGCGCGTATTGTCATACAGCGCGTCCACGGTGATATTGCGGCCTTCCACATTGCGGAAGCGCGGCGCCAGATACGTCAGCGAGACGCGGCGATCCAGCGTGGAATAGCGGCTCTTGAAACTTACCGTATGACCCAGACCCCACAGATTGAGCCGGCTGATTTGAAAATCGAAGCGCGGAGCAAATCCCGTTTTGCCGGTGGGATTGGCCGTTCCCGCGGCGCTCGCACCGATTTTCGCAATCTCGGCGCCGACGCCCACGGCCACCGTGTAGAGGTGTCCCTCCACTACGTGGAAATCGACGTACTTCTCTTCGGTGTTGCCGTCGGGATTCTGAATCGCCATGTCCACTTTGTCGAACGCGCCCAGATTGTAGAGACGCCGCTGCATCCGTCCCATTTCCGTCCACGAGAGCGGGTCTCCGGCATGCAGCGTGACCACGGGATTGGTCAGCCGCTTGCGAGTCACATGCAAGCCGGTGATCAGAACGTCGCGCACGTATTGCGGCTGGCCCTCGGTCACGGTGTAGACCAAACTCATGCGGTACGGCTCGGCGGCGGGTGTGGCGCGATAGTCGAAGGCGGCGCTGGGATATCCCACCGACCGGTAGGACTCGAGAATGTAATCGCGATCCATGGCCACGCTGGTTTCACTGAAGGGCTGACCCGGCTGCGAAGCCAGCTTCGCCAGAATGGCATCCTTATTGGGCAGCTTCATCCCATTCACCTGCAGGCCGGACACCAGATATTGACTGCCCTCCACCACATTCATGGTGATGGCGACGTCGCCCTTCTTGCCCTGATAATCGTCAATCACGTTGGCGGTGGCTTTGCAATCGCGAAAACCGCTGTCGCGGTACAGGCCTTCGATGGCGTCTTCATCGCGATCGGCGAAACTCTGGCTGTAGCGGCCGTGACGCAGCCGGATCCAGCCCTTCGGCTGAAGGTACATGCGCTCGCGGATCTGCTGCGTGGTGAAGTAGTGATTTCCCTTCACCGCCAGACTCACCACGCGATGTTTTTCGCCCAGGCTGACGGTGTAGGTGATGGTTTGCAGATCGCGGCCGGTATCGTGCGACTCGAAATCCACCTGCACGTCGAAGTAGCCGTTGTTCTGGAAATAGTCGCGGAGATTGCGGTCTCCGGCCACCAGCAGGTCGCGATTCGCCGTGCCTTCATCGAAGACCGGGACGTACTTCTGTAGGGTGCCTTTGGAAACCTTCGCGCCCGTGGCCTGGATCTTGACGACCGGCCCGCCATCGGCATTGATGGTGGGACGCACACGATTTTCCGACGCCAGATAGTCCGTGCGGTCCAGCGTCACATCGGCGGTGAGGCGATCTTTTTTCGTGTAGAATCTTCTGATGTTTTCGAGACCCAGGCCCACGTTTTCCTGGGTAGCCTGCTTCCAGGGGAAGAACAGGATCTCCTTAAACTTGGCCGCGCGGGCCAGGTCGGCGGGGGGCAGGCGGGTATCGCCGGTGATTTGCGGCAGCGTCAGGCGCGCCCGTTTTCCGGAATTCACCTGAAAGGTGACGGATACCTGCTGATGCTCCGCATCCCGCACCACGGTGGGATTGACCGTGGCCATGTAAAGCCCGTTGCGCTGCAGCAGAGAGGTGAGCCCGGCCACGGCCGTCTGCAGGTCGCCCTCGTTGAACGGCGCGCCCAGGTCAAGCCGCGAAGCGTTGGCCAACTGGCCTAAATTGGGAGGATTATTGGCCTTGCCTTTCACTTCCACCGGTCCCACAAACCACTGATCGGTGGTCCTGAAGATCAGCGTCAGGCCGGCAGGCGACGTTTCGGTATCGGCCTCGACCGTGGAATATCTTCCAGTCCCATACAGACGTTTGATTGCGGCGCGGATCTCGTCCAGAGTGAGCGGCGTCCCCGGCGGAAAGGCGACCAGCCGGTGGAGATCGCTATCGGCAACAGGCTGCTTCGGCGGATCGAAGCGAACCTGCGCCACCGGTTTGCCCTCATATTCCGATCGGGGTGCAAGATCGGCCGCGTACGTAAAAGAACTCGAAATAAAACACAAAAGGCCCAAGCAGCGCGCCAACGCCATATTCAGGCGTCAGGTTGCACGTCATGGGCCGGGGTGATGCGGGATACAACCGATTACTGCAAGGACGACGTGAGGGTGATGTTGGCTTTAAACAATTTGGAAACGGGACAGCCGCTCTTGGCGTTCTGCACGGCCTTATCGAATGCCTCCGGAGTCGCGCCCGGAACTTTGGCCTTCAAGTCCAGATGGCTCTCGGTGATGGCCCAGCCGTCGGGCTGCTTTTCGAAGTTGATGGTGCAGGTGGTTTCCAGGCTATCGGCGGTGAGACCGGCAGCGGCCAGTTGGGCCGATAGCGCCATGGTGAAACAGCCGGAGTGCGCGGCGGCAAGCAGCTCTTCCGGGTTCGTGCCCTTGCCATCTTCGAATCTGGTGGAAAATGAGTAGGGAGTGCTGGAGAGCACGGTGCTGGCCGTGGAGATGGTCCCCTTGCCCGACTTCAAGTCGCCATGCCACTCTGCGTTTGCGGTTCTTTTCATATTTCTAAGATGCTTCACCGGTATCTTGGGAAGCAAGGAAAATGTTTCCTCCATGGCGGTTCGCAAAGTAGAGCAGGAACTGGAATTGATGGGCGTGTTGCGCGATGCCGCGCCCGAAGAGGCCCTCGCCGGACTCCGCAAGGCGCTCAAGGACCCGGTAAATATGATGGCGGCGAAGGCGGCCCACATCGCGGCCGAACGCCACCTGCGCCAACTCCTTCCCGACCTTCTGCACACCTTCGACCGCCTCTTCGGCGATGCCGTCCGCCGCGACCCCCAATGCTGGGGAAAGAACGCGATTGCCAAGGCGCTCATCACCCTGGGGCATACCGAGGCGGCCCCGTACCTTCGCGGACTGCGGCACATTCAGATGGAGCCCGTCTGGGGCGGCGCAGCGGACACGGCCGGCAGCCTGCGCGGCGCCTGCGTCTTAGGTCTGGCGGCCTGTACCGATATCCGCCGCGAGGACGCTCTCCGCGCCATGGTGGACGCGGTGGCCGACGCCGGCGAACCGGTCCGCCTCGAAGTGGTCCGCGGCATCGCGCAGATGGGCGGCGATGAAGGCTCGCTGCTGTTGCGCATGAAGGCGCGCATCGGCGACGAGGCTCCCGCCGTCACCGGTCAGGTGTTCGACTGCATCCTGGCGCTCGAAGGCGATGGCGGCGTGGACTTCGTCAAGACCTTCCTGAAGCGCGGCGCCCTCGAAGCGCGCGAAGAAGCTGCCCTCTCGCTCGGCACCTCGCATATCCCGGCCGCGGTGCCGGTGCTGATGGAAGCCTTCGAGGGAGAAAAGGAAATTCGCGAGGCGCTCCTGCGCGCCCTCAGTCTCTCCCGGCAGGAACAGGCCTTCGAGTTCCTGCTGAATCTGGTCCGCGACGGCCGCATGGCTGACGCTAAAGCGGCGGAAGAGGCGCTCGCGATTCATCCGGAAATGCAGCAGCGCGTGGACATGGCAAAGGCCGAACGGTAGCGGAAAACCGGGACAAAAAAACTCTTTTGAGATTTTTTCCCGCTCCCCGCCACTATCCAGTTGTAGTGCGGTTCCCATGTCCATTCAAAACGTACTCGATTTACCCGACACGTGCGCGCGGCAGCGCGATCTGGACGAGTTCGAAGCAGGCCAGCAAGAAGAGTTGGCCCGCTTCGCAGCCCAGAAGATGAGAGAGAACCGGAATCTGGAAAGTGAACTCGACCGGATCTCCGCGCAGTTCCATGCCCGCATGGAATCGAACATGGAGGAAGTGGTCCGCTTCCAGGAAGCCCTGCGCGCCTGGGAACGTTGGAAGCAGCGCGAGACGGCCCGCCTTACGGCGTCAGACCAGCCTTATAGTCGCTGAGAATTTCGTTGGCCGCGCGGATCCCCTCCGACGCGCCGCCCTCCATGTAGCCCTGGAAGTCCTGGGAGCAGTGCTCCCCCGCGAAGTGGCAATTGCCGCTCCGCTCCTTTTCCGAACCGGAAAACAGCGTGTACTGTCCCACCTTCCAGAATGAGTACGATCCCAACGAGTACGGATTCCGCCACGGCACATCCAGCGTCGCCCGCCCGTTCCACGCCTGCGCAATCCCAGGGAACACCGGCGAAAGCTGATCCAGAAACGTCTTGGCGTAGCCGTCCACCGTCTTGGCATTGGTGGAATCGCCCGTGAACGACGCGCCGATCGCGCCGCCCGTGTAGTCCACCAGAATCCCGCTGGCGCCCGGCTGCGCGCGCGAGACTTCCCACGTATTCTGGTACCCGGTATCGGCGTAGCTCGAGCCGGTGCTGATACCCCAGGGACCCGTCTGGTTCCACATGCGGCTGCGGAACTGCGCGTGTAGTTTGGAATTGGTGCCGTAGCCGAGTTGCTGGATTCCCATGGTCTTCACGCCGCCGAATCCCGCCCCGCTGAAGTCCAGATTGCGCAGCACCGAAAACGGAATCGCCAGAATTACGCGATCGGCCGTCACGCTTGCCTTCTTTCCGAATGCCAGGTGGTAAGTGCCGTCGCCGTTGCGTGCGATGCCAGTCAGCGCCATCCCGGTGACCACGCTTCCAGCCGGCAGCGACGCGGCAATCGCGGCGGGCAGTTGTTCATTGCCGCCGCGCATGTGATACCGCTCGTCGCTCTGCCCGAAGATATGGAAGTTGCCGGGCGTCGGCTGGTATCCCAACAGGTAGATCAGGTTGAGCGAGCTTTGCGATTTCGTCTCGCCGCCGTATTCGATGTTGTAGGCCACATCCAGCAACTGCCCCATCGGAGAAGCGTGGCCGCCCGGCACTTTGGCTTCAATCCAGTCGTAGATGCTGGTATGGTCGAGCGCCAGGCCGTCGGTCGTATAGCTGTTGTAGAGCGTGGGGTAGCCGGCCGCTTTCAGATCTTTCTTGATGGCGTTGTAGACGGCGTTGAAATCGGTATTCGCCTGCGCGCGTGGGTAGAATTGGCCAAAGAAGTAGTACGTCTCCGTGGATTTCGGCGGCTCAGCGCTGCCCAGATCGTCGACCCCGATGTGGAAGCGCTTGGCCAACGAAAGAATCGTCTTGTGGCCCGAATCGATCAGCTCGCCGCAGTGCTCCGTCACCTGTCCGTCGGCCCACGACGTGGTGTCGGAGTGCATCCGCCCGCCGATCCTCGACGAAGCCTCGTAGACAGTGGCCGAGTAGCCGGCATCCTGCAGCGTCATCGCCGCCGTGATGCCCGCAATCCCGCCGCCCACAATCGCGATCCGCGGCGCGGTCGAGCCATGCGCACGCTGCGTCGCGAGAACGGCCGCCGCCGCCCCTGCCGCCGTCCGCAAGACGTCGCGGCGGCTCGGCCCGGTGCTTCTCTGTGTCTGCACCTCGTCTACCGGACGCCCGGTGGTCTCCGCTTCGGCGAAGTCGCGGTACATCTGCTGAAACCAGTGCATCAAGGGTGTGCGTGACATGTCGAGTCAGTATATCGAGGGACAAGCCCCGCGCGCCTCCGGGAATCCCACGATCTATCCCGTCAGTCTCCCGGATTAACCTGGCCAGCATGGACGTAATACTCTTCCATCTTGTCGAGTCTCAGCTTTAGCGAATTATCCTTTTTTTAAGGCGTTCGTAGATGCTGGACGACCTCGGCACCGCATTGCGCGTAGTGCCGGCCGTTCCAGCTATAGATCGCTTCAGCCTTAGCTTTGATCGCGCAATGCGCGAGCATCGCGTCATAAATTCCGCCACCTACGATGCCCAAAGCAGACGACACCTGCAGCGCATCGGCGTATTCGTCGCCGTCGAGGGCGACAATCGACAGTCGTTCGCGTATACTACTCACGAATAACATGGCCTGCTCTGCTCTGATGCGGTGTTTGCCCGGCATTCTTGTCAGAGCCCTGGTGGTGAACATGATCCCCATAGAATACCGGCACGAGCACTGACGTATCGAAAAAGGCCTTCATTCGCCCTTGTCGAGGTTTGCCAAATCGCTTTCCTCGCGGATCAACTGCAGCATCTCGTCGGTGGCCGAAGCTGGCAGGGGTTGTCCGCTGTGAAATACCCAGACGCCGTGTTCCTTGGTGAGTGGTCCCGTGCCGCGAACGGGGCGCAGGGTAATCTGCTCGCCGGCGCTTTCCATCTCCAGGGCATCGCCGGGTTCCAGGTTCAGCTCTTCACGCAGCGGTTTTGGGATCACCACGCGGCCGGCTTTATCAATGATAAGGCGGGTGTTCATTCTGGTACAACACTGTGGGTTGACCCAACAGTCAATGCCATCATACTCGATCCGGCCCCGGAGATCGTCCTCGACCGCATCAGCACCCGGCTTCTGGACCTTACAAACCGGAACAAGCGTGCCGCCTCGGCAAGCCGAGCGGCGTGATTCGCGACGGCATGGCGAAACAAGCGTAACGAAGTGGCCCTATCGTACGGCCAGTATGTGGCACTTGCCAAGTGCCACTTTTGGCCTCATCCTGCGAACATGCGATTCGCATTCCTGGCCGTTCTCTTCTGCTGTTTACTCCCGGCACAGACTTTCACGCCCACTCCCCAGGGCGACGCTCTCTTCAATCAGCAGGACTGGGCCGGAGCCGCCCGCGAGTTCAAACTAGTTACCGAACAGAACCCGCAGGACGGTCGCGCCTGGTTCCGCCTGGCCGCCACCCTGCACCGTCTGGAGAAATTCGCCGACTCGATCGCCGCGTTTCAACGCGCCGCCGATCTCCAATTCCAACCGCCGCAGGCCTTCGCCGCCATCGCGCGCGAATACGCTGCCGAAGGCGACGCCGCACAAGCCTTATCGTGGCTTGCCAAGGCGGCAAAGAGCGGCTTCGGCCAGGCCCCCTTCATCGAATCCGATCCGCACCTCGCGGCTCTCCATACGCGCCCCGAATACACCGCCGCCCTGGAAACCATTCGTCGCAACGGCAAGCCCTGCCTGTCCAATCCCGAGTACCAGCAGTTCGACTTCTGGCTGGGCGAATGGGACGTACAGGTTGCCGGCCAGACCGTCGCCCGCAGCCGCATTGAGAAGGTCTCCGAGGGCTGCATCGTGCAGGAAAACTGGATGCCCTTCATCGGCAATGAGGGCAAGAGCTGGAACTACTACGAGGCCGCCACTGGAAAATGGGAGCAGCTCTGGATCAGCACCGGCGGCATCACCAGATACTGGGGCAAACTCGAAGGGCCTCGGATGGTTTTCCAGGGCACGCAGGCCCAGGTCAACGGACCCACTCTGCAGCACCGCCTCAGCTTCACGCCACTTGAAGGCGGCCGCGTCCGCCAACTCTCCGAACAATCGCAGGACGAAGGCAAAACCTGGACGGTGGGCTTCGACGGCATCTACGTGCCTCGCCCCAAGAATCCCTGACCTACTTCACCAGCGGGGTCACCACGAAGCTCTTGATCTCCACATAGCTGTGGTCGCCCTGCAGGATGAACGGACCCGGTTCGCCCTCGTCGGCATTGGTGGCGATGGCGGTAAGGCCTTCCACCTCGACTTTGTCCAGCACCTTCGTGCCGTTAAAGACCACGGTAAGCTGCCGGCCCACCAGGCGGATGTCGTACGATTGCCACTCGCCCGCCGGTTTGCTGGCATTCACCGAAGGCGCCACGCGGCTGTAGAGCGCCGCCGCGCCATGCGTATTGACTGGCTTGCCGTAGTCCTCCAGAATCTGCACTTCGTACCGGCCGCGCAGCCCGATGCCGCTGTTGGACCGCGCCACAATGCGGAAGTCGACATGGAGTTTGAAGTTCCAGAATTTCTGTTCGGAAATCAGGTCGGTAGTCGGCGGCGCGTTGCGCAGCGTACCGTCCTGTACGGTCCATTTCATCTCGGCCGCGGGGTTCAGCGCCTTCCAGCCCGAAAGGTCCTTGCCGTTGAACAATTCCACCGGCTTGCCGTCCTTCCAGGTGCCGTCGTCCTTATCGGTGATGACGGGGGCGCGGACACCGGTCCACTTTTCGGGAGCGCGCGTGCCGCCCTCGGTTTCCGCCGTGCCTTCCATTTTTCCGCCGGTCAGGCGCGCATGGTAGACCCGCTTGGCCCCGCCATTATTGGGCGCGATGGTGAAGGTCAGCTCGTCGCCCTTGGCCTCGATGGTGGTGATCGGGTTCAGGTCGCCGCCGAACGCGCTGATGAACTTGCCCGCCGCCGCGGGCGTCCCCACGCCGTTCAGTTCCACCCACCAGGCGCGCGCCCCGCTGGCTGTAATGTCCCATCGCCCGTTGAAGTCCGAAGGAGCGCAAAACGCCGGCGTAACAGCCAGCAGGAGAATTCCAAATAGAAGCCGCATAAGCGATACCGCGTTCAATCTATCACGAAGCGCCCAGCAGCGCGGCTCCCTTTGCGACGCTGCTGGTGCGGCCGGTTAGGGAGTAAAGCTGCAGCCCGAAGCCGTAAGCTTGGTGGGGGCAACCTTCATCTCCTGCAGGTTATTTTTCACCAGCATCGCATTGAAGTCGGCGATCTGTTTGCGAGCGTCCTCCCAGGCAGTCCTGGTACGGTTCAGGTCGGTGCAGTTCTTCTCCCAGGTGGTGATTTGGGCGGGAGTGGGCGTCATATCAAGGCCCACCTGCATCATGCTGACCATGGTGTTGAAGGCGTTGTTCAGCTCGAAGAACGATTGCAGCGCGTTGGGATTGGCAGGCCCGCGCCGGCCAAACCCGCCGCCGCCTTGGCCACCGGCCGGCAGGGCGCCGCCGATCTTGGTCAGGCTGGCATCCAGTGTTTTGGCCTGCGTCTCCACATCGGCGGGCAGGCTGCCCTTCATCACGGTCGCAAGCAGATCCTTGACCGCATTCACTTCCTCGTGGCCCGCGAAGCTATGCTCCATCCCTTGCAGGGAAAGAAGAGTGAGCTTGTTCTGGGTGCGCAGGGCGGCCATCACCGCAGGACTCTCGCCGACGCGCGGATCGTTGATGACGGTGACCTCGCTCGTCAACACCTTGCCGTCGACGGTGAGCTTGAGTGTATAAACGCCGGGAATCACCTGCGGCCCGTGAGGACCGGGTGTGGCGGAGCCCTCCACCATGTTCATCTGATTCTCCAGATCGTGCCGCAGAGCGGGCGGGTCTTCATACTGGAGGTTCCAGTTGACGCGGTTGAGACCAACATGGGTCGAAAGTACGCGAGTCTCGGGAGCGGCCAGCCAGTAGTGAGGATATGCCGCGCCCTCGATGGGCGGCAGCGGCGTGCTGGACATGGTGCGGACCAGACTACCCTTCGAATCGAAGACCTGGAGTTGAATGGGACCGCTCGGCTCGTGGCTCAGGTAGTAATCCACGAGCGCGCCGTAAGGCACATTGGCCGCATGGGGCACTTCGACGGAGAAGGGCTGATCCCAGTTGCTGTTGATGCGTGCGCGAATGGCCTCCTCCGGTTTGAAGAGATACACGGACGATGTGCTGATGGCTGGGCCGTTCGCCGCGAGTTGGCGCAGCGGCGTGATGTCGTCGAGAACCCAGAAGCCGCGGCCATAGGTGGCGATGACCAGGTCGTTCTGGTGGTGATCTGTGTGGATTTCGAGGCCGCGGATGGAGGTGCTGGGCAGGTTCTGGCGCAGCGACTGCCAGTGATCGCCATTATCGAAGCTGACGTACACCGTGGTTTCGGATCCGGCGAAGAGCAAGCCCGGCTGCTCGGGATCGGCCCGCAGACCGTTGATCCAACTTCCGGTGCGCTCGTCACGGGGCAGGCCGTTGACAATGCTCGTCCAGGTCTTGCCCGCGTCGGTGGTCCGCCAGATGAGTGGCACGTCGGCGTTCTCGTCGGGCGGCAAAGTCTGGCCGCGCTCGGGGGCGATGCGCGCGGCGAGGAAGGCGGTATTGACGTCGCCGCCAGCCTCGATGGTGTTAAAGGTGGTGTGGGCCGGAACGTTCTCGACGTTGGAGACGTTCGTCCAGGTCTTGCCCTGATCCATGGTGTTGTAGATCTGTCCGTTAGTGCTGACCGTCCAGATGACGCCGCGTTTCTTCGGGGATATGGAGAAATCAGTGATCGAGGGCGATGCCGCGGGCGGTCCGCCGGCCGGCCTCGGCGCCGGTGTCTCTGTGGGCGACTGCGTTCCCGGCGGCGGGGGGGTCGGCTGCGGAGGCTGTGGCGGCGCGGGTGGCTCGGGCGGCGCCGTGCCGCAGGCCTGCTGGGGCTTGCCCTTTAGCGTGGTCAAATCGGGGCTCGCGGCCGTAAAGGAATGGGCGCCGTCGCGCGAGACCAGAAGGCACTGGTAGGCGACGTAGAGAGAGTTGGGATCGAACGCGAGGTCGAATTTCTTCTCGAAATCGCGCACGGCGTGGTATTTGTTCTCATCGGCTCCGAAGTTGGGCGCGACGTTCTCCCACTGGCCGGTGGCCATATCGATTTTGTTGAGGCCGCTGCCGCCGCCGCCCGGACCATAGCCAACGCCATAGATGATATTGGGATTTTTAGGATCGGGCCTGTCGACGCCGAATTCAGACGACGGCACCGGGCTCCAGTCCGTGAAGTTCACCTGTCCCCAATTGCCGCGGCTCGAAATCATCACGGCGCCGGTGTCCTGCTGCGCACCCATGATGTGGTAGGGATAGGCGCTGTCGGTGGCTACGTGGTAGATCTGCGAAATGACTTCCGTGTACCACAGGCTCCAGGTGCGGCCGTCGTCCAGGCTGACGCTGGCGCCTTGGTCTGAGCCCACCAGCATCCGGTGGCCGTTCGTGGGATCGATCCAGAGCTTGTGGTAGTCCTCACCGCCGGGCGCGCCCTTGAAGGGCTGAAAGTTGGCGCCGCCATCCGTCGAGCGGTACATCGCGGTGCTCATCGTGTACAGGATGTCCGGATTCTGCGAGTCCACAAACACGCCGCTGCTATAAGCGCCCTGGCCGTTGCTGATGCGCGCGTCCTTCTCGGCCATGTGCTGCCATGTGGCGCCGCCGTCGTCGGAGCGGTACAGGCCCGAGCCACGTTCCATGCTGTTGCCGACGATGTACATGCGCTGGGCCTTGGTGTGCCCGGCTATGGCGAGCGAAACGCGGCCGGGGAAGGCCGGAATCTTGATCTCGGCCCAAGTCTTACCCTCATCGGTGGACTTGAACACCAGGGGCGGCTTGGTTCTCGCCCCGCGCCCGCCGCCGCCACCACCACCGCCGCCCCCGGTTCCCTGCGTCGCGGCCAGCATCACACTGGGGTTGTCGAATGCATACTGGAGGTCGCGCACGCCGTCGTAGTCGGCGGGCTTGAGGACACTGGTCCAGGTGTGGCCGCCGTCGGTAGAGCGGTAGACACCGCCGCCCTTGCGGATGGTATCGCCGAGCGCGGAGACCAGCACCAGGTCAGGATTCGCGGGATCCACAACGATGCTGCTGACCTTCACCGTGTCTTCGAGGCCCATGTGCTGCCATGTCTTCCCGGCATCGGTCGACTTCCACACGCCGTTGCCGAGGCTGCCCTGGATGGGGTCGCCGGCGCCTGCATACACGATATCGGGATTCGAGGGAGCTACCTCAATAGCTCCGATACTATCGACGCTCTTCTCCTGGTCGAAGACGGGGAACCAGGTGACACCGGCGCTGGTGGTTTTCCAGATGCCGCCCAGCGGCGTGCCGATATAGAACACCCCCGGTTGGCCTACGGCGCCGGTGACCGCCGCGATTCGTCCGCCATGGAAAGGCCCGACATTTCGCCAGTTGAGGCCCCCATAGAGACCGGGATTGATCTGCGCAGTTGCAGTGAAAGCCAGTACACTCGAAATAGCAAGCGCCCAATATGCCGCCCGCGACACCCGCGTCGTCATGTCGAAACCTCTCGTGAGAATCCGCACCATCATGGGTGCAGTATACAACGATGCCATGGCTTACACTCAAACTGAATGCTCAACCGGGGCTATGCCTATACGACGGTCATCAGCAGCAAATACCATGGACAAACCCTGCTCTCCCACCTGGCAAGCCTTTACCGCCACTCCACCCCGGAAGCCTGGCAACAAAAACTGAACCACGGCGAAGTCACCCTCGACGGCGTCACCGCCACCGGAAGCGAATCGGTCACTTTAGGCCAAACCCTGATCTGGAACCGTCCACCCTGGAGCGAACCCGACGCGCCGCAGCACTTCGAAATCCTGTTTGAGGATCCCCACCTGTTAGCCGTCAACAAACCCAGCGGGATGCCCACGCTCCCCGGCGGCGGCTTCATGGAAAACAGCCTCCTGCGCCGGGTGCAAGAGCGGACCCCCAGCGCAAACCCGGTCCACCGATTGGGCCGAGCCACCACCGGCATCGTCCTCTTCGCCAAAACACCGCAGGCGGCCTCTCACCTGTTCGCGAACTGGAACACATCCCGAATTCAGAAGATCTACCGCGCGCTGGCTCAAAACGTGGCACGGTACGACGCCTACGAAATCGTCACACCCATTGGGCTGGTGCCGCACCCGCTCATCGGTTCGGTGTGGGCCGCCAACCCAAACGGCAAACCGTCAAAGTCGTTGGCCAAGGTCATCTCACGCACCAGCAGCACCACCACCTTTGAGGTAAGCCTGGCTTCCGGCCGTCCGCATCAAATCAGAATCCATCTGGCATCCATCGGCCATCCCCTGGTAGGCGACCCTCTGTACGGCTTAGCCGGCCAGCCTCTGGAAAATCTGCCCGGCCTGCCCGGCGATGGAGGATATCTGCTGCACGCCCAATACTTGAAATTCCATCACCCCATCACCGAAGAACCAATCAATCTGGAGGCAGCTTTGCCGTCCGGATTCTGAGTGCAGCGGCGATTGAAGGACACGATATGCGAAAAGGGTTTACGAGAAGACCGCAACGAGACGAACCCGGCACGCGAGGTAAGAACTACATCACGCCGAGCGGCCTCGAGCGCCTGAAAGAGGAGCACCAGTTTCTGCTCACCAGGGAGCGGCCGGCCGTGACGAAGGTGGTGGCGTGGGCAGCCAGCAACGGCGATCGCAGTGAGAACGCCGACTATCAGTACGGGAAGCGGCGACTGCGCCAGATCGATGGGCGGATTCGCTTTCTCACCAAGCGGATCGAGGCCGCTGAAGTGGTGGATCCGGAGAGTCCGAGAACGGGTCAGGCTGCGGCGCGGGCATTCTTCGGAGCCACCGTGCGTTATGCCAATGGCGCGGGATTGGAGAGAGTGGTGAGCATTGTGGGCACCGACGAGGTCGATCTCCACCGCAACCATATCAGTTTTGTATCGCCTCTGGGTCGCGCTCTGATGAAGTCGGCGGCAGGCGACCAGGTAACGCTTCAAGCACCGGGCGGTACGGAATATCTGACTATCCTGGAAGTGGTTTACGAGCGCATTTCCGTGGAGCCGTTCCGGGAACCGCCGGGAGCTGAGTCCTCGGGAAAAGGCTCGATCGCCGACGCCGATCGACCTGCCGAACGGTAGCGAAGCGGCGCGGGAGCCGCTGTCCAGTTGGTATAATCCCGAAATGTCCATGCGCGCACTCATCGCAACAGCACTGCTCGGGCTTGCCTGCGTCATAGTTGTGCCGGCTCAGGATCGCATCAAGGAAATGCCGGGCTACGAACAGTTCACCAGGATGCAGCCCCAGATCAACGGCTCCGTCACACCGGGAGCCTTGGGCGTGACCTGGGCGGGCGACGGCAAGAGCTTCACTTACAACTTCGCCGGGAAGGCGTACAAATACGATACAGCGCTCCGGGAAGCGACGGTGACCGGCGACGCGCCGGAACCGGCCGGCAACGGAGGCGGGCGCGGCCGCGGTGCGCGTGGCGGTCAGCCGCCGGCCGGCGGTCAGGCACCGGCGGCGCGCGGCGGCATGCAGCAGGAGCAGTCGGAAATGTCGACCACTCCGGTGGAGGGCTGTCCTGCCGGAGCCACGGCGCGCGGCCGGCAGGCCTTCTGCGTCGAATCTCCCGACCATAAGCTCAAAGCCTTTTACCGCAGTCGCAATCTGTGGATCGCCAATTTTGACGGCTCCAACGAAAAGGCCATCAGTACGGACGGCAGCGAGAAGGGTCGCATTAAGTATGGGACCGGTAGCTGGGTTTATGGCGAAGAGCTGGCCCAGACCACCGCGATCTGGTGGTCGCCCGATAGCTCGAAGGTCGGATACTATCGCTTCGACGAGAGTCAGGTCAAAGACTTCTACCTGCAAATGAACCAGACGGCGGTGCAGGACACCATGGATATCGAGGCTTACCCGAAACCGGGCGCGCCGAATCCCATCGCCGATATCTTCATCTACGATGCTGCCGCGGGAAAATCCGTGAAGATGGATATCCGGAACGGAAAGCCGTTCTCCGACGACGTGGTCGGCCATTATGCCTACGATGTGCGCTGGTCGCCCGATGGCGCCGAGCTTTTCCTGAACCGTACCAATCGCCGCCAGCAGATCATGGAGTTCGTGGCTTGCAGTCCGGCCAACGGCGCGTGCCGTGTGGTTGTGCATGAGCAGTGGCCCACCGGATGGACGAACAATCGCCCCGCCATGCAGTATCTCAAGGACAATCGACGGTTCATTTGGGAATCGGAGCGCAACGGCTGGCGTAACTTCTATCTATACGATGTAAGTGGCAAGCAACTCGCCGCCCTCACCAATAACACCACTTTCGAAGCGGCTAACATCGTGAAAGTCGATGAGCCCGCCGGCGTCATGTTCTATATGGCGCGCGACGGCGATAACTTCATGAAGATGCAGCTTCACCGCGTCGGCTTGGACGGCAAAGGCGATGTGCGTCTGACCGATCCGAAATTCAATCACACCATCGGCGCCTGCGGACAAGGTGCGGGAGGCGGTCGCGGCGGACGAGGCGGCGGACCGGGCGGCTTCGGCGCAGGCGGCGGCTGCGGTATCTCATCGGACAATCAATTTATCGTCGATGTCTACCAGACTCATGACCAGCCGGCAGCCACGCAGCTTCTGGATGCGTCCGGGAAGGTTGTGGCGCAACTGGCTAAGGCCGACACGACTAAGTTCGATCAGCTTGGCCTCAAGAAGGTCGAGATGTTCACCTATCATGCCGCCGACGGAAAGACCCCGCTATTCGGCACCATCTCCTTCCCGTCTAACTTTGACCCCGGCAAGAAATACCCGACGCTGGTCTCCGTGTACGGCGGTCCCGGGGCGGGTAATAACGTGCCCACCGAGAATTTCGCGACTCCGAACCCTACCACCGAATACGGCTTCCTGGCGGTCTCGCTCTCCTCCCGCGCCATGCCGGGCATGGGCAAACGCACTTTGGATTCCGTCTACCTCAAGCTGGGCGTCACCGAGATGGACGATATGGCGGAGGGCATCAAAGCGCTCTGGGAGCGGCCCTATTTCGATAAAACTCGTGTGGGCATCTATGGCACCTCATACGGCGGATACACGTCCGCCATGGAGATTCTCCGCCACCCGGATTTGTTCACGGCCGCGTCGGCTTCTTCCCCGCCCACATCCTGGTATAACTACGACTCGATTTACACGGAGCGTTACATGTGGATCCCCGAGGGGAATAAAGAGGGCTACGAAGCCGGTAACGCCATGAACTTCGCCAAGGACCTGCGCGGCCGTTTACTCATCTATTACGGGACCGCGGATAACAACGTGCACCCAGACAATACGATGCAACTGATTCACGCGCTGCAAAGCGCCGGCAAGAGTTTCGAAGTGCAGGTAGGTCCCGACCTGGGTCACAGTGGAGTGAACAACCAGCACATGATGGAATTCTTCATCGAGAATCTGGTGGTGCATCCCGAGAGGTTAATCGCCCCTAAATAGGGCCTCCGTCCCGTCGCCCGGCTCACCGAGTGACCGCAGGCCGGCTGAACAGCAGCAAACTCGGGGCGTCCGACCGGGCAGCCACAATATCCGGGTAGCCGTCGCCGTTCAAATCGGCGGTGGCCAATCCGTAGATTGCCCCTTTGTTGTCCCCGAACTGGATGCGCCGATACTTGCGGCCGGTGCCGTCGTTGAAGTACACCGCGCCCGGAGCCTTCACATAGCCCACAATGATCTCGGGCTTGCCGTCGCGGTTCAGGTCGGCCGCCGTCATCGAATAGGGCAGCGCCTCCTTGCCCGCAATCGACACCCCTTCGCCGAAACTGCCCTTGCCGCGATTGAAGTAGACGTACAGGCCCGCCTCCTCGTGGCACGCGGCGATATCCAGATGACCGTCGCCATCGAAATCGGCAATCGCCATGGCGCGGGTCGAGGATTTCGCCGGCCCGAAAGGCTGCTTTCTCGGAAAGTTCCCCTTGCCGTCATTGAAGTAGACCACGCTCTGACAATCGTCGCGGCATGCCACGATCACGTCCTTGACGCCGTCCCCATCCATGTCGCCGATCAGAATCGTCGCCGAGGTTTCGGGTCCCAGCGGACGACAGGCGAAGTGGGCCTTGCCGTCGTTGAAGCAGACGTAACTCGGTCCCGGCCGGTTGGCCACCACGATGTCGGGATAACCGTCGCCATTCAGGTCTGCCACCGATACGTTGCGCGTCGGCCAGTGCGCGTCGCCGAAGGTGCCGCCGCTGGTAAACCGGCCCTTGCCGTCGTTCAGCAGGATCAACTTCGGGTCGGGCGCGTCGTTACTTAAGACAATGTCCAGATCGCCATCGCCGTCCAGATCCGCCAGCGGCGCGGAGTAACTCCGGTCGGCGGCATTCGGCAGAGCCGGTCCCGGCACAAAGTGACCCTTGCCATCGCCGAACATCACCACGTCTTTGAGCGGCCAGTGGCGGCCTTTGGCCAGCACCAGGTCGAGAATGCCGTCGCCGTTCAAATCGCCGATACTCACATTGGCGGTCGTCTCCGACACCGATTCGAGCGGCACGACGTCAAACTGCCGGATGCTAGTGGCCGCCAGCACAGCCAAAATCATTAGGCCAGCCAGGATTGCGAAACGGATCATGTAGCGCCCCCGTGGTAAAGCTATCATGGAAACTCGACATGCCGCTCTCCGCGCGATCCCTCATTCTGCTCCTCGGAATCGCCGCGCCGTTATCGGCACAGTTGCCCTTCTATACGGATGACCCGGCAGTCACCGAACGCGGCAAGCTCCACTTCGAGTTCTTCAATGAATTCGACATCCTCCAGCTTCAATACCCCAACCTTCGCCAGAACACCTCCAATTACAAACTGAACTACGGCCTTCCGTATAATTTGGAATTCGACGTCGACGTGCCCTATCTGTCCATCTTCCGCGCCGCCGGCGTTCCCAGTTCCACAGGCAACGGGGATACCAACCTCGGCGTCAAGTGGGAGTTTCACAAGGAATCGCCGGACTCGCGCCTGCCCGCCATGGGCGTCAGCATGTACGTCGAATTCCCCACCGGGGATGCCACCCGTCAACTCGGCTCCGGCCTGCACGACTACTGGCTGAACGTCATCGCGCAGAAGTCCGTCTCTCCGCAAACGCGCATCAACTTCAACCTCGGACACCTCTTCGCCGGTAATACCAGCACCGGCGCTTTGGGCATACAGACCACTCGGGGCCGCGTCTACACAGGCGGACTCTCCGTGCTCCACGATTTCACCGGACGCCTCACGCTCGGCGTCGAGGCGTACGGCGGCTATACCACCAACGGAGATCTCGGACGCAGCCAGCTGCAGTTCCTGCTGGGAGGCCAATACCAGCTTCGCCGGGGCTTGAGTTTCGACTTCGGCCTGCTGGGAGGCCGCTATGTAGGCAGTCCCCAGGTCGGCGCGCAGGTGGGATTCTCGGTGGATTTTCCGGATGTCGTCCGAACGGCCCCGCCCGCAAAGGCGCATCTGCTAAGCTACTGATTCCGAGGAGACGCATCATGGCCCTGAATCCCGAAGCTCTGCGAGACGTTCCCCTTTTTTCCCTGCTCGACGATGAAGAGATGGCCGTCCTGGCGGCCCAGGTGGAATTCAAGACGTTCGCCCCGCGCGAGCGCATCTATAAGATGGGGGACCCCTCCCCCGCTGCCTATGTGCTGCTCTCCGGCAAGGTCCGCGTGACTACTGTCGATGAAGATCAGCAGGAGGTCGTGGTGGATGAACCCGGCGAGCGCGACTTCTTCGGGTTCGCATCCATGCTGCAACAGACGCCCCACCAGACCAACGCGCACGCTCTGGAAGAGAGCCGGTGCGTGGAAATCTCCCGCGACGATATCGAGATCCTGCTGGTACGCAAGCCGCACGCCGGCATGGACCTGCTCACCACACTGGGCCGCCAGTTTCACGCCGCGCAGAATCTGGTGCGCGCCCGGGCAGCCCGCAATCCCAACGAGGTGATCGAACAGGAAATGTCCTTCGGAGAGCGCGTGGCCGATCACGTCGCCCAGTTCGGCGGATCCTGGACGTTCATCATCCTCTTCGGCACCATCCTGATCGTCTACACGCTCATCAACATCACACTGGGCAAGCAGGCCTGGGACCCGTATCCCTTCATCCTGCTGAATCTGTTTCTCTCCATGCTGGCCGCGGTCCAGGCGCCCGTCATCATGATGAGTCAGAATCGTCAGGACGCCAAGGACCGCCTCCGCGGTGAACTCGATTTCGACGTCAACCGCCGTGCCGAGTCCGAAATCCAGCAACTCTCGCGCAAGCTCAGTCTCATCGAAGACAAAATCGACGACCTCGGCGAACTCATGCGCCCCGCCCGCCGCTAGCAGTGGTTCTGTACGTCGCTGAATCTCAGAGCCGCGCACGAGTAAGCGCCTGCTAGCCTAGGCCTGTGGCAAATTTCGCTGAATCTGCAGAGCCGCGCACGTTAGGGCCTGTGAAAAAATATCGTTTTTCCGATTTTGCCGGATTTCGGCGAACTGCGGGGTTCCGGCGTGGCGCCGGCCCCGGTAGTCTCTGGATTTATGCAGAATTTGAAGCTTGGACGCCGATCCGCCGCAATAAGGCGAAAAGGGCTTGGTGGGCCTTCTGAACGACCTCTCGGACGCTCTGATTACGGGTATTTCAATACCCCGCA
>DASZMZ010000171.1:0-17492 GCA_035551455.1 Candidatus Sulfopaludibacter sp.
TTCGTCGATGCCAGCGGCGGGTTCAAGCTCCTCAATGTGGCTGCGGGGAAATATACCGCCGTGGTGAAGCCTCTGCCCGATAACGGATATGTGAAGACGGTGCAGGTGGATGGCGTGACGGCAGCGGAAGGGGTGGTGGATTTCACGCGCGGCGCGCGTGGCTCGCGCCTGAAGATTGTGGCATCCACAGGCGCAGCTCAAATGTCCGGCAAGGTGCTGGATAAAGACGGGCAGGCCCTGGCCGGCTCCATCGCGTTCGTCTGGTTGATGGCCGATTCCAAAGAGTTGAAAGAGGAATCGATGATCCCCGTGGAGCCCGACGGATCCTACAGCCGCAAGGGGATCCGGCCTGGCAAATATCGGGTTTTCGCCATGGACCTGATGCATTTCGCGGGGCTGGGGACGATCCGCGGGAACGATCTGTCGGACGTCTTTGCGCGCGGGGAAGAGGTCGAGTTCAAAGAGGGCGACAAACTCACGAAGGACATCAAGATTCTCGAAAAGGAGGCTGCGCATGACAAAAAATAGTGCGGGGCTCCTCCTGATTGCCGGTGTGGCGATGTTCGGTCAGACGGTCGGTCAGACTGTCGCCGATCGCAAACTGGCGAGTGTGCAGGGCGTGGTGACCAACTCAGTGACCGGCGAGCCGGTGCTGCGCGCGCACGTGGTGCTGCGGGCGATTGTGGCAGGGTCACAGAGCGGCCAGACGAGGTACGGGGCGCTGACTACCACCGAAGGTAAGTTCGCCATCACGGGAATGGATCCGGGCCGGTATGCGGTGGCGGTGGATAAGACGGGCTTCGTCTTCGTCACCGACAGTACCCCAGTCGCGCTGCAATCGGGCGATGCCAAAGACGATTTGAAACTCAAGTTGACGCCGGCGGGCTCCATCGCCGGGCGCGTGCTCACGCCCGAAGGCGACCCGATGGAGAATGTCGCGGTGACCCTCGACGGAATTCCGAATAGCACGTCGACCGATGACAAGGGCCGGTTCCGCATCGGCGGCCTCACGCCGGGGAAGTATCGCGTGCGCGCCACGCCGCAGAGCATGCCCGTGCCGGAGGTCCGCACGGACGGAACGAAGGAGATTTACTATGCGCCCACTCTGTACCCGTCGGCGCTGCTTCCGGCCGCCGCCACGCGCGTCGAAGCCCGGGCAGGCAATGAGACCATGGGCATCGATATCCGTCTGGTGCGCACGCCGATTGTACGCGTCAGCGGCAGTGTGGCTGGCTTGCCCGCGGGCGCGGCGAATCTGCGGGCGGAGGCGCGCGGTGAACACTTCGCAACCGGTGGCGGCGGCATGGTGAAGGCGGACGGAAAATTCGAAATCTGGAAATTGAATCCCGGCAAGTACACCGTTTTCGCGTCGTGGAACCAGGCCGGAGGCGTGCGGATGCAGAGCACGCCCGCGGAAATCGAAGTGAGCGATTCCAATATCGACCGTATTTTGCTGAACGCGCTGCCGCCGATCGGTCTGGCGGGACATGTCGAGTACGAGGACGAGAAGGCGCGTCCGCGGCAGGCGCGCATCAGTTTCAGCGCGAGGGAAGGCTACTCGTCGGGCAGCGTGGAGGTGGGTGCGGATGGCTCCTTCCGGCTGTCCGATCTCTCGCCCACCCGGTATCGCTTCTTCCTCTCCTGGGGACCTGCCTACGTGAAGTCGATGCGGCTCGGCCCCACACAAATGGATGGCAGCGAATTGGATCTTCGCGCGGGCGCGGCAGGCGGCGATTTAACGCTGGTGGTCAGCAGCGCGATGGGCGACATCGCCGGGATGGTGACGAATGGCGACAGTCCCGCGCCGGATGGAACTCCGGTGGCATTGCTGGCGGCTGATTCGGACTACGGCCCCGTGATTCGCTGGAGTTCCTCCACGCCCGGCGGCGCTTACGTCATGCAAGCCGTCCCGCCGGGCAAGTACAGAATCGTGGCCGTGCATGAGCGGAGCGAAAACCTGGAAGACGATGCGGACCGCATGGAGACCATCGAGGTCCGCGCGAATGAGAAGACCAGCAGGGATTTGAAGCTTCCAATCCGGTAGCGCCGGCGCAGTCCCGGATCAACTCACGCCGGAGTCTCGTACAGAATCTCTTTACCGCCCGCCAGCGAGCGCTTGCCGCCCTCTTCCAAGTCGAGCACGATCACCTGGTTGGCGCCGCGCTTCATCCACGGCGCCGGGACGAAGAGGCTCTGCTGCGGGCCGATTTTCCAATACCTGCCGAGGTTGTGCCCGTTGACCCAGGCCACGCCCTTACCCCAGCCGCGCATATCGAGGAAGGTGTCGCCGAGTTCGGTGAGTTGGAAAGTGCCGCGATGGAGTGCGGGACCGGCGGCAGTCTTGCTGGAGAAGGGCAGCTTGGCGGGGTCGGCAAAAGGCAGTGAGAAAATCTCCCAGTCCTTGAGCTCTTCGCCGTTCAGGGTGACCTTTTCCGTGATGCCCTTGCGATCGTTCACCAGGCGGGGGCCGAAGTTGATGCGTCCCATATTCTCCACCAGGATGTCGAGCGGCTCCCCGGCGGCCAGGTCCACGTCCAGCTTGTTCTGCTGCTTGCGGCGGTCCAGCGTGCCGAAACGCCGGGCGCCTTGCGAGACCACGGCGAAATCGCGCGCCTCGGTGATTTCGAGCGTGCCTTTCATGGCGCGATCCACGTGCTTGCGATAGAGGATGAAGCCGTACGACTGGCCCACCATCTCCATCGGCAGCGGCTTCGGCGAGCGGACCGGATTCAAGAGCCGCGCCGTTACCGCGCAGGATTCGCGCAGCTCGAAGCGTGGAATTTCCACCATGGGCAGCGGAGCCGGCAGTTCGGGAAGCTGCGTGTTCTCGGGCAGATGTTTGCGAATGACGTCGCGGAGCGCCTGGAATTTCGCAGTGGGGCGGCCGGCTTCATCCAGCGGCGAATCGTAGTCGTAGCTCGAAATATCGGGCTCGTAGACGCGCGAATAATTGGCGCCGCTCATGTAGCCGAAACTGGTGCCGCCGTGGACCATGTACAGATTGCACGAGATGCCGCGTGAGAGCATCCACTCCAGGCCCTGCGCGGTCCGGGCAGGCGCCGTGGTGTGGTGCTTCTCGCCCCAATGATCGAACCAGCCGGCCCAGAATTCACCGCACATGCGCGGCACATTTTGCCGGAAGGCGGCGAAGTTGGCGAACTCGCGCTCGGGGTTAGACGTGTCGCCGAAGTTGATCACGCTGAGTGTGTCGTCGAGCGTGCCGCCGGCGAGATTGTTTTTGCCGGCGCCGTCGGAGGTGTAGAGCGTGACATCGAAGCCGGCGTCGCGAATCATGTGGCGGATGGCGGCCATGTATTCGTGATCGCTGCCGAAGGAGCCGTACTCGTTCTCCACCTGCACCATCAGGATGGGGCCGCCGCGTGTGATTTGCAGCGCCGCCGTCTCTTTGCCTACGCGCGCCAAATAGCTGGATGCCGCGCGCAGAAAGGCCGGGTCATTACTGCGCACGCGCATCTCGGGCCGTGCCAGCAGCCATGCGGGAAAGCCGCCGAAGTCCCACTCGGAGCAGACGTAGGGGCCGGGTCGAAGCAGCACCCACAGTCCTTCGGTCTGCGCAGTGCGGATGTACTCGGCCAAGTCCAGATTGCCGGTGAAATCGAATTTTCCCTGCTGCGGTTCGTGCAGGTTCCAGAAGACGTAGGTCTCCAGCGTGTTCAGGCCGAGGGCTCGCATCTTGCGCATGCGGTCGCGCCAGTAAGCCCGCGGAACGCGCGGATAGTGCATGGCGCCGGAGCGGATCACCAGCGGTTTGCCGTCCAGCAGGAACTGATCGGCTTGTACACCGAAGGTATGGGCCGGAGCGCTCTTCAGCCACGGAGCCGCCAATAGCGGCATCAGGCTACGCCTTGTGACTTGCATGTCACTAAGTTATAACAAGTGGCATGAAAACTCTTTGTCTGGTTTTCGCCCTGTTGCTGCCGTTGGCCGCGCAGGTCCAGCCGCCCAAGAAAAAGCTGCTGGCCATTGGAGTGGTCAAGGGCTTCGAGCACGATTCGGTGTCGCACGCCCTGGCCACGCTGGAAAAACTGGGGCGCCAGACGGGCCTGTGGGACACCTACATCCGCACCGACACCGAGCTGCTCACCAAGTCGAAACTCGCGGCCGGAAACGCCAAGAACCTGAACTACTTCGACGCCGTCATCTTTTACACCACCGGCGATCTCGGCCTCACCGACGATCAGAAGAAAGACCTGCTGAGCTTCGTTCACGACGATGGCAAAGGCTTCCTCGGCATCCACAGCGCCACCGACACGTACTATAACTGGCCGGAGTACGGCGACCTGATCGGCGCGTATTTCGACCAGCATCCCTGGGGACAGGTCCATTGCACCATCCGTACGGAGGACAAGAATTTCCCCGCCACCGCGCATCTGCCCGCCACGTTCCCGTTTTACGACGAAATCTACCAGTTCAAGACGCCCTATTCGCGCGACAAATTGCGTGTCCTGATGAGTGTCGACCCGGCATCGGTGGACCTCACCAATAAGCTGGTGCATCGCACCGACAAGGATTTCGCCGTCACCTGGGTCCACAATTACGGCAAGGGCCGCGTCTTCTATTCTTCGTTGGGTCACCGCGACGAAGTGTGGGACCTGCCCGACATCCAGAAGATGTGGATTGAGGCGGTGAAATGGGTGATGGGCATCACGCAGTAGTGTGTTAAACTGTACGTGATCCCATAGTCTGAGTTACCCCCAGGCGCAACACACCCTGCTCTCCCGGCTCCACCTGAAATCGCTCGCGGGTCATTCGTCACGAAGCAAAAGGTAGGCCCATGAGCGATTCCGACGTCCTCTATCTCGCGATAGTTTTGCTGGTGGCAATCATTGCCGTTCTGAGCCCTCCCGGCCCCGGCACGCCGCTCCGTTCGCCCGTTCCCTCGCGTTAAGACGCGGAGCCCGCTGTGAGCGCAAGGCGCGGGGAGCGCTGTGTGCGCAAGGTGCGGGGAGTCAACGTGTTAGAATGAATTTGCTTCCCATCTCATGGATTTTCTTAAAGGCCTGAATGCGCAACAGCGCGAGGCAGTGAGCCATACTGAGGGCCCGCTGCTCATCCTCGCCGGCGCAGGCAGTGGCAAAACCCGCGTAATCACTCACCGCATCGCCCACATCATCACGACGCGCCGCGTGCCGCCGTCGGCGATTCTGGCTGTCACGTTTACGAATAAAGCCGCCGCGGAGATGCGGGAGCGAGTGGCGGCACTGCTGCAGGACGTTCCACTGGAATCGTCGCCGAACGTCTCGACTTTCCACTCCTTCTGCGTGCGCCTTTTGCGGCGCGATGGCGATCCACTGGCTCGCGTCCGTCCCGGCTTCACGCGCCGCTTCAGCATTTACGATGACGAAGATCAGGTGGGCCTCATCAAGGCTGCCTACCGCGGCTTGGGACTCGATGAGAAGGAGTTCATCCAGTACCGCGCGGCTCTTTCGCGCATCAGCCACGCCAAGAATACCAAGCAGAGTCCGCAGGATCTCTACAAGCAGGCCGTCAACAAGGAATCGGAAGCTCTGGCGGCGGTCTTCGAAGAGTACGAGAAGAGCCTGCGCAGCGCGAACGCCCTGGATTTCGACGACCTGCTGCTGGAAGCCGTCCGCGTGCTGCGCATCGACGACGCCACGCGCCAAGCCTGGAATCGCAGGCTGAACTACGTGATGATCGACGAGTACCAGGATACGAATCGCAGCCAGTACGAGTTGATGCGCCTGTTGAGTGAGTCGCACAAGAACGTCTGCGTGGTGGGCGACGAGGATCAGTCGATCTATAGCTGGCGCGGCGCGGACATCAAGAACATTCTGGATTTCGAGCGCGACTATCCGAATTCGAAGACCATTCGCCTGGAACAGAATTATCGCTCCACGAAGAACATCCTGGCGGCTGCCGGCGCCGTGGTGGAGAACAATAAGGCGCGCAAAGGCAAGAAGCTGTGGACCGAGTCGGCTGAAGGTGAATTGATCGGGCTGTACGCCGCGCACGATTCGGAAAACGAAGCGCTGTTCATCGCCGACACCCTGGAGAAGTACCTCGCATCGAATCCCGGCGACCATGCGGCGGTGCTGTACCGGACCAATTCGCAATCGCGCCAGATCGAAGAGGCGCTGCGCCGCTACGGCCGGAAGTACAACATTGTCGGCGGCTTCAGTTTCTATCAGCGGGCCGAAATCAAAGACATTGTGGCGTACCTGAAGCTGGCCGCTTCGAATGTCGATTCGGTGAGTCTGCTGCGCATCATCAACACGCCGGCGCGCGGCATCGGCCGCACCACGGTGGAGCAGATCGAAAAGTACGCCCGCGACCACGGTATCAATCTGTGGGACGCGGTGGAGCGGATTATCGACGATCAGCACTTGTCCACACGGTCGCAATCGGCGCTGGTGCTGTTCCGCAATTTGATTCAGGAACTGTCGCTGGTGGCCAGCACGTCGCCGCTGCCGGACTTGATCCGCCACATTCTGGAGCGCACCGGCTATCGCCGCATGCTGCAGCAGGAGAAGACTCCCGAAGCGGAAACGCGCATCGAGAATCTGGAAGAACTGACCAATGCGGCCGCCGAAGCGGCGGAACGCGGCGAAACCATCTCCGATTTTCTGGACCATGCGGCGCTGGTGGCTCAGGCCGACGCGTTCGATGAGGCCGCGCCCATCACGCTGATGACGCTGCACAATGCCAAGGGCCTGGAGTTTCCCGTAGTCTTCCTCTCGGGCATGGAATTGGGCCTGTTTCCGCACAGCCGCTCCATGAATTCCGAAGAGCTGCTGGAAGAAGAACGCCGCCTCTGCTACGTGGGGATGACGCGAGCCCGCAAGCGCCTGTATCTTTCCTGGGCGAAATTCCGCAGGCGATTTGGCGGCGGCGAGCAGGAACGTTCCACCGCGTCCTGGTTTTTGAGCGAAGTTCCGGAACACCTCATTCAAGATCTGAACGTGCGCGACGAACCGGGCGAGGTGAATCTTCTCGGCGAGCGTCATGACGTGCGGCAAGCGGCCAAACGCAACACCTACACGGGCAAGACTTACAATTCGATGGACAACATCTCGCAGTTTTTCGGCGAGAGAAACATCCCGTTTAACCCCAATAAAACCCCGCCGCAGCCGCCTCCGGAGCCGTTTTCACGGCCCGCCGCGCAGCGTAAACCGCTGACGCAGGCGCCCCCTCCGGTGCCGAAACCGGCGCGAACGGGCATGCGGGTGGAGCACCCCAAGTACGGCACCGGAACGGTAGTGAGGCGCGAAGGCGACGGTGATGATGCTAAGATCACTGTTAACTTCCCTCGTTTCGGTCTCAAGAAACTGGTAGAAAAGTACGCAGGATTAAAAAGAAGCTGATGAACACGAAGACTATTACCGACAAAGTAGAACGCAAGAAGGTGAAGCGCGCCGTACGCAAGAAGGCAGCGCCGAAAGCCAAACGTGCCGCCGGCGTGGCCCGCGGATCCATGAAGAAGAAGATCCGTCACCAGGCGCAAGGCCAGCGTAAGAGATAAGTAGGATAGACGGTCGCCTTTCGCCGTCTGTCCAGCCGAGCTCGGCTTAGGCAGGCGTTTCGCCTGCCTATCCTTTTTCTCTCAAGCGACTGTGCTTGTAGCCGTATAGGAAATAAAGCCCCAGCCCGATCACGAGCCAGATCCCGAAGCGCTCCCATGCCGTGTCCGGCAGTCCCTTCATGATGAAGAGGCAGCCGGCGGCGGAGAGGACGCAGACGGGCCATACCAACGGCACGCGGAACGGGCGGGGCCGTTCCGGCTCTTTATATCGCAGCACCAGCACTCCGATGCTCACCAGCATGAACGCGAAGAGCGTTCCAATGTTGGTGAGGTCGTACGTCTCCGCGGCGTCGCCGACCGAAGACCAGAGCGCCACGAATACGCCCGTGGCTACCGTGGTGGCCCAGGGGATCCGGGTGCGCGGGTGAATTTTGGCCGCCCACTTGGGCAACAGTCCATCGCGCGCCATGGCGAAAAAGATGCGGGGCTGCCCGTATTGAAATACCAGCAGTACGGCCGACATCGATACTGCCGCGCCTAGCGCCACTACCCAGCCCACCGTCTTAAACCCGGCCAGCTCGAGCGCCCGCGAGAGGGGATCGGCCACTGCCAGTTCTTTGTACGGCACCATGCCGGTGAGCACGAAGCCCACCACCACGTAGATCACCGTACAGATGGCCAGTCCACCCAGAATGCCGAGCGGCAGATTGCGCTGCGGATTCACGGTTTCTTCCGCGGCAGTGGAGATGGCGTCAAACCCGATATAGGCGAAGAACACGATGGCCGCGCCCTGATGAATTCCGGTGAAGCCATTCGGCGCAAACGGATGCAGGTTGGCGCTTTTCAGGTGCGTCGCCCCCACCACGATGAACAGCGTCAGAGCCAGAAGTTTGATGACCACCATCACATTGTTGGCCGTGGCGCTTTCCCGCGCGCCGCGCAGCAGCAGCCACGTGATGAACATGACGATGGCGAAGGCCGGGAAATTGATCAGGATCGGAATTCCGGCAATGTGCGGCGCGGATTTCAGCAGCCCGTGGACTGCCGCGTCGGAACTCAACAGCGCGGTCCGGTATCCGGTAGTGGTCCACACGGGGAGTTGCAGGCCGAATCCGCGGAGCAGAGTCGTGAAATAATCGCCCCACGAAATGGCCACCGCCACGTTGCCCACCGCGTATTCCAGAATCAGATCCCAGCCGATGATCCAGGCCACCAGTTCGCCCAGCGTCGCGTAAGAGTAGGCGTAGGCGCTGCCCGCCTGCGGAATCATGGCCGCCAGTTCGGCGTAACAGAGTCCGGCAAGCGCGCAGGCGCCGCCTAGCAGCAAGAATGAAAATACCAGCGCCGGACCTGCCCCGGTGCGAATGATCTCTCCGTTAGGACCCGTTTGTCCGGCTGCCGCCGTGCCGATAGCGCCGAAGATTCCCGCCCCGATCACGGCGCCGATCGCCAGCATGATCAGGTCGCCGGCGCCCAGCGTTCTCTTCAGGCCGCCGGCCTGGTCCAAATCTGATACGAGCGCAGCAATCGGCTTCCGCTTGAACAGTTGTGACATCACACGGAATCATAGCAGACAGAAAGCTGCTGCCTTTTATTTTCCGTACTCGATGCTCTGCAGCAGCCAGTCGCGATTGGCCTGAACGTCGGCTGTGAGGCGGCGGCACAACTCAGTCCGCTGTTCGAACAGGCGATAGCCGCTGCGCGCGCGCAGGTAGCCGCGTGCCTGAGGCTCGCGGGCGAAGACGGCTTCTTCACCGTCTCGCTGCACCATCTCGGCGTAACGCCGCCGATTGTCCAACAGCGCCTTCACCAGGAACGGCATCACAATCGAATAATCGCACTGCATGCTCTCGGTGGTCTGCAGGTAGGTGTCCTTATCGACCTTGCCCCACGTCACCGCCTCGGCTGGCGGACACGACGACAGCGAACCGTCGGTCACGGGAGCGGTCACAATCTGCACGTCGAAATTGTAGCCGCGCACGTTCGGCAAGCCCAGCACCTGTCCCAATGCCGGCTCGGGCTGCAGGTTGTAATTCTTGGGTACGCCGCCACCCAGAATCACGGTGCCCAACGCCTGCACCGGGTTATCGAACAGGCCCCAGCGATGATAGGCGCAGGCTTCGAAGACTTCGGCGTGCAGATCCAGATCGAAGCCGTATTCCGGAATGAGTCCGGCCTGCCGCATGGCCCAAAGCTTCATGGAATTGAGGAAGACGCTGCCGTCGCCGGGAGCGCCCACAAAAACAGGGATGGCGTATTCGTAGCACTTGGCCAGAAGTCCGGCCTCCAGTCCGAGGCGCTGCTCCTGTTGGGCATACCGCTTCCCCAACAGGTAGCGGAGTTCAGTGCCGGTCATCTTGTGCTGGAACTCGGGAGCCGCCAGCACCGCGCTCAGAAACCGGTCCTGATCCAGCAGGACGCCTTCGTCGAAGGCCATGTCGGTGACCCGGATGGTGCCTTCGTCGCGCAGCGCGGCATCGTCGCTATTGATGGAGACTTCGTGGACCGGGCCGGATTTGTAGGCGTCCAAACTGCGATGGCCGTCGTGATAGCAAACGGCGTCGGTGGTGCTTAAATATGCCACCCAGCCGGTCTCCAGCAGTGGAATCAACCAGGTCTGGTGCTGTCCGGAGACCGTGACCGGGCCCGAAATTGCCAGCGTCAGAGGACAGCCCGTGCCAATCGCCTGATCCAGAATCTGATAAATGCGCCGCAGATAGGCGCCGCCGAAAGCCGGCAGGCAATGCATGAATAATTCGTGCATGCTGCCGCACTCGTCCACACGCCGCGTGCGAACGTAGCGGCGCGATCCCGCGCACTCTTTTTCGTTATCCTTCGACATTATTCTGACCATAGCAGATGAGCCGCCATGAACGTGTTAACGTGAAACAACACAGGCATGAATATTCTTTTTATCGGAGACATCTTTGCGTCTCCAGGCCGGCGAATCGTTGCGGATCATCTGCAGGATATCGTGGCCACGAACAAGATCGATCTCGCCATCGCCAATGTCGAGAATGCCGCCGGCGGCTTCGGAGTGACACCTGCGATTGCCGCCGAAATGCTGGAACTGGGACTCGATGTCCTCACCACGGGCAACCACGTTTGGGACAAGCGCGAACTCTACGATTATCTCGACCGCCAGCCGCGGATTCTGCGTCCCGCCAATTATCCCGATGCTCCCGGCCGCGGCCTGGTGCAACTCCGGGCGCGAAATGGCGTAGAATGCGCAGTGATCAACCTGCAAGGCCGCACCTACATGCCGTCCACCGATTGTCCATTTCGTAAAGCCGATCAGTTGCTCGGCGGACTGGACCCTGCGGTAAAGGTGAAGTTCGTGGATTTTCACGCCGAGGTGACCAGCGAGAAGATCGCCATGGGCTGGTATTTGGACGGGCGGGTTTCGGCCGTGGTGGGAACCCACACTCACATTCCTACCGCGGATACGCGGATTCTGCCGGGCGGCACCGCCTACCAGACGGATTGCGGCATGACCGGTCCTTACCACTCCGTGATCGGCGTGGAGACCAGTCTCATTCTTCAGCGTTTTCTCACCGGACTTCCCGTGCGGATGGAGGCCGCCAAACAGGGTCCGGAACTGCACGCCGTCATTGTCGATGTAGACGAGGCCACGGGGTTGGCCAGGGCTGTGCGCCGCCACGCCATCAACGGAGACTAGGCATGAACGTTTTTGGGCCCACCGACATCACGGCTTTCTGGGTTCAGGAAACCGGTGCGTTGGTGTTTGGCCTGGTTTTTCTCTTCCTCTACCGGCAGAGCCGCATCGTTTACTTCGGCCTGTGGGCCATGGCCTGGATGCTCCGCTACATGGCGGCGATCTTCGGCTTCCAACTTCTCCGCACCGGCCATCCCGGCTGGCTGGCCCCCTACGCAACCTTCGAGTTCGCCTTCGTCATCGTGCTGATCTCGGCGGCGCGTGCCGGTTTCGCCAGCGGCATCAAAGAATGGCGCACGGTGCTGCGGTTGATCGCCATATTGCCGATTTTCGTCGCGCTGGTGTGGGCCATCGGGGTCATCAATGGGATGGCGGCGTATCACGCGTCGCACGCCTTGGTGCTGGGCTTTGTCTACTTCTATAACTTCATCGCGCTGCGGCGCAATCAGAACGTCGGCGTGCGCTTCTTCCGTTTCTCCCTGCTGATGCTGGCGGGGGCTTTCCTGGCGGATGCCGGCGTGATGGTCTACCTGATCAAGGGCGGCAACGCGCCGCAATGGATTTTCTACCTGCATCACGAATCGTACGTGGATTTCGCCCTGCATTGCGTGCTGGCCTTCGCCGCCATGGCAATGTGGAGTGAGAGCCAGATCGACCGAGTGCAGGAACTGATGGCCGAAGTGGACCATCTACGGCGGGAAAGCCGGCAGTCCATGGATCTGGACCGCCTGACCGGCCTGTTGAATCAGGCGGCGCTGGCGCGGCGCGTGGAAGAATCGCCGGACTTCGCCGGGGTGGTCGCCGTCTGCGATATGGACAACTTCAAGGACGTGAACGACCGCCACGGCCATTTGGTGGGAGACGAGATCCTCCGCAATATCGGCAGCCTGCTGCAGGCCTCCATTCGCCACCAGGATGAAGCCTTTCGGTGGGGCGGCGATGAATTCGTGATCCTGTTCCACGATCAGCGTGAGGACATCGCCCGCAAGCGCATGGTTGAAATCGAACAGCGGCTGCGCGAATTCCGCGTGCGCGGCTTCGGCATTCTACCCATCACGTTCAGTTGGGGAACGGCCGACGTGCAACAGCGGCCGCTACGCGAGGCCCTCGATGAAGCCGATCGGAACATGTACAAGCTGAAGCGCTCGCGGGCTGCCGAAGCCTCCCGCGAGCGCCGCTAGCTGTTACTTCACCACCAGGCTCATGTGGAAGCCCGAAGCTGCGTCCGTGTCGAAGACATCGTTGATGTCGACGATCAGCGGGATGTTATTGCCCGGCACAACTCCCAACGGGATCTGGAAATTCAACTGCCAGAGTCCCAACAGGCCCGGAGCCAAACCGAAGTACTTCACAAATGACTTATCGGCCGGGTCGCCGGCTTGCGGCTGATACTGCTCCGGGAAGAGTCCGTTAATCAGGACGCGCGGAGTGATGGGGCTGTTTATGGCCCCGCTGGCTGGAGTACCATCCGGCGGCGGGTTGGGAACCAGGCCCTGACCGGTGCCAAAAATGGAAATGAGGTGTCCGCGCAGCGCGCCGGCGCCGATTCCATTGATGGAGCCGTCATCGTTGATGATACAAGCCTGGCGCAGTATCGCAACGCTGAACGGGCATTGGAAAATTCCGGGGGAGACCGAGCCCATATTGATCAGCCCCGAGCCCAGCACCTGTCCCGTCGACGCCTGAGTAACGTCCACAAGCGCTGTTCCCGAAGAGGGCGCATTCCACGGAATCACGAAGTTGATCTGTCCCGGCGACGTGTAAAAAATCGACGATGGCGTCCCGTTCACGCTCACCTGCACATCGCCAACAGTAGTGGGGACGGGCACCTGGCCTCCGAAGTCCGCCGTGTTTCCTCCGAACTGAGTTGCCGAGCCGTTCTTAGCTGGGAAAATGGTGGCGATCGCATTGGGCGCCAGCGCGCGGGTAGTGTTGGACAGGAAGTTGGCGCCGTTCACCACGGTGAGGCTCTGGTAGTAAGTGATAATCCGGTTGCCGCTATCGGCAACGAACAGATCGCCGAACTGGTCCTGCACGGTAGCCAGCGGCGCGTACTGGATCAGCCCCGTCAGCCCCGGGTCCACCGCCACATCGGCGATCGTGGTGAGCGGAGTCTGATTAAACACCAGTGTGTCGTATTGCGGGTAGCGCACCACGGCGCCGGCACTGGTGTTGGCCACCCATACTTCTCCCGTACTCTGATTGACGTAGACGCTGAGAGGCTTGTTCAAGCCCTGGGTGAGGGCCAGGGGCGACACGTCCCCCGCAGTCGGCGTATTGGCCGAGTTCGGGTCATGGAAAATGAGAATCCGGTTGTTGCCCGTGTCCGAAACGTACAGGCGCCCGCTGGAATCGGCGGCAATGTGGTGCGGGGAGTTGAGTTGGGTGTTGGAATTGCCCGAGCCGGTGCCGAAGAAGTCCTGCTGTCCGAACACCTTTGTGGCTGCCCTTCCGTTGTCACTGCCCGCCGCGAAGGTGCCGTTTGCCGAGAACTTGAAATACAACACGCGATTGTAAGTGATGTCGGAGACCAGCAGTCCGTTGGTCCCGGAAATGGCCACGCCATAGGGTGTACGCATGGTGGACTGCGTGGGATCCGGAACCTGGGAGACGAAATCCTGCTGGCCCAATACCAGGTCGGCCTTTTCCAGGCTGCCGCTATTGTTGAACGGGGCGGGGAAGCGCAATACCCGGCTGTTTGCCGAGTCGGCCACGTAGAGGTTCCCCTGAGCGTCCACCGCCAACCCATAAGGGGCGCACAAACTGGACTGGGTGGGTTTGGTCGTGTCGCCGGTCGGATAGTTGCAGAGTGCGGTGCCGAAATCGGGCTGGCCGATTACCAGGTCGGCATGCAATCCCGGTGCGATTCTTCGGGCGTCCTTGAAGCCCAGCACGCGGTGGTTGGCCGTGTCGGCCACATACAGGTGCGGGACCGTCCCGTTGATGTCGAGCGCGATGCCGGCTCCGGAGGTGAATTGAAATTCCTTGCCTTCCAGGTAATTGATGGAGAACTGATCGAAGCGCAGTTGGCCCAGCAGGCGCGTGGCATTGCCGAATACGGGGCTGGTGCCGGCTTGCTGCGGGACCACCACCACGCGGTTATTGTTCAGATCGGCGATGAACAGTTCTTTGGTGGAACTCAGGTAGGCGGCCGCGATCGGGCTGGCCAGCGTGCTCGCCGAGGGTATTCCCGGCACCACAACCGTGCCGGAGGTAATTTGGTTGGGCGCGGTATTGACGAAGCTCAGATTCTGCCCGATCACTCCCGCCGTCAGGGCTGAAGGCGGCTGCGGCGCCGCGGGCCACTGCGAGTATTGCGGGAAGATCGTGGCGCGGTTCAAGTTGGGATCCACTACGCCCACAAAAGCGCTGCCGTTGCCATCGGGAATGAAGAAGATTCCCGCCGGATTGCTGAACTCCGTGGTGGATGCAATCGCCGCCGTCACCGTGCTGTTCGGCGGAAAAACCCCCATCAACCGGTCGGCGCTGGCGTTATTCGGCGCCGCCGAGGGACTGCCAAACACCAGGACGCGTCCCGGCAGCGTGGTCGGTGGGCTGTCGCCGACATACAGCCGGCCCTGCGGATCGAAACCGATCCCGGCCAGGACGTAGAACTGATTTAAGGTCTGCTCCCCGGTGAGGCTGTTGGGCAGCAGAGCCTGCACGGTCTTCATGTCTGGCTGTCCGATTACGATATCGGCCGCAATCCCGCCCCCGGTAGTATTGAGGCTCCCGGAGGGAAAACGCAAGACCCGGTAATTCAGGTTGTCGCACAGCCACAGATTGCCGCTCGAATCAAAAGTCAGTTCGGCCGGATAATCGGTCTTCAGGTTCAGCCCTTGCGCGCTCACGGCGCCTGTATAGTTGGCCGTCCGAGACGTCAGACTGGCCTGTCCGATCACCAGATCGGGCGCCGTCGTGAGGACGGCAGGCGTGCTGCTCACCTTCTGGAACGGGGTGCGGAATCGCAGTACGCGATTGTTGTCCGTATCCATAATGTAGAGGTCGCCGCTACTGCTGACTGCAAGACCGGTGGGCGCCCAGAGTCCGACGGAGAACTTGTGCCCGGGACCTTGCGGATCTGTCGCGAAGAAATCCTGCTGCCCGATCACCAGGTCTGCCGCTTGTCCGTTGTTGAAGCTGATTGCATTCTTCCACCCCAGGACGCGGTTGTTGCCGGTGTCGGCCACATAGACGATGGGCGGATTGACGGAGGTGTCCAGAGCAATGCCCTCCGGATTGAACAACTCCTTACCTTCCACGAGGTTTGGATTGGACGATTCGGGATTCAGAACGGCGGTGCCGACTGAACGGGATGGCGCCGTGTTCAGAGTAACTTGCGGGAACGCCGCAGTCACGCCTAATAGAGCCAGAGTAAGAGCAATAGTTTTCTGTTTCATGAGAATCCAAAGGCGGGCGCGACGCGGAGAGCGCTCTCCATGAGAATACCAGAAGCCCGCGTCGTTGCACAGATGCAAAGTACTTTACACGGCCGAACCAGTACCAGGGGGAATCGACCCAGTGTGAGCTGAACAACAGAACAGCTTTGCTACACTCGAAGATTGAGCACCATCACGCCTGCAAAGCCCCGCGTCTGCGCGGTGAGCTTCCTGAATACCTCTCCTCTTGTATGGGGCATGCTCCATGGTCCCCAAAAGGGCATGTTTGATCTGGACTTCCGCATTCCGGCCGAATGTGCCGACCAGGTTGCGGCGGGCCGGTCGGATATCGGCATCATCCCCTCCTTCGAGTTGACCCACCAGGACCTGGAGATCATTCGGGGGACGGGAATCGCCTGTCATGGGGCGGTGCGCAGTATCCTGCTGGTCTCATCACGGCCGGCCGGCGAGATCCGGACTCTGGCGGTGGACTCCAGCTCCCGCACGTCTGTCCAACTGGCCCGCGTCATTCTGGAGCGGAAATACGGGGCAACCTACCAGGCCATGCCGCACGCGCCGGACTTGGACGCCATGCTCCGCGTGGCCGATGCGGCACTGGTGATCGGCGACCCGGCCTTGCGCATCGACCCGTCCCGCCTGCCGTATCATGTCTACGATTTAGGCGCCGAGTGGCTGGAAATGACGGGCCTGCCGATGGTTTTTGCGGTCTGGGCCGGCCGCAACGGAAGCGTGACTCCGGCCGTGGAACAGGCGTTTTCCGAGTCGTATGCTTACGGCCGGGAGCATCTGGAGCAGATTGTATCGGTGGAATCGGCCCGGCGCGGCTTCCCGCCGGAACTGGTCCGCGAGTACCTCAGCCGGTATATTGTTCATGAGCTGGGACCGCGGGAGTATGAGGGCATGGAGCTGTTTTTGAACTATGCCAGAAGTTTGCGGCCTGCGACCTTAATTTGACCGCGCTCTCCGCGTCCCGTATACTAAGGGGAAACGACGATGTATATCCTGTTTTTGATTGTTCATGTAATCGTGTGCCTTTTCCTGATTGTGGTGGTTCTGCTGCAAAGCGGGAAGGCTGCGGATCTTGCCGGCGCATTCGGCGGAATGGGCTCCCAGACGGCATTCGGGCCGCGAGGTTCGGCGACGCTGCTTTCGAAAGCGACCACGATCTCGGCGGTGCTGTTCATGGTGACGTCGATGGGTCTTTCGATTCTCGGAAGCCGGCAAGCTGGTTTGGGCGCGACCGTTTTGGAAGAGCCCACGTCGAAGTCCACACCGGCGAAGAGCGTACCGCTGCCGGTTCCCGGACAGGCTCCGGCACAGGCTCCTGCCCAGGCGCCGCAGACCTTCCAGATCCCGGTACCGCCCCCGAGCAATCAGGCTCCGGCTCCGGCGACGCAACCACCTGCGCCGTCGAAGAAATAGTTCACAGTCTTGCGGAGGTGGCGGAATTGGCAGACGCACTAGCTTGAGGTGCTAGCGGGAGCAATCTCGTGGGGGTTCAAGTCCCCCTCTCCGCACCATAGATTCTAAACAAGTTAACGAGGTCCGGTCAGAAATGATCGGGCCTTGTTTTTTGCGATTGTGCCCGTAATTGTGCCCATCGTCACCAGGCGAGATGATAATCTGTTCCTCATGGCAAACAATGCGGCTCAAAACGCCTCCCTAGGGCGGGAAGATGTATCGCGGTTTGTCGTGCACCTCACCCGAGATGACAGAAAGGACTTCACCAATGGTGCGGAGGCGAGGGGAAATTTCATTTCGATTCGGACGCAGGAAACCCCATGAATCTGGCGAGCTGTAGAGCCTACGATCTGCAAAGGCGCGGGAAAAGAAGGAAAACGGGAATCGGTTTAACGCTTAGAGCCTAGCTCCATTCAATTTCCCCAGAGTCCCTTCTCTGTTTCAAGATCGCAAG
>DASZMZ010000172.1:0-20553 GCA_035551455.1 Candidatus Sulfopaludibacter sp.
CGATGTTCGGATGGTTCAGCGATGCCAGCACTTTGGCTTCCCGTTCGAAGCGGGCCATCCGGTCCGGGTCTCCGGCCAAGGCCGCGGGCAGAACTTTGATGGCGACTTCACGATCCAGCCTGGTGTCGAGCGCCCTATACACTTCGCCCATCCCGCCCGCGCCGATGGGCGCAACAATTTTGTACTGGCCAAGTGTGACGCCGAATGAAAGGGACATAGGTGGAATTACGCCAGTGTATCTTATCGGGAGGGTGGACATGTCCCGTATTACGCGGTATTCGGAAAGTGGCCGAACGAGTCCGCTGAGAGCGTCACCCGTTATTGCTTGCTCACCCGTTCAGCCTGTTCCATGACGCGCAGAGTATTTTCGCCGAGGATCTTGCGAATGTCGCTGTCGGAATAGAGCAGTCATCCATGCCCTCTTTCGCGTGATCAGTGACTGCACGGCGGAACTCTTGAGCGGCGTCTGCCGATCTGGCCTTAATTCCCTGCGCCCGGAGCCGCCGATCCCCTGAACCACAGGCCGGCTTCTCGGGAGTAATCCCTCCCGGTGTCCGAGTCGCCGACGATCCGCCCGAAGCTGCGGTGGAGCAGTTCGGGCGTGACAGGGAGCAATCTGGACAGATTGTTCGTCCGAGATAGCAGCTAGCCATCAGGGAGCACAAAACACACGTAGCTTCGCTGCGGCCGCGGCCGTGTTAGTGATGGTCGAGAACAGCAAGTAAGCCGCCTGAATAGCATAGGTCGGCGGCGACGTTTTCAGGAGGGCATCCTCCAGTGAGCCTTTCGAAAGCAGATTCCCTAAGACCAGCCAGACTTCGCGATCCGCGTTCGGATTCTTGGTAGTTCGCCTGATGTCGTCGTCGGGCTTGGATTTTGTCCTTTGCTTGCGAACCCGATTGTTAACCACGCCGACCGTATGCGGACTCCCGTTCCACTCTGTAGTCCATTTTGTCTCCTTGCTCCGCCCCGGCTCCGCAAAAAGCGACACCTCCCGCAGGTTCTTCTGCGCTTGGCCGCAAACATCGTGCAGGGCACTCGCCGAACAATTGGAGGCCTCAGACTTGGCCTTAGCGTGAATGTAAACGACCCTTTCGCTATGATCCTTGGTTGCGCGCTGCACAAGAATGAAATCGGCCGCCTCATCGTTAAGGTCGTCACACACCATCACCTCGGTACCACTGAAGTACGTTGCCATCTTCGTCCCTGCGGCCTGCCGATCGATGAAGTCGAACAATGATCCGTATTCCCAGCCAGAGCCGTTGGGCCGGGCCGTTTTACCCTTCTCGGATTTGATGTCTCGAAGTTCATCGATCGCGTTGAGGGTTCCGAGTACACCCATCTTCGAATCGTCATATTGTGGGCCAAATTTGATCAAAGGCCGGCTGAACTGTCCAACCGTATAAATGTAGCCTTCGCTCGCTGGGATCACCCGAAAGGACTGTGTCCGGTTCAGGTAACGCACTAGCCCTTCGCGCGCCTCGGGGTCGGTCGAGTAATAGCGCGTGTCGAGCGTAGGGGATTTCAGAAGATACCTACCCTCCGTTGGCTCTGCCTCGATCCCGATCTTCAGAGGTTTGCCGTTTGCGGATATCTCGAACGCCCCTTTCTTCACATCAGCGCAGAGTTCATCCGCTTCGATCTCCTGTTCCTCTGGGAGGTCGTCCTCACCCGTCGTACGGTAGCGGTCGAGCACCTCGGATAAATCCAGCAGTACGTTGCGGGGACTAGGGTCATTCGGCCATCCGGTCGGTTCAGCCCACCGAGAAAACACCGGCAGGGCGGCGCCCTTTCGATCAAGGAACTGCTCGACTTCGGCGGCCCACACTTTCCAAACGTCGAACGGGACAAAGCCGCCCCCATAATCACTAACCCGGCCACTGCCAACACCGACATAGCGGCGCACGTTTGCTTCGGCGCTGGAAGGATCGCCCCGACGCCCACGACTGTAGCCTGTTGCCGTTGAAAGTACGTATCCGTGTTCGTCGAACGAGGGTGCCAAAATATCGACGCTGTTTGCCGTAAGCGCGCGCGTTCGAACCTGATCTGCGCCAAGGTTAGCATTGTGCATCGTCACAGCCGTGAGGCGGGCACGGGCTCCCTTAACAAATAGCCGCCGTAGCAGAGAGCCGTCCACCGGACGCCCACCGACAGCCTCCGCTCCTAACGCGCGACCAGTTTCGAAGATGAAGACATACTTGCCTTTAGCGTGCACTATCGTGACGCCAAGTTTTGGCTCGGGGAAGAACGCTCCCTCTAGAAAGGGTGACATGCCGATGCGGATGTGAAGTACGGCCGCTGTATCAGGTGTTCCGTTGAGGACGTGGCAGAAGAGATCCTGCTCCTCGCATTTGCGCCGGATCAATTCTTCCACGTTCGAGAACGACAGAACTGGCGGTCTATGAAATAGGTTGGCACTGAGCGGCAACTGGAGATCGCTCAGGGCTAGTGCGGCTATGTCGGCCGGAACACGAAATCGCCCATCGACATACAGCAGGCCCGGAACCGCGTCGCGAATAGAGTCAACGAGCGAGCGCTGATTCAGGTCGAGAGCGCCAATATCGCCGCGCTCGACAAGTTTGTCGTAATCCAGAAACTCCTGCCACAGCTTCGTCTGCCGCCCGCGCGGCGAGTGATCGAGTACATGGGCTGTCGCGCCGACGGTCCTCTTCGGGTTTCGAATCACGCGGCCGACTTGCTGGACAAAAGATCGCACGCTGCGAAGTTCGCTGAACAGGGCGAGCATTTGAAAGCGGTGGTCATCTATGCCTTCAAGCAACTTGAATTGATGCACCCAAAAGGTCGCGTTGACCTTGTCAGGATTCGGCACGCTGTGATGTTCTCCGGCGAGTGGATCGTTGAAGGTTTCATGAATACCGATTACCGAACGTCCCTTCCGGCCGATCGCCGCGACGATTTGGCGAATCTCCTCCGGTCTGTCGCATCTTACGATGACGCGCGGACGGTCGGTCTGGCTTTCATCCGGCGCGGAGAACATGCGGTCATAGGCTTCGATGACCTGCGCCGCAAACGCAGTCGGCGACCGCTCTGGGACGTAAGCATGCATTTGCACATTGCGGATGAAACGGGCACGCCGCGCTTGGTCGAAGCCGTAACGGAATGCGTGGCCAGGATCGATGTCAAAAGTCTTGAAGTCGTCTCGGAAAGCCGTCGCGGTAAAAATGATCCGCGCGCACGGCAGGCTGCGCACAACTTGGCTCCACAGCACGGCCGGTTCGTAATGCCCTTCATCGAATAGCACTAGCACCGCCTGATTGCGCAGTTTCTGATAGAGAGGCGTGTTGTTCTTTTGTAGGCTGGTTAGCAGTTGAACGGTCGTGGTGATAACAAGATCGTTGAGGTTCCCCGGATCTTCGCCACCGTCCTTCAATTCGACGACTCTTCGCGGTAGCGATGAGGCGTCGATGCCGGCATGTTCGAAGAAACGCCTATCTATATATCGTGTTAGTTGCTCGCGAATGCTAATACGGGGCGCCATGACGACCACCGGACCCGGACGGGTCTCGCAGCGTGCCAGCGTTGCTATGACACCGGTTTTTCCGCTGCCCGTCGGCATCTGCACGAGGCCGGCGCGCGCATTCAACGTGTCGAATTGGCCGATGTACTTGATCATCGCATCGATCGATCGCTGCTGATAATCTCTGAGTGCTTCCCGCAGGAGCTTCGGAATGTGGATAGCCATGTGGTCAGAATGAAGCCTGATTGATTTGCCGACATTTAAACGTTACCTCGATTTGGTTCGCAGCAGTGTTAGAACCCTGAATATTGCGCTGCGAGAATTGTTGTAAAGGCAATTGCCACCGAACAATTCGGCGATTCGCAGACGAGGTCCCACGCGAAACGCCATCGGGCGAATCACGCGGTATTCGGAAAGTGGCCGGACGACTCCGTTGACAGCGTCCCCCGTTATTGCTTGCTCACCCGCTCCGCCTGTTCCATGACGCGCAGAGTATTTTCACCTAGGATCTTGCGAATGTCGCTGTCGGAATAGCCTTTGTCGATCAGCGCCTGGGTGATTTTGGGGAGATGGGAGCAGTCATCCATGCCCTCCGGCATGTCGGCGCCGTCGAAATCGGAGCCCAGACCCACGTGATCGGCGCCTACCAGTTTCACGGCATGATCGATGTGGTCGATGATCCTCATCCAGCTTACGTGCGGCAGCTTTCCTTCGCTCATTAGCTTCTTGTTCAACTCACCCATTTCGCGCGACACGCAGGCGTCGTCGTTATTGCACTTCGTGGTGACTTCGGCCAGATGGGAGACCACGCCGCCGGTCTCCTTTTCGTACGCGTCCTTGTACGCCTGATCGATGAAGCTCCGTTCGTAATTGATCTGGATGACGCCGCCCTTCGCGGCGAGCGCTTTGATCATGTCGTCGGTCATGTTGCGCGGGTGGTTGCAGAGCGCGCGGCAGGAGGAATGCGATGCGATCATGGGCGCTTTGCTCACTTCGAGTGCGTCGTAGAACGTCTTGTCGCCGACGTGCGAGATGTCCACCAACATGCCCTGGCGGTTCATTTCGCGCACGATATCCTTGCCGAAATCGGTGAGCCCGTTGTGTGCGGGTTTATCGGTGGACGAATCGGCCCACTCGTTGTTGTAGAAGTGGGATAGCGTCATGTAGCGAACGCCCAGATCGGCGAAGATGCGGATCATGGCGATGTCGTTGCCGATCATGTGGCCGCCTTCGACGCCCATCAGCGCGGCGATTTTTCCCTGTGCGTGGGCGCGGCGGACGTCGGCGGCGGTGCGGGCGAATACCAGATCCTTGGAAAATCGATTGACGTTTTCGTGGACGGCGTCGATTTGGTCCAGGGCCTTCTGAATGGCCGGAGGTCCCATAATCCGTCCGTCGATCCAGATCGAGAAGAAGATCGCGTTCATCCCGCCTTCGCGCATGCGCGGGATATCGACGTGGCCGGTGGCGTTGCGCTTCCCCAGGTCGAAGTCTTTGCTGAAGAGGCGCTCGGTGGTGTCGTCATGCGTGTCGAGCACGATGGAAGAAAAGTGCAGCTTGCGGGCGCGAGCGGAAATCTCGTCGGCCGGAACCGCGGCAGCCGTCAGACAAAACGCCAAACACCAGACACCGGAGCGCAGATTGAGCATTCTCAGATGATGCCACATGCAGGAGTGAGTGGGCAGACCTCTCCCGGCCTGCCCGTGCTTTGGGATGGTGGTCTACGCCGATGCGGTTTTCGGTTTCATCTGCTCCATGAAGTTGCGCATCGCCGCGATCTGGCCCGGCGCGCGTTTTTCACTCCACTGCTGGTAGCGCCCAGCGGCGGTTTCCAGGTGGCCGAGGAAGCCGGGGTTCACGAACATCTTGCGGCCTTCCTCAATGACCGGCCGGACCCGCTCCCACACGCCGAAGAACTCGCCGCTGGTTTCGAAGAAGAGGTCTTCGTGCAGCAGTCCGTAGTTGAGCAGCGCACAGGCTTGCTCCCAGTAGCCGAACACCATCATGACCAATGCGCCGTGCTCGGTGCCGGGCGCGGCGATCCGCATGGAGTCCTCCATGGTGTTGACGTAATAGTTCTTAAAGTACCAGTCGCGAGCCTCGCGGAGTCGCGCTTCGCGCCGCTGCTCATATACCTGAAGGTGCAATTGGGCCTGTTCGTGGGTGGGTTTCGTTTCGATGGTTTTCGCTGACATTTTTGCCTCTCTGATTCAGACTTGAGCCGGCCAAGCCAGCCCTCATTTGTTAGTCGAACGGGCTCCGCGAAAATCGACAATCAGCACGAAGGAAATGCGGTGATGGAGATTTAATCACTCAGGCCCATCACTCAGGAGTGGTTAGCGGTTTCCGAAGGCGCGCGGACGAAACCAGCAGCGCGACTGCTACAGCGATCTGCGCCAGGGTGCCGATTACTCCACTGAAGTCCGCCACCATGGGACGTTTTTCCTGCAGTAGAAAGAAGCCGAGGGCGCCCATCGTGTTCAGGAGTCCATGCGCGAATGTGGGAAGAAGAACGGAATCGAAGCGCAGACGCAGATATCCGAAGACAACAGCCATCGACAAGGTCTGGAGCAGATGCAGGGCCAGCGTCAGCGGCGGATTGATATGGATCAGCTCGGCATCCAGCATCCCAAACGCCACCAGAGGGGCCTCCCACAAGAACCAGCACAGACCCGATACAAGCAACGCCTGCCTGACTCCGAGCGGGAGCAACTTGGGGAGCAGGAAGCCTCGCCAGCCGAATTCCTCCGCGAAGGCGAAGAAGCAGGAGAGGCCGAGGATGACGGGCAACGAGATCGCTAGCTGCCGGGGTGTTGCTCGTTGCACGGGCGCGGCCGCGTGCATGGCGAGAGAGATGGCCCATACGAGGGCAACAGCCGAAACCGTAGCAGCCGCAACGGCGATGTACGCGGCAAACGGACCCCAGTGCCAGCCGATCTTTCGAAAGGATTGCCGCGAACGCAACCACATGGTGAGCAGGGCGGCGGGCAATATAGTTAACTCCGCGATCCATGCCGAGAGGCCGGCGGTGTTCGGATTTAGCAGCAAGCCGCGCATCTCCGCGAAGCGGGCCCAACAGGCGCCCGGTACGATCGCAAGCAGCAGAAAGAAGACAATCGAAATGGTGTCGATTTTGCGAGCCGGTTTCATCGAGCGCTCAATCGAAACGCAGGAGAGGGCCGAACTCCATGGATTTTTCGCGTCATGCCCTTTGGAGAGCACTTGGCAAACCACGAGGAGGCGAGACTCGTTCGGAAAGGCTCGTTTTCGGTCCGGCAGCTACTACGATCCATGGCTGAGGATCAATCCCGCACCTGGCAATCCAACTGCTAGTGAATCGTTCCCAGCCTGCTAAAATCGAAAAAGGGTTCTACCTATGGACCGTCCGGCAGCCACCACGCCCGCCACCGCGCGGGAGATCATCCTGGAAATCGTTCGCAATATGCGAGAGGGGCTTGAGCCTCTCCATTATTCGACGCTCGCACCCGCCATCTATCACGTCTATCTGCACCCGGACGATATGGAACGCGTGCGCGGCATCGCTCCGCGCATCGTCGAGGAGGCGCGGCGCGCGCTGGATGAAGAGTTGGAGCGTCTCAACAAAGCCTCGCTCGGCGAGCGGCTGAAAATTGCCAAACGCGCCGACCCCAAAATCGCCGTGCCCGAAGGGGGCTGGCAGATCCGCATCCTGGAAAATACCGATGACGATGTAAATGGCGGCGACATTGTCATTTACTCCGAACTGGCCCTCCCGGCCAAGGCGGAACTCGGCGCCGGTTCCATGACCAAGCGGATCTCCACGCGCCGCCTGGCCGGGGTGGAGACCGTCGCCACGCCGAAGTACGAAGCCGCGCCCGCGCCCGCGCCGCAAAATGATGGAACTACGCTGGCCGTAATCGAGTATGAAGATAATGGCGGGCGAAAAACGTTTCGCATGACCAGAGACCAGATTGTGGTGGGCCGCGGCGGCCGCGATTATTGGACGGACCTGAAACTGGACACACTGGCCGACGTGTCTCGGGAACATTTCCGACTGCGGCGGGATCCCGAGTCGGGCCAGTTTTTCCTCAAGGATCTCAGTCGTTTAGGCACCACGATCAATGGCCAGAAGGCGCCCTGCAGCATCGATTTCAGCGGCGCTGAAAAGCAGGATCTGAACGTCGAAGCGCCGGTTCCTTCGCAGGCCCGGATCGGTCTGGCCGACGTGCTGTATCTGGAGTTCCGAAGCACCACGAATGGTTAAGGCCAAACTCAGGACCGCGGGCGGCAGCGATCCCGGGCGGGTTCGCAAGAACAACGAAGACGCACTGCACCTGGACCCGGACCGCGGGATTTTCCTCGTGGTGGACGGCATTGGCGGACAGGCAGCCGGCGAAAAGGCCGCCGAAATCGCAGTCTCCCGTCTGCGTGCCCGCCTGGAGCGGCAGACCGGCACCGTGGAGCAGCGCATTCGGGAAGCGATCGCCATGGCCAACAACGAGATTCTCCGCGCGGCGAGTGAGAATGCCGAGTGGCAGGGCATGGCCTGTGTCCTGACGGTCGCCGTGCTGGATGAGGGCGCCGCCGTGATTGGCCACGTGGGCGATTCGCGGCTGTACCAGCTACGCCGCGGCGAAATCGTCAAGATCACGCACGATCATTCGCCCGTCGGCGAGCGGGAGGACAGCGGCGAACTCACCGAGGCAGAGGCCATGCGCCACCCCCGGCGCAATGAAGTGTTCCGCGACGTCGGTTCGGAAGAGCACACTCCCGACGACCCCAATTTCATCGAAATCCGCCGCATTCCGTTCGACCCGGAGTCCGCCATCCTCCTCTGTAGCGATGGTCTGAGCGACCAGGTTCCGTCGGCCGCCATTCTGGAAATCGTGGAGCGCCGCGCTGCCGATCCCGACCTCGCTGTTAAAGAACTGATCGCCGCCGCGAATCAGGCCGGCGGCAAGGATAACGTCACGGTCGTGCTGGTGGAAGGCGAGGACTTCACCCCTCCTGCGCCTCCCGCAAAGCCCCGTTCCGCCTGGCCGATCAGGTGGATGGTGGCCTTGGCGGCGGCTGTCGCACTTGCCGGAGCGGGCGGCTTTTTCCTGGGCCGCCAGTCGGCGCCAAAGCCCCCCGTAGTGGTCTCCGGTCCGCGAATTCTGACGGCTGGAAACGGAGCCGCCTTCGCCAGCATCGCCGCCGCGCTCGCCGACGCCCACCCCGGCGACACGGTGGAAGTTCTGCCCGGCGAATACCGCGAACAGGTGCGTCTCCCTGACCGCATTACCGTTCGCAGCCGTGTCCCGTTGGAGGCAAGTCTGCGCGCCCCCGCGTTGAGCAACGGCCCCGCCGTGATCGCCGAAAACGTTCATAATGCTAGGCTTAGCGGATTTCGCATTGTCGGCGACGCCCAGTTGCCGCTTTCGGCAGGAATCGTGCTCACCAATTCAGGAGTGGAAATCGACAATGTGGAGGTGCATGGCGCCGGCCTCGGCATCGAGGTGCGCGGAGGCAGCGGCACGTCCCTCTCCGCCAGTGCCGTGGAAGATTGCCTCGCCGAGGGCGTTCTCATTACTGGAGCCGCCGCGCCCTGGATCGCGCACAACACGTTCCGCCGCAATAAGGGAGCCGGCCTCGCCGCGCGAGACGGCGCCCGCCCGGTGCTCCGCGACAACCTCTTTGAGAAGAATACGGTAGAACTGCCGCCCGACCTGCTGGAAGCCGCCCGCGCGAGCAACGTTTTCCCGCCGCCGGCCACCCTGCATCCCGCGCCCCGGGGGAAGAAGCAATGATCCTGTCGGCGAGCCGCAACGTGGGCAAGTACCAGATCCGCCAGAAGCTGGGACGCGGCGGCATGGCCGACGTCTACCTGGCGCAGGACACGGTGCTCGGCCACACCGTCGCGCTCAAGCTGATCGAGCATAGTCCCGACTCCGACACCCGCGACTCCATCGCCGCCGAACGCCGCGGCGCCGAGCTTCAAGCCCGTCTGGCCGATATCGATCCGCGAGTGGTCCGTGTCTACGATGCCGGCGACATCGAAGGCTACTTTTTCGTCGCGATGGAGTATGTGGAGGGGCAGGACCTCTCCGACCTCACCCGCAAGGGTCCGCTGGCCGTCGAGTTCGCCACCGATACCGCCATCGCCGTGGCCGAAACGCTGGAGAACGCGCACAATCTGGTGGTGACGATCGAGGGCCGTGACTACCGCGGGATCGTTCACGGCGATATCAAGCCCAAGAACATCCGCGTCGATATGCGCGGCGATATCCGCGTGCTGGATTTCGGCATCGCCAAGGCTCTGTCGCTCTCGCGCAAACTGACGCGCAACGAATTCGGCAGCGTGCCGTACGCGTCGCCCGAACGGCTCGAAATCGGCGAAGTGAACGCGCTCTCGGACCTCTGGTCGCTGGGCGTCATGCTGTACGAGATGGTCACGGGCATGCAGCCCTACCATGCCGGATCCACCGAGCGGCTCGAATCCATGATCCGCTCGCGCATCGCGCCGCCGCCGGCGCCGGATCCCTGTCCCGAGCCTCTGCGCCGCATCCTGATGAAGGCCACCGCGCCCGATCCCGACGTCCGCTACCAGACTGCCCGAGCTTTTGCGGACGACCTGATTGCTTTCCGCCACGGACGTCCCGTGCGCGCCATGATGGAAGATCTCGACGCCACGCGCCGCACCGCGCCCCGCTCCTCGGACGAGACGCGCCGCACGGAAGCCGCCGTGGCTTTCGATGACGAGCCCGGTGGCGAAACCCGCCGGACCGGCTCCGTGGTTGGCGTCCCGGTTGGCGTGCCGGTTGGCGGGGTCCCAAAGAAGCAGCGCGGCGCCTTCTCCAAATTCATGAAGGTGGTGGCGGCGCTGGTACTGGCCCTGGTCGGGTGGGCAGTCTGGGCCAGCGTCTCCAGCTATCTTCTTTATGCGCACGGCAAGGAGCTGACGCGCCAGATTGAAGCCGAACAACTCACCGATCCCGAGCAGATCTACACCAAATGGAAGGAACTTTCCGGGTCCAATCCCTCGTCTCTGCTTTTGTATGGAACCCGCAAAGCCGTGAAGCAGCGTCTGGTGGCGTCGGCCAACCACGTCATCTCGTCCTATCGCAATAGCGATGCGCAGCCCGTCTACGAAAAGGATTGGGAGCGCGCGCGCACGATACTGTCCGACGCTCTACAGGTGGATCCCGACGACACCGTGCGGGGGGAACTGCGGCTCGCCGAAGGCCACATTGCGCGCATCAACGGCACGGCTCACCGCGATCCCAAAGCTCTGGAAGCGGCCATCGAAGACTTCACAGAGGCTCAGCGCTTGCTGCCCAAATCGCCCGATCCGGAGTTGGGCGTCGCCCGCGTCTACGTCTATGGCCTGAAGGATATCGACCGCGCGGCGCAGGCCTTCCAGGAGGCCGAACACCGCGGTTATCAACTGGGCAATCGCGAGAAACTCTTCCTGGCCGATGGCTACCTGGAACGCGCCGACCGCACGTTCTGGGATTCGCGCAATGTGCGCGGCCTGCCCCAGGAGAAGGACCAGATTCAGCGCGCCGCCAACGATTACAATCGGGCCCTCGCGCTGTATCAGGAAATCGTTCCGTACGGCAATGCCAGCGCCAAAGTCAGCCGCGTACAGACGAGCCTGGAAGGCGTCAACAACCGGCTGAAAGAAATCGAAATAGGCAAGTCTCCTTTAGGTTTTTTGCGTCCACTCTTATGGCGGTTACGCACAGTAGGTCGGTAGAGCGCGCCGAAGTACGACGCGGTTCGCGAGCCGGAGGTCCAGCCTTTCGCTGGCGCGGCGCGGAATTTCTGGCGCTTCTCGCCGCAGGCGCGCTGGTGGCGTGGGGACTGCACCTGGTGTATCTGGCCAAGTCGCAGCCGCTGGCGCAAGTCGATGCCAGCCTGGCGTCGAAACAGCTCCTGAACCTGAATGAACTCGGCGCGCGCGAAGACCTGCTGCCAGCGCTTGCCACGCTGTTCCCGCAAGCCGCCGAGCGCGATTTCGTGGCTCGCAAAATCTATTACATCAGCGGCGGACTGCCGAACGTCGGCGCCATTGCCCGCATTCGAGTCACCGCCGAGGAAGTCTCCCACGATCGCGGATTGGCCGCCTTTCGCGCCCGCTTAGGCGACCGCGAATCCATGCCGCTGCTCACCGGGGAACAACTGCGGAGCCTCAAGCCACTCTTCATCGTGCACCGTCCGCAGGCCTTCCGTTCCGCTTTCTATCGTTGGACGGTGCTGTTCTTCGCCGCCTTCGTGCTGGCCCATGTCTTTTGGACCCTCCGGCGTCGCGGCGGCGATCAGTGGCTTCTGCCCTCCGTGCTCCTGCTCTCCGGCATCGGCCTCATTCTGATGGTCAGTTTGCGCGACCCGATCCGAGACAATCTCCTGTTCGTGGATTTCGCCCAAGGCGCGGTGGCCGGCTGCCTCATTATGGCGGTGGCCGCCGAGTTCGATTACGAGCGCCTGTTCGGCAATCTCAGCTTCGTCCCGCTGCTGGTGAGCTTCGCGCTTTCCGCGCTGCTGGTGGTGTTCGGGACGGGACCGGGCACCAGCGACGCCAAGGTCAATCTCTTCGGTTTCCAGCCCGTGGAGATCATCCGCATTCTGCTCATCTTTTTCCTCGCCGGCTATTTCGCCAAACGATGGGACGTGCTCCGTCATGCCCGCGAGACCCGCGCGTCGCTGGCCCCGCTCACCAGCCGCTTCGATATTCCGCCGGTCGAATATACTCTGCCTGCCGCCGTCTGCGTGGTCCTCTCGCTGGTCTTCTTCTTCCTGCAGAAAGATATGGGACCCGCGCTGGTCTTCGCCTGCCTCTTTCTGGTGCTCTACGGCATGGCTCGCGGCAGCGTCTTCGTACCGCTGCTGGGCATCCTTTTGGTGGGCGGCGGTTTCCTGTTCGGGTACGAGATCGGCGTCCCGCATACGGTGGGCGAGCGCGTTTCCATGTGGCTCTCCCCGTGGAATAATCTGGTACACGGCGGCGATCAACTGGCGCATTCGCTGTGGGCCTTCGCCACCGGTGGACCTCTCGGCATGGGCATCGGTAAGGGCGATCCGCAACTGGTTCCCGCCGCGCATACCGACCTCATTCTTTCCGCTCTCGGCGAACAATGGGGCTTTGCCGGAGTGGCCGTGGTCTTCCTGCTCTACGCCGCCATCGTGTGGCGTGCTCTATCCATCGCCCGGCGCGCGCGCGGCGATTACGAATTCTTCCTCGCGGCCGGTATCGCCGCTGCCACGGCGCTGCAAATCCTGCTCATCGCCGGCGGCGCTCTGGGAGTGCTGCCGCTCTCCGGCGTCGTCACCCCGTTCCTCAGCTACGGCCGCACCGCGCTCATCACCAACTTTCTGGTGATCGGAATCCTGGCCGGCATTTCGGGACGCACCGGCGATGCCGCCCCCCGTTTCCAGATGCCGGTCCGCTGGGTGGGCGGCGTCTTCGCCTTGGCCGGCGCGGTGGTGCTCGCTAAAGCCGCCTACGTTCAGGTGTTGCACAGCGACGCCGTGATGGGCGAGGGCACGCTCGTGGTGCAGGCCGACGGAGCCCGCCGCTACCAGTACAATCCGCGCTTCCAGGAAGTGATGCGCGACATCCCCAAAGGCACCATCTTCGATCGCAATGGCCTCCCGCTGGCCACCAGCGATTGGGCTCAACTGGAAAAGCATCGCGCCGACTATCAACAGCTCGGCATCAATATCGATCAGGCCTGTCCCCGCAATGAGAGCCGCCACTATCCGTTTGGCGGACTGACGTTCGACCTCCTGGGCGACCTCCGCTCCCGACTCCGCTGGGCGGCCAGCAACACGTCGTTCGTCGAGCGCGATTCGGCCCGCCGCCTCCGCGGTTATGACGACCGGCCCACGCTGGTCGAAGTCAAGAATCCGCGCACGCATAAACTCGAACGCGTAGTCCGCTACGATTACCGCGAGCTGGTCCCGCTCCTGCGCCACCGCGACGACCCGCAGAATCCCGCGGTCCGCAAGATTCTGGACCGGCCGCGCGACGTCCACATGTCCATCGACGCGCGCCTGCAGGTCCGCACCAGCGAGATTCTGAAGAAGCAGTTGGCCGACGCGCATCAGGATAAAGGCGCCGCCGTGGTCATGGATCCGGCCACCGGGGACCTTCTCGCGGCCGTCAGCTACCCGCTGCCCGTCCTCTCCGCCGCGGCTGACGATACCCCGCAGCCCGCGCAGGAAGCCAATCCGTATCTCGACCGCGCCCGCTACGGGCTGTACCCGCCCGGCTCTACCTTCAAGGTGGTCACGGCCATGGCCGCACTGCGCAAGGATCCGCAACTGACTCACAAGACGTACCAGTGCGTGCGACTGCCGGACAATCGCGTAGGTAACTATATTAAGGGGATCAAGCGACCCATTCGCGACGACATACAGGACACCACGCCGCACGGCACCGAAGACATGGAGCGCGGCCTGGTGGTCTCCTGCAACGCCTACTTCGCGCAGTTGGGCACGTACGATGTGGGCGCCAAGGAGCTCCTGGATACGGCCAACCTGCTCGGCATCGCCGCCGCCTCGCCGCCCACCGAAGCGCAGTTGAGACAGTTTCTGCCGCAGTCCTCTTACGGTCAGGGTGAAGTGGTCGCGTCGCCGTTCCAGATGGCCCGCGTCGCCGCCACCGTCGCCAATGGCGGCGCCATGCCGCAGGGCCGCTGGATTACCGATGAGACCAACGTCCGCCTCCAGCCGGCGCAGTCCGTGCTTGGACCTGATGCCGCTCAGACTCTGGGCAAGTTCATGCGCGAGGTGGTCACCAGCGGCACCGGACGGAAGGCCGCTGCCAGCCTGCCGATGGCCGGAAAGACCGGCACGGCGGAGCTGGCCGACGCGCCGTCTCACGCCTGGTTTATCGGCTTCGCTCCGTATGGCGGCAGCGCGCGCAAGATCGCCATCTCTGTTCTGGTGGAAAATGGAATCTACGGCGGAACGGCGGCCGCGCCCGCCGCTGCTGAAATCGTAAACGCCGCGGCCAAACTCGGTCTCATTCAGCCATGAACCTGTTTTCGGAAATCGAAAAAACCATCGAACGCGGCTTCCGCCGCTGGACCGAGAAGATGTTCGGTCCCGCCGATTCCGACCAGCTTCTGCTGGTCCACCACGCCATTCTCGAGGACATTCAAGGGCAGGTGCAGGTGATCGGCCGCGGACGCCGCGTCTTCCCGTTTCCGCGCATTACCGTCACGCTGATCTCTCCCGATGCGGCGCGCCGCGCCTTGTACGAAGCTGCATTCGGCGGCGAGAATCGTCTGGAAAACGATATCCGCGAGGCGCTGGAAGGCGCCGATTGCCAGGTGCCGCGCGGCTTCGCGGTCGAGATCCACACGGCTGAAACCGGCACGGGGAACTTCGAGATCGAATACGGCGTGGAAGCCAAAGAGATCGCCGTTGCGCCCGCCGCGGTGGGACGGCTCGTGGCGGTGAAAGGGAAGACCGCTCAGGACGGGTATACGCTCGAAAAGGCGCGTACCAATCTGGGCCGTATGGAAGAGTTGATGGATGCCGATCAGCGCGTGGTGCGGCGCAACGACGTGGTCTTCGAAGAAGGCGCCGACGAAGCTACCGGCACCGTCTCACGGAAACATGCCCACATTCGCCGCGACGCCGGCGAGTATCGCATCTGCGACGATGGCAGCGAATTCGGCACGCGCGTCTTTCGCGACGGCCGCTCCATCGAAGTCCCCGCCGGCAATCGACGCGGCGAAAAACTGCGCGCCGGAGACGAAATTTATCTCGGCCGCGCCTGCCTCCGTTTTGAGCAGTAGGGTTACAGGAGATTGCTTCATGGTCCGTAGAATTCTCGCTCTCGTTTTCGCGCTCTCCGCTCTCGCCGTCGCGCAAGATGCGAAGAGTTTCCTCAATCAGGGAGTCGCCGCTTTCAAGAACGGCAATCTGGCCGAAGCTGTCCAGTCCTTCCAGAAGGCCGTCGATGCCGATCCTGCCTTCCTGCCCGGTCATCTGTATCTGGCCACCGCCTACATGCAGCAATACGTGCCTGGAAACCAGACGGCCGAAAATCGAGGTTTCGCCGACTCGGCGCTGCGCGAATTTCAGTCCGCGCTGAATCTCGACGCAAACAATAGCGTCGCCACCGCGTCCATCGCGTCGCTCTATCTCAATCAGAAGCAGTGGGACAACGCCCAGCAATGGTATGAGAGACTCACCGCCACCAATCCGGGGAATGCCGATGCCTACTACAGCTTGGGCTTCGTCGCCTGGTCCCGTTGGTATCCCGCCTATAGCGACGCGCGCAAACTCTCCGGCATGAAGCCGCAGGACCCCGGCCCGCTACCCGCCGGCAACATCAAGGCCAGCCTGAAAGCCCGCTACACCCCTATCCTCGAACAGGGAATGCAGAACCTTCAAAAGGCCCTCGACATCAATCCGCGATATGACGATGCGATGGCTTACATGAATCTGCTCATCCGCGAGCGTGCCGACCTCATGGATACTCCAGCCCAATACCAGAGTGAAATCTCCGTGGCCAACGATTGGGTGCAGAAGGCGCTCGCTACTAAGAAGCAGAAGGCCGAGGCGTCGCAGCAGATGCCGGCCCCGCCGGAGACCATTCAACTCGACGAAGCTGCCCAGTCGCGGCGTCTGGTCACCAGAGTCTCGCCGGTCGTGTCGCCGGATGCGCACGTGACCGGGACTGTCGTTTTAAATGTGCTTGTCGGGAAGGACGGCCACGTCCAACAAATCACCGTCAAAAGCGGCACTCCGCTCCTGATGCAGGCCTCGTTCGACGCCGTCCGGCAATGGGTCTACCAACCCACGCTCTTGAACGGCCAGCCGGTAAACGTGGCCACGACTGTGACGCTGACGTTCTAGGGGAAGGAGACAGGAGGCAGAAGTCAGGAGACAGAATGCTTGAGATCGGCACTCTCCCACGCCCGTCTGCCGAAGCCGAAGAAATCAGCCGGATGCTAACCGTATGCTGCCGCGCCTTCTGTCTCCTGTCTTCTGACTCCTGTCTTCTTCTCAGAAGGTAATTCCCACCATCACTTCGGCCTGATTCTGATTGCTGTTCAGCACGTTGGTCAGGTTGAAATGCTGGCTGGTCCAACGCGTGTAGCGGAACTCGGGCAGCACGTGAATGATCAGGACGTGTACGTCGAGCCCCACGCCCACTACGGCGCCCATGGTGGTGCCTTTGGTGGAGCCGCCCGTGACTGTATTCGCGAGGTTGCTGACTTTATCCCACGCCACGCCGCCATCCACGTAAGGACGCACCACTTTCGCCGGGAAGCGATACTTGAGCAGCAATGGGAATTCCCAATCGCTGGTGCTGTTGTTGGCGAAAGTGACGACTCCGTTGACGGTCGAGCCGATCGGATTGGTGTAATCGAAATGGCGGTAAATGGCGTCGAGTTCCACACCGAAACCCCAGGGCAGATGCAGCTCGGCCGTAGGACCCACCAGGTAGCGATTGGTTCTGGTGTTGCTCACACCATTCACCGTATTCACAAAATCGGTGAGGGGCAGGCCGACCTTCACTCCGGCGGAAAAGGGCTGAGCAAAGGCCGACGCGGCAAATAAAAACGGAAGTATGGCTTTCATAATCACACCCTCAGGGTAAACGATTCGCCCAGATAGATGCGTTTGACTTCGGGATCCCGCTCCAGCGCTTCGGGACTTCCCGCACGGAAAATGCGGCCTTCATTGATGATGTAGGCGCGATCCGTCACGGCCAGCGTTTCGCGTACGTTGTGATCTGTGATTAAGATGCCAATTCCCGAGCGCTTCAGGTCGAAAATGATGCGCTGCAATTCCAAGACCTGGATCGGGTCGATACCGCTGAAAGGCTCATCCAGCAGCAGGAATCGCGGACTGATCACCAGGGAACGGGCGATTTCCACGCGCCGCCGTTCGCCGCCGGAGAGCATGTAGCCGGCGCTGCGCCGCACCTTCTCCAGTCCCAGTTCGTCGATCAGTTGCTCCATCCGCGCGCGCCGCTCGTGAGACCGCATGGGCAGCGTTTCCAGAATGGCTTTCAGATTCTCTTCCACGGTCATCTTGCGGAAGACCGAAGCCTCCTGCGGCAGGTAGCTGATGCCCTTGCCGGCCCGCTTGTACATCGGCAGGTGCGTGATGTCCTGATCGTCAATCAGAATGCGGCCCGAGTCGGGACTGATGAGGCCCACGATCATGTAGAACGACGTGGTTTTGCCGGCGCCGTTGGGCCCGAGCAGGCCCACCACTTCGCCCTGTTGCAGGTGAACGGTGACGTCGTCCACTACCTTGCGCCCGCGATATGACTTGGAAATCTCGTCCGTTTCTAGCTTGCTCATCGCGGTTTATTTCTTTTTCTTCTGGATTCGCGTCTCTACAGGCGCGCTGGGGCCCCCGTTTACCAGCAGCCTATCATCGTTAGCATAGTAGGTCAATTCCACGCCCTCCGTATTGGCCCGAGGCGCTCCGTTCACGGTGTCCACCAGTTTCGCGCTCTTCGGTTTTTGAGCCTTCAGCACTACCTTCTGCTCGCCGGTATAGTATTCGCTGTGGTCGCCCGTTCCGGTTCGCGTATGACCCTTGGCCGTATTCACAATTTGCACGTTGCCATCCGCATACGCCTTGTCCAAGCGCGAGTCCGAGCCGGATTCGGCCAGGAAGGCGCGCAGTTCCGTGCTCGTCACATGCATTCCCGGACGGTTCAGGTCCACGCCGCCGCTGTAATACGCCAGCCGGTTCTCGTCCGTATAAATCAGGTGCGGCGCCTTCACGACGGTCAACACTGCGGGTCCCGCTTTCTTTTTGGCGTCGGTCTTCCCGGTGTCGTCCTTGGCCGTCTCCCAGAGGTTGTTCACCACGTGGCCGTCGGCCACCAGACCCTTTTTACTCTGCCGGTCCAGGTCCACCACGTCCGCGGTCAACCGGTTGGCGCCCTGCCACATGACCACGCCGCCGTCGTAGTGAATGGTGCGATTGCGATTGGTGGAGACCATGCGATGCGCCTGCGCCTGCAGCGGCTCGTCGCCGGAGAGCATCTGCGCGCTCTTGCCGGAATCCTTGTCCGGCAGGCGGCTCGAATTGACATTGCCGTCCGCCGTGAAATCGCCCGTGCGCTGATCCATGCGGATCCGGTCGGCAGTGGTCGATCCGGTGGCGTCCCACATGCGCGCGCCCGAATCCAGCACGATGAGGTTCTGGTCGTCCAGGGTGGCTTTCTGCGCGCGCGCGTTGCGGTCGGCTTCCACATAGGTGAAGTCGCCGGTCTGCTCCATGGAGGTCATTTTGCTGGTCTTCGGGTCGAAGTGCGCCGTCAGTTCCCGGCTGGTGGTCAAGGCGCTGACCCGTGCCGGCTGCTTCCGGTCGGCCCGTTGTTTGTTCTCGTCGGCGGTGGGCTCGGTCTGCGTCTTGACGTTGGACGCGTGGAAATTCTCGATGCGATTCTGTGGGGCGTAAGCGATCAGCAGGTCGGTGCCGTTCAGCACGCGCTTGTGCTGCGAGCCGGCATTGGGCAGAAACTCCAGAGTGCCCGGACCATGGGTCACCACGTTTTCCATCTCGTGGCCGCCCGGGCGCATCTTCATTTCCAGATTTTCGCTGCGTAGCACGTGGGTCTGGCCCAATTCATGGCCGGCCACCGGTAGCGGCCGCGAATTCACGACGCCGTTCCCTGTGGCGGCTACGTGATTCAGGATGCTCTCTTTCTTGTCCACCGTGAAATCCAGGTCCACGTGGTTGGCGTCGACGGTGGTTTCGGCGGATAGCGTGGTGGAGACCAAGTGGGCATTGTTCTGGCCGGTGATCTTCTGAATCACGCCGGACGGGTCGAAGTCCACCAGCATATCGTCCGCCGCGTATTGCACTTTGCGATTGGGGTAAGTTTCCACGCCGTGGGCGCGCACCGCGTGTACCTGCTTCAGGACACGCTTCACGTCGTCGCCGGTCCTGGTCTCGTCCAGGTGGATCGCCACCTCTTCGCCTTCCACCTGTGTGTTGTCGCGCGTGAGCTTGCCCCACGGACTCAGATCCACTTCGTTGGTGGCCTCGTGGTACGCCAGGCTGGAGCCTTCGATCTTGAGCGGCTTGGCGTGCGGACCCTCGGGCGTCCAGTTCACTTCCACGGCGCTCTTCAGCTTCAGTTCCTTGCTGGGCGGATCGTAGAAGGCTCCCACGGCTTTGCCGCTGCCGCGCTCGAACTGAAACGTGGTGGCGCGGTCGGTATCGGCGCGACCCGTCATGGTGTCCACGGTAATGCCGGAGGATTTCACCGAAATCGGCGTGTGCTTCGGCTGGCCGGTCAGGGGCAGATTCAGGGTGATTTCGGCCTCGCCCTCGGAGTACAGACGATTGTCGTTCGCGAAGAATGTGGCGGCGGCGCTCCGGCTCAGGTCGTAGCCGGTGCAACTCTTGTTGTACAGCTTGAGCGTGACGTTCTTCAGTTCGACGTGGGAGGAATCGCTGGATTGTTCGAAGCCGTCGGCCTCAATGTGATAGATGGGACACGGGGCCGCGCCGTTCTTCTTATTGAATTCAAAGTGCTCGGCCGAGGAATTCAAAGCCTCCGGCAGCGAAGCCGGTTTGGCAACCGCCTGCTGTGCCCTGACCTGTTGTTGAGCCCGATATTTGATGACGATGCCGCTGAGGATCACGGCGATGGCCACCAGCAAGAGCCAGCGCGTGCCTCGCATGGGGATATCACTAATATAACGCGGCCCGCCACCCCGCCGTTTCATCCGCGAGCGAAACGAGCCCGCTAAGCCCTAACTCTCCGCCTCCAAGCCCCTTTTGCTAACGTTGTTCTTATGCACGCCATCCGCATCCTGATCACCGGCGGGACGTTCGACAAGGAATACAACGAGCTGACCGGCGAGCTCTTCTTCCAGCAGACGCACCTGCCGGACATGCTGCGTCTGGGCCGCTGCCGCCTCGAAGTGAGCGTGGAAACTCTCATGATGATCGATAGCCTGCAGATGACGGATGGCGATCGGCAGAAAATTCTGGACCGCTGTGCCGCCGTGGCCGAAGATCGCATCGTGATCACCCACGGCACCGACACAATGGAAGCCACGGCGCGCGTTTTGGGCGAGCGGCTCGGCGGGAAAACCATTGTTCTTACCGGCGCC
>DASZMZ010000173.1:0-6273 GCA_035551455.1 Candidatus Sulfopaludibacter sp.
CCGTCGCATAGGAAGACCCGGATGGGCTTCCGGTCCGTCGCCAATACTCGTTCCGGGTACACGTAACCGCCCCGAATATCGACAAAGCTACCGACATTGCTCAGCACCTTGCGAAATTCGTTGGGCCGCTCCCAGGCCACGGAAAATGCGGCAATCGCACCCGAACTGGAGCCGCCGATTCCATGCTGCTCCGGATCCTTCGAGATGTTGTAGTCCTTGTACAGGGCAGGCATCAGCTCATCGACAATGACGCGCGCATACTTATCGTCGGGCGTATTGTATTCGGCGGGCCGATTGGTGGTGCGGTCGCCCCACTCCTGCGCATTGGGCTCGGGCTGTTCCGGCGTGCGTCCCGGATTGATGAACACGCCGATCATCACCGGAATCTCACGCCGGTAAATCAGATTGTCCATCACGTTTTGCGCGCGAAGGTCGCCATCGGGCTGCTTGAACGCCTGGCCGTCCTGGAAGACCATCAGGCTGGCAGGCACGGCGCGATCGTATTGCGCCGGCACGTAGACCCAGAAGGTGTGCTGCGTACCCGGGTAGACTTTGCTCGGCAAGGTGAACGGTCCGCGAATCTCGCCTTTGGGAACGCCCTCCTGCGGCATCGAATCCGGCCCCAGGCGATACTGCGAATTCATATCGGGGCCTTTTTTCTTCGGCGCCGGCGTTGGCTGCGCAGGCTGTTGCGCAAGGGCCATCACAATGGCGCCGGCCACCACTCCGGCCGCGCCCAATCCCAACAGTTGTCTCATGCTCGTCCCCGTCCACTCAGTGGGTCATTGAATAGGTAATGTAGTTCAGCACGATGCGAAACGCGAGACCGGAGAATTTTTCCGGATACCCACCCGCGTCCGCCCACTCCCAAGCGTCGCCCAGGTGCATGTTGAAGCAGATGGCAACTACGATGCGGCCGTCCTTATCGCGGATGCACCGCCACTTGGGAATGTAGCCGTCCTTTTCGTAAGTGCGGCCGGTGGCGACGTACTGCTCGCCCGGGATTTGAAATTTTTCGCGAATGTCGTAGAGGTCGTGGAAGATCATGTCATCGTCGGGGATATCCTCCACCACCGCGTTGGGCAGCACCATGTTCATGCCCGCCATGAAACGATTCCAATCGTCCTGCCCGTGGAAGTGGTCCACCATCAGAAATCCGCCGCGCGCGATGTATTCGCGGACCCGCGCGGCTTCCGCGTCGGTGAAGGCCCAATTGGCAACGCCCACGGCGTAGATCCACGGGTAATCGACCATGCGGTCATCGTCGATATCGACGATGCTGAGCGGAGACGGCGAGTCGATACGGGTGAGCCGGCGAAGGGCAACCAGACAATCGTGGTCGGCGCGCGGAAAATCCTGCGACCAGCCGCCTCCGCCGCGAAAACGAAAACCGGAGCCGCCGCCGTAGCCGGAGTTGTAACGAAGCCGGCTGAAGTAGAACTCGGCGGGAATGTCCCGATCGGTGGAATCGTAGGGCTGTAGCTGATTGGACCCGCTGCGGCCGTATCGCTGCCAGGCGAAAAGCCCGATCGCCGAGGTGAACAGTAAGCCGATTGCGAATACTGGGCGGGCCAATTTCATGGTCAGTAGCCCCTCTTTTGATATTCTGAAGCGTATCATGATCGTGCCCGGGCCGAAAGGGCAATTGCTTGCTTCATGCCACTTCAAAGCTTTCCTCATCGTCGTGACTTCCTGAAACTCGCAGGCGCAGCGGCAGTTGCAGCACCGCTGGCCGCCCAGCAGATGCCGATGCCCGGCATGCCGGCCAACAGCGGCGCCAAAGAGATTTCGGGGCCGGAGTTCAACCTCGAGATCGCGCCGGTCACGGTGGAACTCGCGCCAAACCGGATCATCAGTACCATTGGATACAACGGATCGTCGCCGGGCCCACTGTTGCGAATGAAAGAAGGAGTGCCGGTCACCGTCAACGTGGTGAATAAGACCGACGTTCCCGAACTGGTGCACTATCACGGGCTGCTGATACCGGCGGACGTGGATGGCTCCGAAGAGCAGGGAACGCCCGTGGTTCCGCCGCGCGGCACTCGCAGCTACCGCTTCACGCCCAAGCCGGCGGGCACACGCTGGTATCACACGCACGCCATGTCGATGGACGATCTTCATCGCGGCAGCTACACCGGTCAGTTCGGGTTTCTGGTGATCGAAGGCGGCAGCAATCCCGGCGCCTACGATCAGGAGCATTACCTCGCGCTACGCGATTGGGAGCCCTACTTCACCACGCAGTACATGGACACGGACGATCTCGACCCCGCCGGTCCGCAGCCGGAAAAGCCGCCCGTGCTCGATACGCGGCCTCCCGGATTGGAAGTGGCCACGGACATCTACTCCATCAACGATAAGGCGCTTGGCTTTGGCGAACCGATTCGCGTGCGCGCGGGGCAGCGCGTGATGTTTCATTTCCTGAACGCCAGCGCGATCGAAAATCGCCACATCGCATTACCCGGCCACAAGTTCAACGTCGTAGCGCTCGATGGCAATCCGGTGGCGCGCCCGGCGGCCGTCGATGTCCTGATGCTCGGACCGGGGGAGCGAATCGACGCCTGGGTGGCGATGAGCCAGCCCGGCGTGTGGGTGATGGGAGCGCCAGAAGACCGCGTACGCGATGGCGGATTAGGCATCGTGATCGAGTACGCCAACCAGCGCCGCAGCCCGCAATGGGTTACTCCGCCGCCGTCTGCGTGGGACTACACTCTGTTTGGGAAGCCGCCATCGGGACCCGCGCCGACCGAACATCTGGAGATGATTTTCGAAAAGATTCCGCGCGGCGCCGGCAAGTTCAATCTGTTTACGGTGAGCGGCAAGCCCTATCCGCACACAGACGAATTCGTATTGAAGCAGGGAACTCGCTACCGCCTGACGTTCCGCAACCGCACCGACGATGCGCATCCATTGCACCTGCACCGGCACCTGTGGGAGATCGCCGAGATCTACGGTAAGCCGACGTCCGGGGTGATCAAAGACACCGTCGTGGTGCCGATGTACGGCCGCGCGGTGGTCGACTTCACGGCCGATCAGCCGGGACCCGCGCTGTTCCACTGCCACATTCAGCACCACATGGACTATGGGTTTAAAGCCCTGCTGAAATACGCGTGAAGCGGTGGCTCGTCGTCTACCCCGCTGCTGCCTTCCGTTGCGCTTTCTTCAATATGAAAGTGACCGGCACACAGACCGCGCATACGATCGCCAGGTAGCGGAACACGTCGACATACGCCCAGAGTTGCGCCTGATTATCCAGGCTTCTCTGCAGTATGGCGGCAGACCGCAGCGAAGCCTTCACCGGGCCTGCGTGCGCCTGCATCAGCATCGTCAGCCGCGATAGTGCGTGCCGGAGTTCCAGGCTGCCGGCCGAGAGCGAGTGAACCATCTCACTTCGGTGGGTTTGCAGGTGGCGCTGCGCAATGGTGTTCGCCGCGGCGATTCCGATACTGCCGCCGAGATTGCGCAGCAGGTTGTACAACCCGCTGGCATTCCCCAGCTCTTCTTGTGGCAGGGTCCCGAGGGCCACCCCGGAGAGCGGCACGAAGATCAGCGGGAACGCGAATCCCGTAATCACAATGGGCCAGAACAGCGACCAGGGTGAGATCTGAAGCGTCAACGACCCATTCCAGAGATTCGCCGCGGCGAGCACGATAAATGCGAATGCCACCAGTTTGCGCACGTCGAGTTTGGCGACCAAACGCCCGGCAATTAACGCGCCGACGAGCGAACCGAGTCCGCGCGGACTTACCGCCAAGCCGGCCGTGGTGGCGTTATACCCCATCAGCGTCTGGTAAAACAGCGGCAGAATGGTCGTGATGCTATAGACGCAGGCTCCGAATAGGAAGATCAGGAAACAGCCGCCGCCGAAGTTGCGATTCGCCAGTACCCGGAGATTGAGCAGCGGCTTATCATGCGTCATCTCGCGCACTAAAAAGAACACGAAGGCCAGCACGAAAAACACCAGCGCCCAGCGGATCCGGCTGCTGCCGAACCAATCTTCCTCCTGCCCTTTGTCGCAGATGAACTGCATGCTTCCCGACCAGATTGCCAGCAGTCCGAGACCAATGCCATCCAGCCGTCCCGGATCGGATTTGCGGATATACGGCGGATCCTCCAGGAATTTCTGCTGTAAGATCAGCGCCAGAATGCCCACCGGAATGTTGATATAGAAAGCCCAGCGCCAGGAGATTGCGTCCGTGAGATACCCGCCGAAGGCGGGACCGATAACCGGCGCCACCACCACTCCCATGGCGAACAGGCCCAGCGCCTGCCCCTGCTTCTCGGGAGGAAAGCTCTCCATCAGGATGGCTTGCGAGATCGGCTGTAAGGCCCCGCCGCCCGCTCCCTGAATTGCCCGCGCCAGCAGAATGAAGCCCAGGCTCCCCGCGATGCCGCAGCCGAACGACGCGATGGTGAACACCAGCACCGAAAACATCAGGAACCGCTTCCGGCCGAACCGTCGCGAGAACCACGTGCTCGACGGCAGAAACACCGCGTTCGCCACCAGGTAACTGGTGAGCACCCACGTCGCTTCGTTGTATGTTGCCGATACGCTGCCCGCGATATAGGGCACGGCGACCGCGGCGATGCTGGTGTCCATCACCTCCATGAAGGTCGCCAACATCACGGCCAGCGCAATCAGCCAGGGATTATGCGACGGCTGCCACCTCCCGCCTTGCTCACCGGGCATGCACCGTCCTCATTTCACCCATACCTTTGGTTCCGCCGACATGCCGGGCCTGAGCCTCTCGGAGCCCTGCTGGCCGGGCTTCAGGCGGATGCGCACCGGCAATCGCTGCACCACTTTCACATAATTGCCAGTGGCGTTCTCTGGCGGCAGCAGACTGTATTTGGCCCCGGTCGCACCCGGTAGATTTTGGACCCAGCCCTCGAACTGTAGATTGAGCGCATCCACCGACACAGTTACCCGCTGGCCGGGATGCATATTTGTGATCTGCGTTTCTTTAAAGTTGGCCGTGATCCAAATGTCGTCGGTGGAAGTGATCGCAAGTAACTCCTGCCCAGGCGCCACCTGTTGACCCACTTCCACTGTCTTATTTCCGATAATTCCCGACACCGGTGCGGCGATTTTGCAGTAGCTGAGATTCAAGCGCGCCTGCTCCACTTGCGCTTTGGCCGCCTCCACATTCGCCCGCCGGCCTGCCACGGTGGCGTGCTGCACCGCAATCTGGCGCGGCTCGTTGGTGGTTGCCGCGCGGGCACGATCGCGCACCTGCGCCAGCGCCGCCTCCCGCTGCTTGACCGTTTTCTCCGCGGCCTCCGCCGCGGCGCGGCGCGACGCCACCAGTGCCGTCTGCGACCGCGCCTCCGTGGCCCGCTGATTGTACAACTCGCGCGAGACTTCCTGTTTATCCGCAAGACGCCGGTAGCGCTGCTCTTCGAGCGCCGCATTGGCCGCGGTGGCCTCGCTCTGTTTCAGATCCGCCAGCGCCGATACGTAGCCCTGATTGGAAGCCTGCAGTGCCGCTTCGGCATTGGCAATCTCCAGGTTTGCGGTAGCGACATTGGTAGCCTCCGTGGTCTGCGTGATCGGCACGTTGGGCGCTTGCGCCTGAAGTTCGGAGAGCGCCTGCGCCAGGTTCGCCTGGGCCCGCGACAACGCGGTTTCATAATCGCTCGGATCCAGGTCCACCAGTGTCTGTCCCTTCACCACGGTGCGATCGTCTTCGATATAGACGCCCGTCACCGTGCCCGAAATTCTGCTTCCAATTTGGTGCGTGTGCCCGTCTACCTCCGCGTCGTCGGTGCTCACATAGCTCTGCAAGTACTGCCACACCAGGTACCCGGCAACCAGCAGGACCACGGTTCCGACGATCAATAAAATGGTTGCGAGCGGGTGAGCGTGCACCCATGCCGACGCCCGTTGGCGAAGCGGGGGCTTGGGCGGGTCCTTCTTCTCGTCCTTCTGGTCTCCAGCCTTTTGATCCGGGCCTTCTTGTTTCCCGTCTTCCTTTTTCTCCCCTTTTCCTGGCTCCTGCTCCTTTTTTTCTTTGAGCAGTTGCTCCTGCTGCCGCCTGAGATTTTCAATCTCGCCTCTCAGGCGGCGCTGCTCTTCGAGGAGCGCACCGATGCCGTCGGGAGGCGCTTCACCCCTGGGTTCGTGATCCACGGGTCCGGGCATATTTATTTCCTGACGAGGAATTGCTGGATGGAGTGCTCGGCATCGCCCATCGCGCGCGCCAACGCCACCTTACCCAGGTTGTAGCCGAAGACCGCGCTGATGTAGTCGTTGTGCGCGGCTGCCACTGATTGCTG
>DASZMZ010000174.1:0-52965 GCA_035551455.1 Candidatus Sulfopaludibacter sp.
GACGTCCTCCACGGTGGTCGTCATGATGATTTTCACGCCCGAGGTGGACAGGACGCCGCGAGCCTCCTCGAGTCCGCGAATCAGCCTGACTGCCTCCCGGCCGTCCATCTCCGGCATCATAATGTCCATGCAAATCAGATCGTAAGGCTGGCCCCGATCGAGCGCGGCCTGGAATGCATCTACGGCTTCCCGGCCGTTGACCGCGATATGACACTCGCCATATCGCGAGAGAAAGGTCTGCATCACCAGGCGGCTTGCAAAATCATCCTCCACCAGCATCATGCGCGCGGCCCTGGCGGGAGATCCGGGGCCGTCCGTCGGACCCTGGCAGGCCGCCGACAGCTCGGACAGAAGCTGGGCGATATCCGCGCTCTTGCTACTGGCGGCATCCCGGAGGAGTTCCACCAAGGTATCGGTAGCGCGAAACAGAACGTCAATTCGTTGCGGGGTCGGCATTAGTTCCCGAGATCGAATTCTCGCCAGCACATCCTCTTCGCGGTGCGCGAGGTTCTTGATGTTTTCCAGATCGAAGAATCCGGCGCCTCCTTTGACGGAGTGGACTGCCCGAAAGACTCGATTTACGCGCTCCGAATCGAACTCCGCACCTTCTTTAGAAATCGCCAGAAGGTCGGATTCCACAGTGTCCAGATGCTCCAGGGATTCGGCCAGATATTCCTGCGCCAACTCGTCTTCTAAGTCGATCATCGTTGTTCAGCCTCTTTCATACCCAGCCGGCAGTTTCCACTACTCGCTGGAAGCGTCGAAACTCCTCGGTTGCGCCGCGCACCAGCCCCTCGCAGCCATCCAGTTGGCCTTTGCTGCCCGCCCGCTCAATGGCCAAGGCAATCGCGTGTAGACACTGCGCCGAAACCGTAGCCGCGGCGCCCTTGAGGGCGTGAGCTTCGGCCCGCGTTCCGGAGGCGTCGAACTTCTGTAAACGCTCCCGCAGTCCGGCAAGCCGGCCCGGCGTATCGTGTAAAAAGCCCCTGAGCGCCACGCCGGCAAGTTCCCGGTCCCCCATGAGCCGTTCCAACAGGCTCTGGGAGTCGAAAACGAGAACGGGCTGCTCCCTCTCACTCGGAGCCGGCAGCCAGCGCGAGATCACATCAGCCAGTTGCTTCAATTCGACGGGCTTGGCCAAATAGTCGTTCATTCCTTCGCGCAAGCAGCGTTCGCGGTCCTCCGGCATCGCGTCGGCGGTCACGGCGATCATCGTAAGCTCCGCGTGTCCGGCCTCCCGTATCCGGCGCGTGGCTTCAAAACCGTCCATTCTGGGCATCGCGCAATCCATTAGCACCAGATCGTACCCGCCCCGCTGGACAGCTTCCACGGCTTCCGCTCCATCCGCTACTGCCTCTGCCTCGTAACCAAGCTTCGAAAGTTGAGCACAGATCACCAGGCGATTCGTGGTGTTGTCCTCGGCCACCAGGATTCGCGCGTTGCGCGGCGCCATGGAAAGATGGGGGCACGCGGGCCGGCGCGACCCGGCCGTCTCCTTCGCCAATTCGAAATTCGCGGTAAACCAGAAAGTGCATCCACGGCCGGCATTATTCGCGACTCCGATGGCGCCACCCATCAGACCGACAAGCTGTTTGGAGATCGACAGGCCCAACCCGCTCCCCCCGAACTTTCGAGTCGTGGACGCGTCAGCCTGCACGAACGGCGCGAACAGACTGTCAGCCTGCTCGGGGCGGATACCGATGCCGGTGTCGATCACCTCAAATCGCACTCGAGCGCTCCCTCCGCCGGCCTTCTCCAGCGCCGCCTCGATCGCCACCTGACCCCGATCCGTAAACTTGATGGCGTTACCCGCGAGGTTGGTGAGTACTTGCCGCAACCGGTGCACATCGCCCGAGAGGGCAGCCGGAATATCCGTTGAAACCCTCGAATGCAGATCGAGATGCTTTTCCGTAGCTTTGGCGCCGAGCAGCGCCAGAACATCTTCAATGGTGTCGCGCAGATTGAAAGGCGCTTTTTCCAGAACGATTTTGCGGGCCTCGATCTTGGAGAGATCCAGGATGTCATCCAGAAGCGCCAGTAACGTATGTCCGCTCTCCTGGGCCACAGTCGCGAATCGACGCTGCTCGCCAGTCAGGCTGGTTGACATCAGGAGTTGCAGCATACCGATGACGCCGTTCATTGGTGTTCGGATCTCATGGCTCATGTTGGCCAAGAAGCGGCTCTTGGCCTGGTTGGCCGCATCGGCCCCCTTTTTGGCGTTGATCAACTCCTCTTCGTAGCGCTTCCGTTCGGTGACATCTTCGGCGATTCCCACCAGCCGGATTACTCGACCGGAATCATCGCGCACGGGAAAGCCTTGGTCACGAATCCATTTCTCCCGCCCATCGGGGGTTAGAATTCGGAACTCCGTCGGCAACGTACGACCTTCTTTATGTTGCGCAAACGCGCGATGTGCACGTTCCCGGTCATCCGGATGGATCGCATCGCTCCACGAGTGCGGTTCCTGTTTGACGCTTTCGCAAGACCGCTCCCAAACTTGCTCGTAGGCCGGGCTCACGTAGAGGGTTTCCCCGGAAGCCGGGTCCACAATCCAGAAGACTTCTCGGATGCTCTCTGCCAACTGGCGGAAATTGGTCTCACTGATTTGCAGCGCCTCCGCGGACTCGCGGCGCTCCGTAAAGTCAGGGGCAAGACCGACGTGTCCCAGAAAATGGCCACTGGGCGAGAAGCGCGGCTCCGCGAAGGATTCCAGCCAGCGCCAGACGCCGTCTCGACGACGGACTCTCACTTCTGACCGGAAAGCCCGTTGTTCCTGCACAGCGCTCAGGAATTCGGCCACGTAGGCCGGCGCATCGTCGGGATGCAGCAGCGTTTTCCACGCGGTTCCCAGGACCTGATCCGCAGTGGCGCCAGAAAACGCCATGAAGGCGCGGTTCATGAATCGGATGCTGCCATTGGCGTCAGTCACCCACATCGTGGCCGGGCAGCCATCGGCCATGGTACGGAAGCGCTCCTCGCTCTCGCGCAGCGCCTCCTCGGCCCGTCTCCTCTCCGTAACGTCTTCGATGTGAGTGATGAAATAGAGCGGACTGCCCTCAGTGTCGCGTACCAGCGAGATCTTGGCCCGCACCCAGACCGTGCGGCAATCGCGATGAAGATAGCGCTTGTCGGTTTCCAGGCAAATTCCCGGTTCCTGGAGCACTCGCTCCCGTATCTCCACGGACGGCCGCAAATCATCGGGATGGACGATCTCCACCCATCGCCTGTCCAGCAGTTCCGTCTCGGAATAGCCCAGAACCCGGCAAAATGTTGCATTTACCTGGAGGAGCCGCCCATCCAGGCCACTCAGATAAATGCCGAATGGCGCGTTCTCAAAGACTTGGCGGAATCTTACATCGCCTTCGCGCAGTTTCCGTTCCGCGGCCAGACGTTCGCCGATACCTCGTGCAATGGCGGCGGAGCCGACCACGGCGCCCCACTCGTTGCGAATCGGCGATACCGCAATCGAAACAGCCACGAGGCGGCCGCCCTTGGCCTGGAGAACGGTCTCCACAGGGGGTTGCGCGCGACCTTGGGCGACTTCGACGAGTATTCCGGCCGGCTCGCTCTCGCGGCCCGGAGGCGCAAGAACCGACGCACTCCGGCCCACGATCTCCGCGCTGGAGTAGCCTAAAAGCACCTCCGCGCCACGATTCCAACTGACAATGGTCCCATCCAGGGCTACGCTGTGAATGGCGTCCTCGGAAGATTCCACAATCGAGGCCAGGAAGGCACGGTCTCGCTCAGCGCGCAGTTTCTCGGAAACATCCCGGAGAATGGTAGAAACCGCGACTACTTCACCGGAAGCATTGCGAATGGGTGACGCGGTGACGGAGAGTTGGATCCTGGTCCCATCTTTGCGCAGCCCGCCGCCCTCCGCCTGGGATACGACGTTTCCCTGCCTGACCTGTTCAATGTAACGCCCTGAATCCGCCACGTATTCCGGCGGAATGAATTTCGAGAGATGCGAGCCGATCGCCTCGGCCCGTGAGTACCCAAGAATGGTCTCCGCTCCGCCATTCCACGTGAGAACGACGCCCTCCAATGTAAAACCAACGATGGCGTCTTGCGAGGCCTCTACAATCGCCGCCAGAAATCGCTGGGCTTCGTCCGCGGCGCGGCGTTTCGTTACATCCCGTTTGATAGCGATGTACCCGACGCATTCTCCGCCGGAGCCCAACACCGGCGTGATGCGCATCTCTTCGTCGTACAGCGTCCCGTCTTTTCGGCGATTGACTAAATGGCCTTCCCAGACATCTCCCGCTTCAATGGTGCGCCAGAGGTTGCTGTAGAACTCGGCGGATTCGCGGCCGGATTTCAACATGCTGGTGGACCGGCCAACGGACTCCGCTGCGGAATAACCCGTCAGATCCGTGAAGGCTGGGTTCACATACTGAATTCTTCCGTCAGGCCCAGTCACCACGATCGGATCCGCCGCCTGTTCGACAGCGGCCAGCAGACCGGCCCTTCCGATGGTGCAGTTTTCCGCCACTAGGAAAAAGTATCGGCAGAAGCCGGGAATTCTTTAGTGACTTACTGGTGGCGCGCCACGGCTTCGGCTTTGCGGATGGCCTGCTCGTGCAGGGAATAGGCATGGATGGCTTTTTGCGTTCCCTCGCGGGCGATGGACGCACTGAGACGTCGTTCAGCCTCGTCGAAGGTGGCCTCGGCGTCCATGCGGGCATCGTAAGCCGCGTCATCCGCCTTCTTGACGTCGCAGACTGCAATGTGGAGAGGGTCCATTCCGTCCGCGCGTACCTGTGCGAAGGTCCGCCTGTACAGTTTTCTAAGATCATCGGGCCATTCGGCTTTGACCTTTTTTTCCGCTTTATCCAAAGCGGCCGTGGCAGCGTCGGCCGCGACCCGGACGCGTCGCTTCTCGGTCAACCATTGCCAGACCGACCAGTCCTTGGCTTCGCTCATCAGCTGTTTGGCTGCTTCGACTTCAGCGAGTTTGTGCATGGCTAATTGACGCGAATTTTCGCATACAGCGCCTGCGAGGTCCAGCCGAACCATCCCATTTTTTCATTCACGCTAAAGAAAAAGACCTGCCGGACCGATATTATTCTTGTGAATCGGTCCGCACTCCTATCGACTTGCTTCGCAGCCCTGCTGCCATTCGTCGCAGTGGCGCAACCCGTGGCTCCGCCCGGCTCCTCAACCTGTCCGAACCAGCTTCTGCCGGCCTGGCTCTGCCTCAGCGGCGAAGAACGGGCGCGTCTGGAGGGCTTCGCTGGAGCCAATTTTCAGCCCGACGCCACGGATGCGTATTTACTAAACAGGCTACGGCTAAACATGTGGCTGAATCCGCTCCGCTGGGTGCGATTCCAGTTTCAAATGCAGGACGGCCGCGTCGAGGGCAAGAACCTCAAACCGTATGCCCCTCCCTTTCAGGACACATTCGACCTGCGCCTGGCCTTTGTCCAGTTCGGTGACAGCGAGCGCGAACATGCCAGTCTCCGATTCGGCAGGCAGGAACTCAACCTGGGCGAGGAAAGACTGGTGGGCAGCAGCAACTGGACCAATACCGCGCGCAGCTTCGACGCCGTTCGCTTGAGCCTCCATCAGGGTAAGTACCGCCTGGATGCATTCGCATCCTCGCCCGTTGCCCTGCACGACGGCGACGTCGGGGATCATGTGCCGGGCAACAATCTTCACGGTCTCTACGGAGGTCTGGATGATGTCCTGCCTGCCTCCCGAATCGAGCCGTACCTGTTCTGGCGTCTGAACCAGCGCCAGAAGACTGAAACCGGAAGCGTGGGCAATCTGGACTTCACGGTCGCAGGATTTCGCTGGCTCGGCAAACTCCCGTATTCCTTCGACTACTCGCTGGAGGTCGCGCGCGAACAGGGGTCGCTGGGCACGGATCGGATCGATGCCTGGGCAGGCCACTGGGTCTTGGGGCGTGCCTTTTCACCAGTTCCGTGGAAGCCCCGCGTGGCCGCCGAATTCAACTATGCGACCGGCGATGCCAACTCGACCGATGGGCGACGCGGAACCTTCGATCAACTCTTCCCGAGCGGCCACGACAAGTATGGACTGACCGATCAGGTTGGCTGGAAAAACATCATGCACGCACGGGGCGCCCTGGAACTCAAGCCGCGGCCCAAATGGAACGCCGTCGCCAGATTCGGTTCCTACTGGCTGGCCGACGCGCATGACGCGCTGTACAATTCCTCCGGAACCGCCATCGCGCGACAGGCCAGCGGCGCTGCCGGACGGTTCGTCGGCACCGAACTCGACGGCATCTTAGGCTACGCCTTTTCGAAACAGCTTCAATTCGGTGCGGGAATCGGCCATCTTTTTCCCGGCACTTTCCTACACCGGGCTACGCCGGGCAAAACCTACACCTACCCATACCTCATGGTGACCGCCACGCTGTGAATGGCAAAGACTTCAGGAAACGGAGAAATCGACACATGAAATCCGGATGGACTATCGGCAAGAAACTGACCCTTAGCAGTGCTGTTATGTTGGCTCTGAGCCTGCTCTTAGGCGTGATGTCCTTAAATAGCATCAGCAGTCTGAATACTGAACTGGAGACGGCGACTCAGAAGACAGCGCGCAGGCTCCAACTCAGCGGTACGCTGGACACCGCCGGTTCGGACATGCTGGCGGGAATGCGGGGCATGGTCATGTTTACTTTTGGCAAGGCGCCCGAGAGTGTGCAAATGAGCAAGCAGCAGTTCGACGGCGCGGCCGTGACCTGGCAGAAGGCGCTGGACGAATTCCGGCCGCTGATCGTAACACCGGAAGGCAGGAAACTGATCGATCAGCTTCAACAGCAACTTACCGACTGGCGATCGGTCATCGCCGAGGTGGACCAGGCCGACCAAAAAAATGATCCCGACACAGCACTGAAGATTGCACTCACGAAAGGCCTGCCGATCTACCAGGCCAATTCTCGCGATACAACCGCTCTCGGGGACTTGCAAACCCGGATCCTGGCCGATCAGAAGACCAGGGGAGCCGGAATCCACAGCTTCAGCAATTGGACCGCGTTCTCCCTCCTGGCGTTGACGACTTTGGCGGGCATTGTACTCTTCCTCGTTGTTCGGGACAGCAGCAAGATCCTCCGCGAAACTGCCCTGGAATTGGGTCAGGCATCGGAGCAGGTGGCGAGCGCGGCCAATCAGATCTCGTCGTCCAGTCAGTCCCTGGCGCGCGGCGCTTCTGAGCAGGCTGCGTCAGTCGAGGAGACCTCGGCTTCCGCCGAAGAAATCTCGGCAATGACCCGCAAGAACGCCGAGGACTCCCAAATGGCGGCCGAATTGATGAACGCGACCAACCAGGTAGTGGATACGGCGAACAATACTCTGGGACAGATGGAGGCTTCGATGCACGGCATCACGGCGTCGAGCGAGAAGATCGCTAGAATCATCCGGGTGATTGATGAAATTGCGTTCCAGACCAATATCCTGGCGCTCAATGCGGCAGTGGAGGCAGCGCGCGCCGGAGAGGCCGGACTCGGTTTCGCCGTGGTTGCCGATGAAGTCCGCAATCTGGCGCAGCGGTCCGCTCAAGCCGCCAAAGATACGGCCGGTATGATCGAAGAATCGATTACCAGCTCCAGTGAAGGCCGGACCAAATTGGATCAGGTTTCCCACGCCATCCGCAGCATCACCGAGAAATCGAAATCGGTAAAGGATCTGATCGATGGTCTCCGGGTCAGCAGCGGCGAGCAGGCCCGAGGCGTGGATCAAATCTCCGCCGCGGTTAACCAGGTACAACAAATCACCCAAACCGCGGCGGCGAATGCGGAAGAAACGGCTTCCGCCGGCGAAGAGTTGAGTTCGCAATCGGTGGCCTTGCGGGCTCTTGTCGGCACGCTGGAAAACCTGGTCGGAGCCGCCCGCTAGAGACGTTCCTCCAAGCCTGTCGCGCCGGCGTCGACATGCGGGCAAATCGGATGTATAAGTATGATATGCCGGTGCGTACGATCCGGGCCGGGGCGGTTATCGTCCTCGGCCTGGCAGCGTCCGTGGGCCTTCGCGCCCAGCAATTGAAACCGGAGACGGTACACGGGTTCGACTGCTACGTTCAATCCGCCGAAGGACGGATGGACGGGAGAAAGCAGTTTCTGTTAGCCGATTCCGATCAGGCATTCAACGATCAACTGGTGCGAGGCCGCAAAGTTCAAACCTCGCTGCCCAATGGCCCCAACCCGCACGTCGTGCCGGGCGGGCAGCTCTACGACTGGATTGGAGCCGTTTTCATCCCCGGGGTCAGCCTGGAGCGGACCATGCGGATGCTCCGTGATTATGATCATCGGGCTCAATATTTTCCGGAGATCCTGTCCAGTTCCAAACTTCAGTGCCGCAGCGGCGAGAACCACTTCGGCTTCGTCATGCAGATGAAGGAGCCGGCCATCATCGAGACCCAGAACGACGTAGTCTGGGAACAAGTGGATGCCAAGCGCTGGCGGTGCCGCTCCTACTCGACCGGAGTCCGGGAAATCGGCAAGAATCACGGCTACCTGCACAAACTCTACTCGTACTGGCGCTTTTCGGAAACCGAGAAAGGCGTCTATGTGGAGTCCGAGACCATCACTCTTAGCAGCGAATTCGGGAGCTTCACACGCGCGCTCGGCTCCATGCTAATGGGCATCAACCCCGAAAAATCGCTGAAGAAGACCCTGGAAGCGATGCGCGAATCGGCCTCCAAAAAAGACCTCCAATTCGCCGCGCCGCCGGCTGGCCTGCCGGCCTGCGGCGAGCCCTTCCGTCCGGCCGTATGTACGACCATCTCCGCCGTCTATGGCCGATAGCACGCCGGATTTCGATTACATCGTAATCGGCTCGGGCTTTGGTGGAAGTGTGGCCGCCCACCGACTCACCGAAAAGGGATATCGCGTGGCGGTGATGGAGATGGGCCGCCGCTGGAATCCGCAAAATCTCCCGAAAACCAACTGGAGATTACACCGCTGGATCTGGAGGCCCGGACTGGGACTCCGCGGCTTCTTCAATATCGAGCCGTTCCGCCACGTGATCATCATGCATGGCTGCGCCGTCGGCGGCGGCTCCATCACTTACGCCAACACCCTTCTGGCGCCCGGCGACACGGTATGGGACGGCGGATCCTGGTCGGACCTCGCCGATTGGAAGCGCGAAATGCCGGTCCACTACAATACCGCGCGCCGCATGTTGGGCGTGCGGGAGAATCGCATCCTCGGTCCCGCCGACTATATCTTGCAACGCGCCGCCGAAGAGGCCGGAGTAGGCCATACGTTTTACCGAACTCAAGTCGCCGTCCTCGAAGCCGTCGCCGGCGAAACTCCCGGCGAAAGCTGCCCCGACCCGTACTTCGACGGCGACGGTCCCGACCGTAACACCTGTATCGGCTGCGGCGGCTGCATGATGGGCTGCCGCTACAACGCCAAAAACACGCTCGACAAGAATTACCTCTACCTCGCCGAAAAGCACGGCGCGCAGGTCTTCGCGGAAACCCGCGTGGTCGACGTGGCTCCTCACGGCGAATTCTACGAAGTGACGACTGAGCGATCCACCGCCTGGTTCCGCAAAGGCCGCCGACGCTTTACCGCCGGCTCGGTGGTTTTCGCCGGTTCTGCCCTGGGCACCATGGACCTCCTCTTTCGCCTCAAGCAGAAGGGCTCGCTTCCCCTCCTCAGCGATTGTCTCGGCAAACGCGTTCGCACGAACGCCGAATCGCTGATCGGGGTGCGGCTCCCGGGCAGCGCGGACGATCTGTCCGCCGGAATCGCCATCGGCTCGGGAATTTACATTGATGAATTCACTCACATCGAGGCCACCCGCTACCCCGCCGGGTCCGACGCCATGGGACTGCTGGCCACGCTCCTGACCAGCGGACGTCCGGGCTGGACGCGCATCTTGAGTTGGGTCGCCACCTGTGCATCCGCTCTGGCGCGCCATCCCATTCGCACCGTGCGCAGCCTCCACCCGTTCGGATGGGCCCGCGAATCCCTCATCCTCCTGTGTATGCAGACCTTGGACGGTCACATCGATATGCGCCTGGGCCGGCCCTGGTTTTGGCCCTTCCGCAAAACACTCATGAGCCACGGAAACCGCATCCCCACTTACATTCCGCGAGCCAATGACTTCGCCCGCAAGGTGGCGCGCATGATCGGGGGAACAGCCATGAGCATGGTCACCGAGATCCTGTTCGACGTTCCCGGCACCGCTCACATTCTCGGCGGCTGCCCCATGGCGGCGTCGCGCGCCCAGGGTGTGGTGGACGACCGCCACCGCCTCTTTGGATACCGCAATCTGTACATCTGCGACGGCTCGGTAATCGCCGCCAATCTGGGCGTAAATCCCAGCCTGACCATCTGCGCACTGACCGAGCGGGCCATGAGCTTCATACCGGAAAATCCGCACAAATCCTGCTGACGAGTTTTCCGCGATTTTGGTATGCTCGTCAAACATGGAACGAAAGCAAGCCAGCGATTATCCGCAGGAACTGTTGAACCTGTTTGACCGCTACGTGCACGGAGAGATGGAGCGCCGCGACTTTCTGGAGGCCGCCAAGAAGTTCGCCGTCGGCGGCATGACCGCCATGGCTATTTGGGAAAGCCTCCGTCCCAACTACGCCTGGGCCCAACAGGTGCCGAAGGATGACGCCCGCATCAAAACCGAGTACGCCACAGTCGATTCGCCGCAGGGTAACGGCAGCATCAAGGGCTACCTTGTGCATCCCGCCAAGGCGGCCGGCAAACTGCCTGCGGTCCTGGTGGTCCACGAAAATCGCGGCCTCAATCCCTACATCGAAGACGTCGCCCGCCGTCTCGGCACTGCCAATTTCATCGCCTTCGCACCCGACGGACTCACCAGTGTGGGCGGTTATCCGGGCGACGACGAAAAGGGCGGCGCCGCCTTCGGCAAGGTCGATCGCGCCAAGATGACTGAGGATTTCGTGGCCGCCGCGCGCTGGCTGAAGGCGCGTCCCGATTGCACCGGCAAGATCGGCGTGGTCGGCTTCTGTTTCGGCGGAGGCATCGCCAATACTCTGGCCGTCCGCATGGGTTCGGACCTGAATGCCGCCGTGCCCTTCTACGGTGGACAGCCGCCCGCCGCCGACGCCGCCAAGATCAAAGCGCCCATGCTACTCCACTATGCGTCGCAGGATACCCGCATCACGGGCAACTGGCCGGCCTTCGAAGAAGCCCTCAAAGCCAACCACGTCACTTATACCGGCTACGTGTACGAAGGCGCGCAGCACGGTTTCCACAACGACACCACGCCGCGGTACGATGAGGCCAATGCCAAGCTGGCCTGGCAGCGTACGCTGGATTTCTTCAATAAGTATCTGCGCGGCTAGCGGAGGAGCTCCCTCTGGCCTTCTGGCGCAGCGTTACACGCTTCGAAGCTTCCAAAATCACGCCGCTCCTCGCGCTGCGGAACGCCCTCGGCACGGCCCTTCCCCTGGCGGCAGGTGTGGCTGCCGGCAACACCACAGGCGGCCTCATCGCCTGTATCGGCGCACTCAACGTGGCGTACTCGGACGGCGCCGATCCCTACCGCCTGCGCGCCCGCCGCATGTGCGCGGCCGCGGTCCTCTGTTCGCTGGCAGTTGGTTTCGGTGGACTCTGCGGGCGTAATCACGCCCTCGCCATTGCTCTCTCCGCCATCGCCGCGTTCGTGGCCGGACTCATGGTCGCCATCGGAACCACAGCCGCCGATATCGGCACGGTGACCCTGGTCAGCCTGATCGTGTTTTCGGCACACGGCATGTCCGCCTCCGCCGCACTCGAATCGGGCGGCATCGCCTTAGCCGGCGGCCTCCTCCAAACCGCCTTCGCCCTCGCGTTCTGGCCTTTGCGCAGGTACCAGCCGGAGCGCCGCGCGTTGGCCGCGATGTATACCGAACTGGCCCGCTCGGCCTCCGGGACTCCGCAGATTCACGAGGCGCCACCCGCCAGCGGTAAGAGCACCGAAGCCCAGACCGCGCTGGCCGGACTGAGCGGCGACCGGTCGCTGGAGGCCGAACGGTACCTGTCGCTCCTCAGTCAGGCCGAGCGCATCCGCCTTGGCCTGCTGGCTCTCTCGCGAGTGAGGGCGCGAATCGGGCGCGAGCGCGATGGAGAGGCCGCCGCGCAGTCCATCGATCGCGCTCTCCAACTGGCTGCCGACGCTTTGTCCGCGGTAGCAGGCAGACTGGAAAATCGTCAGGCGCTCCCCGTGGACGCGCCCTCCAGCGAATTGGCGAAGATCTCCGAGAGTCTCGCCAGTGACCGGTCCGGCGATCTGGGCGCGCTCCTCCGCGATGCTCGCGCGCAGTTGGACGGTCTGGCCGGCCAACTCCGATCCGCCGGGGAACTCGCGTGGCACACCGGCTCCCCCGGCGCCGAGGAATTCGCCCGGCGGGAGCGGACCCAGCCGCGCACCCTGCGACTCACCGGCCCCCTCGCGCTGCTCCGCGCGAACCTCTCCCTGGATTCCGCCGCCCTGCGCCACGCTCTCCGCCTCGCCGTCTGCGTGGCCATCGGCGGCGTGGTGAGTTCCGCCGCCGGCTGGACGCGCGCCTATTGGTGTCCCATGACGATAGCCATTGTCCTCAGGCCCGACTTTACCGGGACGTTCAGCCGTGGGATCCTCCGCGTGGCCGGGACGCTGATCGGACTGGTGTTGGCGACGGGGCTGTTCCACGTGCTCTCGCCATCCATCTGGGTCCATGTCGCGCTCATCGCGATCCTCGCCTTTCTGCTGCGCTGTTTCGGGCCGGCGAACTATGGCATCTTCGTGATTGCGCTGACGGGCCTCGTCGTCTTGCTGATCGCGCTGACCGGCCTGCCGCCCGGCGAGGTGATCGCCGCGCGCGGTTTGAATACCGTGGCCGGCGGGGCGATCGCTCTGGCGGCGTACGCCGTTTGGCCCACCTGGGAGCGAACGCGGCTGCCGGAAGAACTGGCGCGGATGCTGGACGCCTATCGCGAGTATTTCACCGCAGTGCGCGATTCGTATGTCGAGCCGGACGCCGGCTCAAGCGCGCGACTCGATCGTGTCCGTCTGGCCGCTCGCCGCGCCCGCTCCAACATGGAGGCCTCCGTTGCACGCTTCCGCAGCGAGCCGGGCGGAACCGCCGACCGGGTCACCATGCTCGACGCCATCATGGCGAACTCTCATCGCCTGATTCACGCGATCATGTCGCTCGAAGCCGGACTGGCCCGCAGTCCCGTGGCGCCCGCGCGCGATGCGTTCCGCACCTTCGCCGACGATGTCGCACGCACCTTGACGCTGCTCTCCTCGGCGCTCCACGGATCGCCGGTCGCGCCCACCGATCTCCCCGATCTCCGCGCAGACCACAACGCACTCTACCACCAGGGGGATGTCCGCACCGAACGCTACGCCCTGGTCAACCTCGAGACCGACCGCATCACCAATTCGCTCAATACCCTGAGCCTTGAGATTTTCCAGTGGCTCCATTCGCCGGCCGCGCGGTAGCGGAGAAATGAATTTCACAGCGTGGGATCCGCGCGCGATGCGTTCCGCGCCTTCGGCGCCGATGTCGCAGCCAACTTGATGCTGCTCTGGTCGGCGCTGCACGGAGCGCCGGTCGCGGCCACCGATCTCCCCGATCTCCGCACCGAACGCGACGCCCTGGTCAACCTCGAGACCGACCGCTTCACCAATTCGCTCAGAACCCTGAGCCTCGAGATTTTCCAGTGGCTCCATTCTCCGGCCGCGCGGTAGCGGAGAAATGGATTTCACCGAGTGGCGCCCGCGCGTGATGCGTTCGGCACCTTCGCCGCCGATGTCGCAGCCAAGTTGGTGCTGCTCTGGTCGGCGCTGCACGGAGCGCCGGTCGCGGCCACCGATCTCCCCGATCTCCGCACCGACCGCTATGCCCTGGTCAACCTTGAGACCGACCTCATTACCAATTCGCTCAATTCCGTGAGTCTCGAGATTTTCCAGTGGCTCCATTCGCCGGCCGCGCGGTAGCGGAGAAATGGATTTCACCGCGTGTGATCCGATAGGCGGCGTCGACCATGTCGCTCGAAGCCGGACTGGCGCACAGTCCCGTGGCGCCCGCGCGCGATGCGTTCGGCACCTTCGCCGCCGATGTCGCTCAGGGGGATCTCCGCACCGAACGCTGCGCCCTGGTCAACCTCGAGACCGACCGCATCGCCAATTCGCTCAATACCCTAAGCTTCGAGATTTTCCAGTGGCTGCATTCGCCGGCCGCGCGGTAGCGACACCTTGAAGCTGCTCTCCGCCGCGCTGCACGGAGCGCCGGTCGCGCCCACCGATCTCCCCAATCTCCGCACCGAACGCTACGCCCGGGTCAACCTCGAAACCGACCGCATCACCAATTCGCTAAACACCCTGGTCAACCTCGAGAGTCTCCAGTGGCTCCATTCGCCGGCCGCACGGTAGCTTCCACTGTGCTAAATTTCTAGCATGCGCGGACTCATCGTAGCGGCAGCCCTGCTCACAGCTTCCTGTGCCCACAAACCCCTCTTCGACACCTGGCGGTTGACCGGCGCGGTACTCGTCCCTCCGGGAGTGGCTTCCGCGGATGCCCCGTCGCGCGCGTTCGCCACCAACCTCGCGCCCGGGAAAGGCTCCTGCGCGGCGGAAGCGCCCATGATGGTGCTTCGCAAGAAGCGACTCTGGCTGACGGTGGACCGCGACGCCTTGATCCAACAGCGCCAACCGGGATGGCTCAGCAACTGGACCCTTCAGGCTGAAATGCACGGCTGCATCGCACAGGGCGAGAGCCTCCGTCTCGGATACCTCATCGTGGAAGCCGTACCGCTCGAATCGCAGGTCGCGTATCGCCTGCTGCATCCCAGCGACGTGCAGAGCGGGTACGTGGAACTCGGCCCGGAGAACCGCCTGGAAGTCCGCAGTCCCGTCATGGCTGCTGCCTCCGCGCCGCTGGAACAGTCCTCCACCACCACCATGAAGAACGGCCAACTCACCGTAGACCTCAAGCCCACCGCGGCATTATCGGGATTCGAAATCGCCTGGTATGGTCTGCGGCCCACCACCGGAGGCGCGGGCTATCATTTCGAGCCGCTCTTCGCCGACCGCACCACGCGCACCGGCATCGAGCACCTGACCGCGCCGGCCGTGAACTATCTCCAGTTCCCAACTCAGTCGGCATTCTACCGTTTGTTCTACAAGACCGACGATAACGGGGTTACCGCGATCGTGATTTCGGGGACGACGCGGGAGGATCTCGACCGCCGCACCAAGGCCGCCAGTTCGACCTCCGCGGTCTGCGAACTGTGCGTGGTGCTGCCCAAGCGGGTGGGCGTGAACCCGTTCCTGGTGGTGACCGTGAATGAGAAGGAGCTCACGATTCCCCTGGGCGGCACGGTGCGCACTGCCGTGCAGGCCGCGGGCCAGCGCGTGGATGCGGTGCTGCCCACGCTCGCCGTGACCAAGCTCTATGGCGGCCAGCCACGGCGGGTGGAGTTCGACCGTGCCGCTCCTGCGATTCTCGATCTCAAGTTGAGCGGCGGCGAGCGCCTCTCCTGGTAATTGAGTGAACTTTCCGGCGGCGGCGTCCGTTGTTTCCAACATGGAGACATTCGTCGCGGACCTGCGTTACGCCGTTCGCATGCTTCGGAAGAATCCGGCGTTTACCGCGATTGCGGTGCTGGCGCTGGCCCTCGGAATCGGCGCCAACACCGCGATCTTCACCGTAGTCGACGCGGTCCTGCTGCAGCCGCTGCCCTACCCGCAGCCGGAGCGGATCGTGAAGCTCGGGCGCGCCTTTGCGGGTGACACGCAGTATTCCAACTCCATTCCCAAGTTCATGGCATGGCGGCAGAATCACGTTTTTCAGTCCATCACGCTTTATAGCCAGAATTCGCCGGGCGTGAATATGGGGAACGGCGACCGGCCCCAACAGGTGAAAGGCCTCGCCGTCTCGAGCGAATTCTTCGACGTTTTCGGCGTCAGGCCGTTGCAGGGCCGCGTATTCACAGCCTCCGAGGATGTGCCTAAGGGACCGGCTCTGGCCGTCATCAGCTACCGGCTCTGGCAGACGCACTTCGGCGGCGATCCGCAGATGGTAGGGCGGGCAATTCCGCTCAACGGCGCGCCCGTGACCGTGGTCGGAATTCTACCTGCGAATTTCGAGTCCGATCCCGCAGCCGACTTGTGGACGCCGCTGCAGGCGGACCCGAACAGCACCAATCAGGGCCACTACCTGAGCGCCGCCGCGCGTCTCAAACCCGGCGTGACCCTGGAGGCTGCACAGGCCGAAATGAAAGTGCTGGCAGGCCAGTTCCGCCGCGCCTATCCGAAGAGCATGAACGAAGGGGAAAGCGCCACGGCGGTCCCGATGCGCGACGCGACGGTGGGCAATGTGCGCACCGCGCTTTTGGTGCTGCTGGGCGCGGTGAGTTTCGTGCTCCTGATTGCCTGCGCCAACGTGGCCAACCTGCTGCTCGCGCGGGCCGCCGTGAGGCAGAGGGAGATGGCGGTGCGCGCAGCCATCGGCGCCAGCCGCGGCCGCGTGGTGCGCCAACTGCTCACAGAGAGCGTTCTGCTGTCGGGAATTGGCGGGGCGCTGGGCTTCGTACTCGGGACGTGGGGCGTTCGCGTACTGCTGCTGCTGGTGCCGGGAAGGATTCCGCGGCTCACCGGCGCGGATGGAATCCAGGCCGTGGCGCCGCCGCTGGATTGGCGCATCGCGGCATTCACTTTGGGAATCGCGCTGCTCACCGGCATCCTGTTCGGTCTGTTCCCCGCCCTACAGGTGTCCAATCCGGACCTGGCATCAAGCCTGAAAGAGACCAGCGGCCGCTCCGGCACAGGGCGGCGGCAGAACCGGACTCGGTCCATTCTGGTGGTCACGGAGGTCGCGCTGGCGCTGGTGCTGCTCACTGGCGCCGCGCTGCTCATCCGCTCCTTCATCGGCCTGCGCGGAGTCAAACCGGGAATCGATGCGCGGCGCGTGCTGACGTTTGAGACGGCCACGGGCGGAGCCGCCTACGATGCCACGGCGAAAGTCGAACGCTTCGCCACCCAATCTCTGCGGCGGCTCGAAGGGCTGCCCGGCGTGGAAGCCGCCGCGCTCACTGTGATGCTGCCGGCCTCAGGACACGGTGGCATGGATCTGCCGTTCAACATTGCCGGCCACGCGCCGGAGAAGGGCGACCAGTACAATGGCGACGAACAGTACCGGTTCGTCTCTGCCCACTATTTTCAGGTGTTCCGGATTCCCGTGCTGCGCGGCCGGTCCTTCACGGAGGCCGATACTGGAAACGCGCCGCGGGTGGTCATCATCAATGAGAAATTGGCGAACCAATATTGGCCCAAGCAGGACCCCATTGGTCAGGTGATGGTGATTGGCAAAGGGCTGGGTCCTGAATTCGAGGATCCGCCGCGCCAGGTTGTGGGCGTGGTGGGCAATGTGCGCGAAACCGGGGTGGCCGATGGCGAGCAGGCGGTGATGTACGTGCCGCAGAGCCAACTGCCGGACGGTTTGACCAAGCTCGCCCACGACCTGATTCCGCTCGCTTGGGGGGTGCGCACCGCCATGGACCCGATGAGCCTGCGCGCCGCCGTAGAGCGCGAGTTCCGGGCCGTGGATCCGCTGATGGGCGTGGCTCAGGAGCGCAGTATGGAGGAGGTGCTGTCGCAAGCGGTGTCGCGGCAGAACTTCAATATGCTGCTGCTCAGTATTTTCGCGGCAATCGCGATGCTGCTCGCGGCTATCGGCATTTACGGGCTGATGTCGTACTCGGTGGAACAGCGCACTCAGGAAATCGGAATCCGCGTGGCGCTGGGCGCCAGTCGGGGCGAGATGCTGGGGCTGATCATGCGGCAGGGAATGAAACTGGCCGGAATCGGCGTGGCGGTTGGGCTGGTGATCGCTTACGGGGTGACGAAGCTGTTGGCCAGCCTGTTATTCGGCATCAAGTCGACTGACCCGGTGACGTTCGTTGGCGTGGCCGCAATTCTGATTGTGGTGGCGGTGGTGGCGACTTACATCCCGGCGAGCCGCGCGGCAGGCACACAGCCGACCGAAGCTCTGCGGTATCAGTAACCCGGACGCTACTCTTTCGCTGCGGGCAGCTTTACTTCCACGCCGGCTTCGCGATTGAGGCGCTCGGTCACGCCGCGATCCACCAGCGAGACCGACACCTGATTGTGCGTGTTCCCTGCAGTGAAGTAATGCAGTGTGTCGCCATCCACCCAATAGGCGATGGCCGAATAAATGGTGTGATCTTTGAAAGCCAGCAGGTAGCGGGTGGGTTCGGCTGCCGCCGGTTCCTCAGCCGCCGGAGCTGTCTCGGGCTGGTACACGCTCATCTGCGGATGCGCCGGCGCATCGTACTGATTGATAATCACCGGAGGCGCCTGCGGGGGCATGATGATGGTCACGCCGGGCTGCTGCTGCGGCGGCGCGGGCTGCTCCGCGGAAGAATCGTAGACGCTGCCGTAGGAGCCGCCGACGTACACGGGATACCCATACACGAAAGAATTGCCGTTATTCCCGCGCGCGGGCCGGGCCTTGAGGGTGGCATTGGGCACCACCAGCCGCGGACCACCTCCGCCGGGATGAATCACGTTCGGGGTGAAACGCTGAATTCCGGGATTTGTGGCCGCCGTGCCGGCTGGAAAGACCGCGCTGCCGACACCGCCCACCACCACGGGAGTGGGATTGACATACCGCTGCGCAAAGACACTACTGGCGGCGAACAGGACGACGGCGAATCCAACGAGACTTCTCATGAATTCAAACCCCCTGCTGAGATTGTACACCCGGACGAAGCTGCTATTTCTTCTTAGGTGCGGGCGGCGCAGCCTGAGCCGGAGGTCTGGCTGCCGGAGCCGAGCCAGCCGCAACCGGGTGCGCCTGGTCGTACAGCTTTACGATTTCCGGGGTGATGTCTACAGCCGCGGCGGCCCACAAAACCGGCGTCTGCTGGCTGCCCACGTCGATGAGCAGCGCGTAGCCGTTCTGCGTCAGGAACTGCTGCCAGACGGCTTCCATCTTGCCGCCCAGGTCCTGCATCAGGCGACCATTCTCCTGCTCGATATCGGCGTTCAACTCGTCGGCATCGCGCTGGAAGCTCTTCGTCTTGCCATCGATGTCGCGGGTAATCTTGGCCTTGGCATCGTCACTCATCGTGGCGCTGCCCTTCTTCATCTGATCCTGCAAACCCTGGATGTCCGCCTGCATCTTCTTGAGCTGTTCCTGGCGGGGATTGAACTTGGCCTGCATCTCCGTGGCGGCCTTCCGGCCGTCGCCGGTGGACATGATGGCCTGCTGCACGTTGATGATGGCAATCTTGGTGGGAGCCGGTCCGGAGGCTGCGGCGGCGGGAGGCTTAACCAACGGGGTGCCCGGTGTCTGGGCGACTGCCGACGCGGCCATCCCCAGTACCACTGCGCTTACGATGACGAAATTCTTCTTCAAGCTAGAAACTCCTAAGTGTGAAAATACTACCATATCGCAGGCGGGCCAGACCGTTTTCGCCTGTTAACGTTATTTTAGAACGTCCTGCCGATCGTGAAACGGAACAGTGTCCGGCGCTCTTCGAACGGGTACTGCTGGCCGAAACTGGCGATTGAATTCAAAAACGTCGCATTATTCGGGAACGATGACCGGTCGGCCACGATGGGCGGCTGCAGGTTCTCGAAGACCCGTGACGGATTGTACGCGAAGTACACGCGGAACGGCGCCTGCACCACGGGCAGCATTACCTGCAACTCGATACCGGTGGATGCCCGCAATTTCTGGGTGCCCGGAGCGATCTGGACCTTACCGCTGAAACCAGCCTGCGGGAACTGAGAATTCAAATCGTTGACGCGGGAAGGATCCATCTTCAACTGGTTCGGTTGGAGAATGCGGTTTACACCGGCGTCGGCAAAGAGCGCCAGAATCACCGTGTTGCCGACGATCGGAATGCGATATTCGAAATTGCCCACCGACTGCCAGTCGCCGCCCGGCGTGATGAGCTGATACGTGGGCACGTTCATGGTGACCGGCACGGCCGTCAATTGGCCGCCGGAAACCACGCGCTGCGTTCGCTGCGAACCATCGTTGTTAAAGACATTCACCGAAGCGCTAGACGCGATGTAAGCGATCGGCGTGATGCCCCAGATCTCGAAGCCGCGCACGTCCTGCTCGCCGCCGATGAAGGTGCGCGAGAACGGCGGAATCTCCTTGCCGCCGTAGCCGGAGATGATGGAGGTGGTGGCGTGGAAGGCCAGGATGTGGGTCCGATGCCAGGGCGCCTGCTTGAAGTACTTGGCGTCCAGAGCCGGCCGCAGAGTGTTCACGTTGCCGCCCAGCACGCTGCCCGCGAAATCCACCGAAAGGAAGAGGCTCTTCCCGCCCGTCGGATTCATGGGGTGGTTGACGGTGTTGTACTGGAGCGCCGGGGTGATGTGGCTGGTCTTGATTCCGTCCAGTGAATTCGGTCCGGCCACACCGCTGAAATTGATGTACTGGAAGTAATTGGTGGCCGCCGTGGTCTGGGTCACGATGTTCGAAATGTCGTACCCATACGTCAGGGAAAGACGCGTGAAGCTGTGCAGCAGGGGATAGCTGCTCGAAACGTTGAAGCCGTGGCTGTTCTGCACGTAGTTGAGCAGGTTCTGCGTGCCCAACTGGTTGTACAGCGGAATCAGGTTCTGTCCGGCCAGAATGGATGCCTCGCGGCCCTGGTCGAAACTAAACCGGCGCAGGTAAACCACGAAACCCAACTGCAGCGGACGATCCAGGAAATAGGGTTCGGTAAAGCCCAGGCTGACGTCGCGCATGCGAGTGCCCAGCTGGGATGACAGCGACAGCGTCTCGCCCAAGCCGAGGAAGTTGTTGGTGGAATAGTTGAAGCCCACGAAGCTGCCGGCGATACCCGAAACACCGCCGTTCAACCCGATGGAGTTCTTGCCGCGTTCCCGGACCTTCAAAGTGATGTCCACGGTGTGCGACTGCGGATTGCGCTTCAAGCCTTCCAGCGATTCTTCCTTCTTGATGACTTCGAAGTAGCCCAGCTGGTTTAAACGCAGAATGCTCAAGTCCCATAACTGGGTATTGAACATGTCGCCTTCATCCAACAGGATCTCGCGGCGAATCACTTTATCGCGAGTGGTGGTGTTGCCTGCGAAATCGATGCGGCGGATGAAGAACTGCGGACCTTCATCGGCGGTGATGGTCAGATCGATCTGGTTGTTGGACGGGAAATCGAAAGACGGCTCCGGTACGAAATCGATGTAGCCGAACTGACCGTAAACCTTACGCAGGTTTTCCAGGCCCTTGCTGATCTTGTCGCGGGAGAAGACGCTGCCGATGCCCATACCGAACATCGGAGTGAGCACCTGTTCCGGGGTCTTGAACAGCTTCACGCCCACGAAATTCACGGTGTGCAGGTGGTAGAGGTTGCCCTCTTCGATCGGGATCTTGATATTGGCGACGATGCCCGGCTGGTTCATCCGGATGAGCGGCAGTCGCCATCCCTTACCGCCGTGGGGCACGATGTTGACGGTCTCTTCCAAGGCCATGGCACGGAAATATCCAGCGTCGCCGTAAGCCTGGCGGATCCGTTCCTTATCTTCTTCGAGCTTGGCCTGGTCGTACGTCTTGGCGAAAATATTCTCGAAAATGATGGAGTGCGGCACGCCGTAGGGGTGCAGGTTCTTCATCGCGAGAAGCACCCAGCGGGAGCTCTTCGCCTTGTTTCCCTCAATAGTGATGGTGCCCACCTTGACCTTGGGACCTTCATTCACCTGGAAGGTGACCTTCAGCGAGGAAGGCGGAATCTGCTCGATCACCGGGTCTACGGTGGCGTACTGGCGTCCGCGCTCGGAGAGGAATTCCTTGAGCACGATGGAGGCGCGTTGAATTTTGTTGGGGTCGTACTGCGATTCCACCGTCAGGCCGACCTTGCGCTCTTTGAAGCGGTCCAGGATTTCAGAAACCGTGACGGTGTGAATGCCCTGATAATCCAGCGAGCGGATCACGCGGCGTTCCACCACCACCCAGGTGATGATTACGCCGTTGCCCTTCGGATCGGGCTCCGATTCCAAAGTAATGTCGTCGAACCGGCCCGAGTTGTACAGGATCCGGTAATCGCGCCGCAGAGCATCTTCGTTATAAATGTCGCCCACGCGCGTGCGGATCAGCGTCTTCAACATGTCCGCTGGAGTGCGCCGCGCGCCACGGAAATTAATCTCGGTGATGACCTCTCCGGTTGCGGCAGGCTGCGAGCCGGGAGCCGGCCTCACATTCTGAATGGGAGGCTGTCCGGGAGCCGTCTGCTGCACCGGCGGTTGCGCCGGAGTGGTAGCTCCAGGGACGGTTTCGAAAGGGTTCCGGGGCTGCGCGGGAGTCGCAGGCGGCTGAGCCGGGGGTGTCTGAGGCGGCGTCTGCGGCGGCGTCGCGGGGGGCGGTGTTTGCTGCTGCTGCTGAGGCGGAGGAGTCTGCTGCTGTTGCTGCTGTTGGGCAGACAGAGGCATCCACATCGCGCAGAGGCATGCGAGGGCCGCGAATCTCATGCGAGACCACCTGTAATTGGGCACAACGGAAACGGATTCACTCGATGGCGCCGGTCTTGAATTCGATAAGTCATCATTTTAGCGGATCTTGGCTCCTGGAACAACGAGCAGGGTAAAACACAGGTGTGAAGGGCGGGCACAGGCAATTCCGCCTCCCATCCTGCCAAGCCATTGACGCTGCGAATCTTGACGATCATCGCGGACAGGAACAGCACGTTCCTGGCCAGCCAGAACGCCTCCGCGGCGTCACCGGACGGCATCGCGAATGAAGGTTACAATCGCTTCCAGCGAGGCCCCCGGCTGGAAGACGGCGGCCACGCCATCCTTGCGAAGCGCCGCCGCATCGTCGTCGGGAACAATGCCGCCGACTACCACTTTCACGTCGGTCATCTCTTTCTCCCGCAGCAATTGCATCACGCGGGGGACGATGGCATTGTGCGCGCCGGACAGAATCGACAGCCCGATCACCTGGACGTCCTCCTGCAAGGCGGCGTTGACGATCATCTCCGGCGTCTGGCGAAGTCCGGTGTAGATCACTTCCATCCCGGCATCGCGCAACGCCCGGGCAATCACTTTGGCGCCGCGATCATGGCCGTCCAGACCCGGCTTGGCGACGAGCACTCTAATGGGATGTGGCATGTTCACAATTTACAGATGCGACGTTTCCTGGTACGTGCCGAATACGGTGCGCAGCGAATCGCAAATTTCGCCCAGCGTGGCATACGCGCGGACGGCGTCCAGAATGAACGGCATCGTGTTTTCCGTTCCTTCGGCGGCGCGCATCAGCGCGTCCAGAGTCCGGCGAACTTCCCGCGCGTTGCGCCGCTGCTTGAGAGCGGCCAGTTTCTGCTCCTGATGACGGCCGCTGCTCTCGTCGATTTGCAGGAGTTCGATAGGCTGGTCTTGCGATTGGAAGCGGTTGACACCCACGATGGTCCGTTCGCCGCTCTCGATTTCCTGCTGATACCGGTAGCTGGCCGAAGCGATCTCCGTCTGCGGGAAGCCGGTTTCAATTGCCGGAATCATGCCGCCCATCCCGTCGATGCGGCGAATGTAGTCGTTGGCCGCAGCCTCGGTATCGAGCGTCAACTTTTCCAGGAAATAGCTGCCGCCTAACGGATCGGCCACATTCGTCACGCCGCTCTCGTACGCCAGAATCTGCTGGGTGCGCAGCGCGATGGTGACCGCATGCTCGCCCGGCAGCGCGTAGGCCTCATCCAGTGAATTGGTGTGCAGAGACTGCGCACCGCCCAGTACCGCGGCCATCGCCTGCAGCGCGGTCCGCACCACATTGTTGTACGGCTGCTGCCAGGTGAGCGAACATCCGGCGGTCTGCGCGTGGAAGCGCAGTTTCATGCTGCGTTCGCTCTGTGCGCCGTACCGCTCCTTCATCGCATACGCCCAGATTTTGCGGGCGGCGCGATACTTGGCGATCTCTTCGAAGAAATCACTGTGCGCGTTGAAGAAGAAACTCAGCCGCGGAGCGAATTCGTCCACCTTCAGGCCGCGTTCGAGCGCCCAATCCACGTACTCCATGCCATCGCGCAGAGTGAATGCCAGTTCCTGCACCGCCGTGGACCCGGCCTCGCGGATGTGATATCCGCTGATCGAAATGGGATTGAAATTGGGAGTATGGCGCGCGCCGAATTCGATGGTGTCGGTGACCAGCCGCATGGAAGGACGCGGCGGATAGATGTACTCCTTCTGCGCGATATACTCTTTCAGAATGTCGTTCTGCAAGGTGCCGGAGACTTTGGCCCAATCCACACCCTGCTGCTCCGCCACCGCCAGGTACATGGCCCAGAGGATGGAGGCGGGAGAGTTGATGGTCATCGAGACCGAGACATCTCCCAGCGGAATGCCGCGGAAGAGAATCTCCATGTCTTCCAGCGAGCAGATCGACGCGCCGCACTTGCCCACTTCTCCCAAACTCTGCGGATGATCGGCGTCATAGCCCATCAAAGTAGGCAAATCGAAAGCCACCGAGAGTCCGGTCTGGCCCTGCGCCAGAAGATAGTGGTAGCGCTGATTGGTTTCTTCCGGCGTGGCGAAGCCGGAGAACTGCCGCATGGTCCAGAGCTTGCCGCGATACATGTCGCGATGAATGCCGCGGGTATACGGAAATTCGCCCGGCGCGCCCAGATCTCGCGCAGCGTCCAGGCCGGCCAGATCTTCCGGCGTGTAAACCGGCTCAATCGGGACCCCACTGATTGTCGTAAACTGGCGTTCGGCGGTCTTCATTGCAGGCAGTACCGTTATCATCTTAACCCCGCCACCACCGCCCCGTGGTTAGAATAGCTGGTTTATCTATGTTGAAACCTACGATTTTTCGCGAATACGATATCCGCGGCGTCGCCGACGTCGAACTGTTGGATGCAGACATTGAAGTTCTGGGACGGGCCTTCGGCACCTACTTGCAGCGTCATGCAGGCAGGAAAATCAACCTGGGCCGCGATACCCGCTTGAGTTCCCCGAGGCTGCGCGACGCCCTGCTCCGCGGACTCAAGGCGAGCGGCTGTGAAGTCACCGACCTCGGTGTGGTTCCCACTCCGGTGCTCTACTATTCGGTGTTCCACCTGAAGGCCGATGGCGGCGTGATGATCACGGGCAGCCACAATCCGTCTGAGTTTAACGGTTTCAAGACGGTGTGCGGCGAATCTAGCATCCACGGCTCGGCCATCCAGGAACTGTACCGCATGATCGAGACCGGCGACCTGGCCACCGGCGACGGCAGCGAGAAGTTCTACGACGCCGTCACTCCTTATGTGGAAGAGGTGGCGTCCCAATTCCACTGGGATCGACGGATTCGCGTGGCGGTGGACGCCGGGAACGGCACCGGCGGTCCGGTGATGCACCGCCTTCTGGAGAAGTTGAACGCCGACGCCACCGAAATGTTCTTCGAGATGGACGGCAACTTCCCCAATCATCATCCCGACCCGACGGTGCCCAAGAATCTGGAAGCGCTGGTCGCCAAGGTGGCGGAAACCGGCGCCGATCTCGGGATCGCCTTCGATGGCGACACCGACCGGATCGGCGCGGTGGACGACGTGGGCACGGTGATCTACGGCGATCAGCTCATGATGATCTACGGCCGCGAAATCCTGACGCGCAAACCCGGAGCCACGTTCATCGGCGAGGTGAAATGCTCGCAGATCATGTATGACGACCTGGCGGCGCGCGGCGGCAATCCCATCATGTGGAAAACCGGCCATTCCCTCATCAAAGCCAAGATGAAAGAAACCAAGGCCGAACTGGCCGGCGAAATGAGCGGCCACATGTTCTTCGCCGACCGGTATTACGGCTTCGACGATGCCCTCTACGCGGCCTGCCGCTTGATGGAGATTGTGGCCAACTCCGGCCAGGGACTCTCGGCCCAACTGGCCGGTACTCCGAAGACCGTGACCACGCCCGAAATCCGCTTCGATTGTCCGGACGAGCTGAAGTTCCAGGTGGTGCAACTGTCGAAGGCCGACCTCCAATCGCGGCACAAGACTCTGGACGTGGACGGCGTGCGCGTTCTCTTCCCCAACGGCTGGGGCCTTGTCCGCGCCTCGAATACGCAGCCGGTGCTGGTGATGCGCTTTGAAGCCACCACGCCGGAATTGCTGCTCGAATATCAGGCGGAAGTCGAAGGCTCGGTAAATCGCGCCAAGATCGCCGCCGAAGGGTAGGATAGGCTTTAGCCTGTCCGGCTCCCCATGCAGCCGGTACAATGGTATCTTCTATGCAATTCCAGGAAGTGGTCGAAGCCGAAGGCCACTTGATTGACTCCCACATCATGGAGAACATCTTCGATAAGGTCGTGGAGTATAACGGCCGGTTCGAAGTGGAGCAGTTCCGCATCGGACGGACCAATAGCGAAGCCTCCTACCTGCGCCTGAAGGTCGAGACGCCGGACGCCGCTGCGCTGGAGCGGTTGCTGCAAAATCTGCTCGAATTGGGCTGCGCGCCGGTGGACACGGGCGACGCCGCCCTGCGCGAAGTGGAGCGCGATTGCTGCGCGCCCGAGGATTTCTATTCCACCACCAACCATCACACCCTGGTGCGCCATGGACAGAAGTGGATCGAGGTGGAAAATCAGCGCATGGACGCTATGATCGTGGTGGCCGGCGGCCGCGCTCTGTGCCGCCGCCTGCGCGATTTGAAGGCCGGCGACCAAATCGTGGTGGGACTGCGCGGCATCCGTGTGGTGCCTGAAGCCAAAGAGCGCGACCGCCTGGCCTTCGCCTTCATGTCCAACGGAATTTCCTCCGAACGGCAGGTGGAGACGGCCGTGCGCCAAACCGCCGCGCTGGTGGCTCAAGCCATCGAGCAGAAGCAGCGCGTGGTAGTGGTGGCCGGTCCCGTGGTGGTCCATACCGGCGGCGTCGCCGGACTGAGCAGCCTGATCCGCGGCGGCAAAGTGCACGCCGTGTTGAGCGGCAACGCGCTCGGGGTCCACGACATCGAAGCCGCCCTTTTCGGCACTTCGCTCGGCGTGCGGCTGAGCGACGGCCGGCAGGAAGAGCATGGCCATCGCAATCATATGCGGGCCATCAATGCGATTTATCACGCCGGGTCGGTTGCCGGCGCGGTGGCCAGCGGCCGGTTGCACTCCGGAGTGCTGTACGAATGCGTGAAGGCCGGAATCCCCTTCGTGCTGGCCGGCAGCCTGCGCGACGATGGTCCCCTGCCCGACACCATCACGGACATGAATACCGCACAGGACGCTTACGCGGAGCAGTTGAAGGGCGCCGGCCTGGTGATCTGCCTGGGCTCGATGCTGCACTCCATCGCCACCGGCAATATGCTGCCCAGTTGGGTGAAAATTGTGTGTGTGGACATCAACCCGGCGGTCGCCACCAAGGTGAGCGATCGCGGCACCGGTCAGGCCGTGGGTGTGGTCGCCGATGTGGGACTGTTCCTGGATCTACTTTCGAAATCTCTAGCATGAAACGTGCATATACCGATGAACACGCAGCCGCGGGCGTTCTCGCCCCGCTGCCCGATATTGAAACCTGGCCCAACCAGTACGCCGATTACGAGATCGAAATCGTAATGCCGGAGTTCACCAGCGTCTGCCCCAAAACATCACTGCCGGACTTCGGCAAAGTGGTGCTGCGCTACGTGCCGGACAAGCTCTGCCTGGAACTGAAATCGTACAAGATGTACCTGCTGGCCTACCGGGATCTGGGGATCTTTCAGGAGAACGTGGTCAACCGCGTTCTGCGCGATGTGGTGAAGGCCGCCAACCCGATCACCGCCACCGTGGTGGGAGATTTTTCGGCGCGCGGCGGGCTCACCACGCTGGTGACCGCATCCTACCAGAGGCCGCGGAGGGCAGCCCGTGGAAAGCGCTGAACTGATCGCGATTTTGCAGGAGGTGCGCAGCCGCGTGCGCGGCCGCAATCCCGACACGGCGGTTCCGGGCGCTCCGGGAATTCCGCTGCCCGACCTGATGCCGCTGGTGCATGCGCGCGATTCGGCTCTGGGAAAAGTGGCCGCCATCGGTACCGTCAATCCGCGAGCGGGCGGGCTGGTCAATACCCTGGTCCAGACGTGGAAGAAATTCCTGGCGCGCCTGCTGGACTGGCACGTCCGCGAACAGGTGGAGTTCAACCGCAAGATTGTATCGGCCGTGGATTCCACCATCGAAGCGCTCAGCGAGACCAATCGCGCCATCAGCGAACTCGGCGCGCGCATCGCGGTGGCCGAGGAACTCAAGGACATTCGCAATCACTGGTCCGATTGGCGCCTGGAATGGGAGCGCAAACTGCAGCAGAACGAAGTGCAGTTCCTGCGCAGCGTGGCAGACCTGCAAGGCGCCTACCTGCATCGCAGCAACATCATGGAGTCCAGTCACCGGGATTTGATGCGCGCGCAGCATCAGGACTTCACGGCGGCCCTGGAGCACCAGATTCTGGACGTGCAGAAGCGGCTCTGGGCCGATATGGAGCGGATCCGGCTGGATTACGAACGGCTGATCTACTCGGAACTGCGGACCATCCGGCAGAGGGTTGAGGTGCGCGCGGCCTCAGCCAGCGAGCCGGCGCCCGCCATTCCCATGCCCACCACCGAGCTGCAATTCGATTACGGCCGTTTCGCCGAGCGTTTTCGCGGGTCGGAGGAGTACGTGAAGGCCGGCCAGCAGTTTTATCTGCCCTACTTCGAGGGGCGGCAGAATGTGCTGGATATCGGGTGCGGACGCGGCGAGTTTCTGGAGATGATGCGCGCGGCAGGCGTTCCGGCGCGGGGCATCGATCTGGGAGAGGAGTCGGTGGCCACGTGCCGGCATAAAGGCCTGCAGGCGGAGGTCGCCGATCTGTTCCCGTACCTCGCGGCGCTGCCCGAGGCGTCGCTCGACGGGATCTTCTGTTCGCAGGTGGTGGAACATTTGCCGCCCGACCGTCTGCCCGAGATGCTGCGATTATGCGCCAGTCGTCTGGCGCGCAACGGCGTGATCGCCATTGAGACGCCGAATCCGGAATGCCTGGCCATCTTCGCCACGCACTTCTATCTGGATCCCACGCACCACCGGCCCGTGCCGCATCCGCTGCTGGCCTTCTATCTGGAAGAGTTCGGCATCGGCAATATCGAGGTACGGCGGATGTCACCCGCGGTCGAATCCATGCCGTCGCTGGCGTCGCTGCCCGCGGATTTCCGCGATGCCTTCTTCGGCGCTCTGGACTACGCAATCTTGGGGAAGAAACTGTAGGATAGGCTTTAGCCTGTCCAGGCCAGCGGAGGCTTGCCTCCCTAACCCTTACCTCGGTCGTACGTTTAGATAACATGCAGACGCTTCTGGCCGACCTGCGATACGGTTTTCGACTCCTCCGGCAATCGCCCGGATTCACCACGATTGCAATCCTCGCGCTAGCCCTGGGGATCGGCGCCAATACCGCCATCTTCTCTACTTTGGATGCTGTGCTGTTGCGGCCGCTGCCGTATGCGGATCCGGGTCGGCTGGTGATGGTGTGGGAGGACGCGAGTTCCATCGGATTCGCGCACAACACCCCCGCGCCCGCGAACTATTTCGATTGGCGCGAGCAGAATCACGTGTTCACCGATATCGCAGCGGTGCGGGGACGCACGCGCGCGCTCACCGGCGATGGTTCCGCGGAACAAGTACTCGGCTACCAGGCAACCGCGAATCTCTTTTCGGTGCTTGGAATCGCGCCGGTAATCGGGCGGACGTTTACGGAAACCGAAGATCGCGATGATGCGAAGGTGGTGGTGATCGGCTACAGTCTGTGGCAGAGCCGGTATGCGGGCGCGACCGATATCATCAGCCGGACGATTCTGATGGATGGCGAAGCCTATCGGGTGATCGGCGTTCTGCCGCGCGATGTCGTGTTCCGCGATACCCGCCGGGTTTTCTGGATTCCGATGCACGTGACGCCGAAGCTTCGCGCCACCCGCGGCAGCCATTTCTTGAATTGTGTCGCGCGATTGAAGCCTGGCGTGACCATCGCTGCCGCGAACGAGGAGATACGCGCGATCGCGACGCGGCTGCGCCGCCAATATCCGGATGAGAATCGCGATACCGGCGCCATCGTGACGCCTATGAAGGAAGACTTGCTGGGGCGCATGCGGACCGTGCTCATCGTTTTGATGTGCGCGGCGGGATGCGTTCTGCTGATCGCGTGCGCGAATCTGGCGAGTCTGCTGCTGACGCGGGCGGTGGCGAGAAAGCGCGAACTCGCGGTTCGCATGGCGTTGGGCGCGGGACGAATGCGGCTCATCCGGCAGATGGTGACGGAGGGCGCGCTGCTCTCGCTGCTGGGTGGGGCGCTGGGCTTGGGATTCGCGCTCGCGGGGATGCAGGTGTTGTCGGGACTCGTGCCGCTGGGTCTGCCGTCGACGGCCAAGCCGGGGGTCGATGCGCGATTGCTGTTGTTCACCTTTGCGCTGTCGCTCGTGACGGGCTTGATCTTCAGCCTGCTTCCCGCGCTAGCCGCGTCGCGAGCATCGGTCAACGACGCGCTGAAGCAGGGAGGAAGGTCGGGCGCGGACACGCGCGGGCGCCGAACTCGCGACGCTCTGGTGGCGCTCGAAGTGGCGGCGGCGCTGGTGCTACTGACCGGCGCGGGGTTGATGATCGAAACCATGGCGAAGCTGCGCGCGGTCGATCTCGGGTTCCGGCCCGATCATCTATTGACACTGCGGACGCCGCAAGGCTCTTTGTACGACGACAGCGTGAAGGCTCTCCAATTTCAACAGCGCGTGCTCGAGCAGGTGCGCGCGCTGCCGGGCGTGGAGGCCGCGGCGTACGCGTCCACGCTTCCGTTCCAATCGACCGGCAACACGCAGGGCTATCGCTTGGAGGGCGTACAAAACGACTTGAATTTCTCGCCCGACGCGCTGTATCGCGCGGGTTCGTGGAATTACCTGCAGACGCTGCACGTGAAGCTGCGCGAAGGCCACTTTTTCGATGGCAGCGAGACGCCTGCGTCGCACCCGGTAATCATCATCAATGAGACGTTTGCGCGGCATTACTGGCCCCATCAGCCGGCCGTTGGGCACCGTGTTTCGATCGACGGAGAGCAGGCGCCGGAAAAATGGCGGACCATCGTCGGCGTGGTGGAGGATGTGCAGGAGCGCGGCTACGATCTGTGGATGAAACCGGGCTTCTACATTCCGACGACGCAGGAAGTGTATCCCCCGTCGGACTCGGATTATCTGGTGGTGAGGACCAAGGCCAATCCTCTGGAGCCGGTGGCGGCGATCCGGCGGATTGTGGCGTCGATCAATCCCGATATACCGGTCGCGAACGTGCAGACGATGGACGACATCATCGACCGCAACGTGGTCGACCGGCGGCAGCAGATGATGCTACTGGGCGCGTTCGCGGCGCTGGCGCTGGCGCTCGCGGCGATTGGACTATATGGCGTGTTGTCGTACGCGGTGACGCAGAGGGCCCGTGAGATCGGCTTGCGAATCGCGCTCGGTGCAAGCGGATCGAGCGTGGTTGCGATGGTAGTGCGCCAGGGGTTGGCGCTGACCGGGATCGGGATTGCGATCGGGCTTGCGGGATCGTGGGCGGCAACGCGTTCACTCAAGAACTTGCTCTATGGCGTGACCGCTACCGATCCGGTGACGTTTGCCGAAGTCGCGGCCCTGTTGATGCTGATCGCCCTGGCGGCATGCTGGATCCCGGCACGGCGGGCATCGAAGGTCGATCCGATCAAAGTATTACGCGAGGAATAGGCCTATTCTCTCTAGGCTACTCCAGCGTCACCGAAAGCGGCATCTCTCTTATTGCGCACCAGAGCGGAGTCGGCATCGCCGGCTGTAGGATAGGCTTTTAGCCTGTCCCTGGAGATTGGCCCTTTGCCGTAAGTAGGATAGACGGTCGCCTTTTGCCGTCTGTCCAGCCGAGCGGCGCTCGGCTCTGGATAGGCTTTTAGCCTGTCCAGGCTGCCCCACGCTACTCCAGTGTCACCGAAAGCGGCATCTCTCTCTTATTGCGCAGCAGAGCGGCATCGACATCGCCGGCAGAGCAGGCACCATCACGCTGAACTCACGCCGAATCCGGGCGGATTTCCGCGATGCCTTTTTCGGCTGTAGGATAGGCTTTAGCCTGTCCAGACTTCCCTACCCTACTCCAGCGTCACCGACAGCGGCATCTCTCTCTTATTGCGCACCAGAGTTAAATTAAAATTCTTCTTGCCGTGCGAGGCGCGGAGCGCGGCCGTAATGTCCATGGCACTCGAAACGTGTGCTTCGTCCACCTTCACGATGACGTCGCCGGCCTTAATTCCCGCTCTCTCCGCCGCGGAATTGCGATTGACCGACTTCACCAACACCCCGTCTTTCACTCCCATGAACTCGGCGAATTGAGGCTCCTGGTTCAGCGGCTCTCCCTCGATTCCCAACATGCCGCTGGGCATGATGGTGATCATGCGGGGCATCGACATCGCCGGGGTGGCGGGCATCGCCGGAGGAGGCGGCACCATCACGCTGAACTCACCACCCGGAGTCTCGATCCACATTCCCTTGCGCTGCCCCAGTACCGCCGTGAGCGTTTGCGCCGCCCCGTTCCGCCAGACCGTAATCTTGACGGTGTGGCCGGCAGGGACCTCGCGCACCAGGCGCTGCAAATGCTCTGTCCCTTCCACCGCCGTGCCGTTGAACTCCAGCACCACGTCGCCCGATTTAAATCCAGCCTTCGATGCCGGACCGTCGGGATCGACCTGCGTGATCTCCACGCCGCGGTCGTCTTTCAGCTTGAGCGCTTTGGCGCGGTCGGAATCCAGTCCCTGACCGCCAATGCCCAGATAAGATCCGTCCCTCTGGACTACGACTTCCGGGCCCATGTCACGGGACTTCTGCTGCGCCATCAAGGCCGCTGCGGTAGCCAGCGCAATGCCGATTTGAATATAGCTTCTCATCGCGAAAACTCTGTCACTGCCGTTTGAGATAAATCGTTCCCCCGGTGCCGCGAATCTGCAAAAGCGGCCCGCCGCCGTTCACACGCCCCTCGGCCACTAGCATCGTCCCCCGGCGACCCACCTGCACGCTGGGGAAATCCGAAACAATGCGCTTCATCGAATCCGATAGCTGATTGGCGGCCCGAATCGTCACGCCCACCGTGGGCGGAATGATCACCGTGATATCGCCATTGCCCGTGGCCAGGAAAGAATCGGCGATCCGGCTGCCCAGCAGGTTGGCGAAAATGCTACCCATGGCGGTGGATACGCTCATCGCGCCCGACACATTGCTCAACGACACGGCGCCCGTGGATTCGCAATGCACGCCCATCGCGCCGCTGACACGCACCGGACCGGCCATATTCTGCGCGCTCACCTGCCCGGCGGCATGATCCACCACAATCACTCCCCCGCCCGAAATGGCAGTCACCGCGCCCCCCGCCGTGCCGATATGAACTCCTCCGCCGCGCGTCTGGGCGGTCACTTCGCCACCCACTGCATCGGCTGAGATATCGCCGCCGTCGGTGATAAGGCTGGCCTGGCCGCGCGCCGTCTTGACTGAGATGCGTCCCGCTCCGGTACTGCACTGCAGGTTGCCGTCTACCTGGCCCACCGACACGATGCCGCCGCCGGTCACCAGTTCGCAATCCCCATGGATGCGGTCGGCGAATAATTCTCCGGCCCGCGAGTGTACCTGCAAGGATCCATCGATCCCGCGAACATCCACCTTGCCGTCACTGGTGGTAATGACGGCGGCGGAAAGACTCGGCGCGCGCAGATTGACCGTGGAGAGCGCCTCTCCGCCCGGCACGTTGACCGTGCAGGTTCCGCGCTCCCGGGAGAATTGCACCGTGGCCCGAGCCAGCTTGCGGCGGGCTTCGCCTTCGCTCCGCGCCATCACCTTCACGGTGACCGTGTAGGCCAGATCGCGCGAAACTCCGCCTTCCACCGTGACCGGACCGTGTCCCACGATGCGCAGTTTCGCCTCGGCCGGAGCCGTGCCCGAAAATGTCCGCACCCAGCCGTCGCCTTCGCGCTTCAGCGTCTCCTGGCCGTTCCCCACGGGGAGCGAGACCAGGCACACCGCCGCGGCCGCGACCGGAATGCTAAAAAGTACCGACCGACGCATTCATGTCCTTTAATGCTTTTTCACATTTCAAACGCACGGCGCTGTTGCCATCCCTCTGTACCAGATTTTGTAACACACCCACCATGGAATCGTCGCGGCGCGCCACCAGAAGATCCACCGCCTGCATGCGGACCGCGGCATTATCGTCGGCCAGCAGCACCTGCGCCAGCGTCTTGCGGACCATGGGATCGGCCGCGCGCGATTTCAACCCTTCCAGTGCCTTCAACCGAACTTCGGCGTTGGCATCGTGCGCCAGGGCGTTCAACAACGCGTCGCGCACTTCGCTCGAATCCGCCCGGGTCTGCAACAGTCCCACCGATTCCACGCGAACCGCGGGATTCTCTTCACTCGACGCCGCCACCAGATATTTCTGGATGCCCGGATCCGCCACATTTCCCGTGATCACCCGGCGGCGAGTCTCATCGAAGGCGATCTGCACGCGTCCGCTGCTATCCGGCTGTACGCTGCGCACCGTCGAGAAAACGTCGTTATCGGGAGTCATCGAGGCGCTATAGGCAAGGGGAGCGGAGCCGTTGGGCTGGATGGCGAAGCGGCTTCCGGCGCCGGTGATGCGGGCGGCGAAGAAACCGACAGCGATCAGAAGCACCGCGCCCACCGGCTGGCGGTAAGGGGTCAGGCCGCCGAAGGTGATGCCGATGGCTTCCAGAAACAACGTCCACGGGCCTTTGGCGGGATGACTGACGCGAGGCGCGCCGCCTTGAATGGCGGCCATCAGGTCTGCCCGGCAGTCCTCCAAAAGCGCCGGCGAGGGCGCTACCCGGCGGATATCCAAGGCCGCCGCCACGGTGCGCTGCTGCTCCATCTCGCGGGCACAGGCGGCGCACTCGTAAAAGTGCGCTTCCACCCGGTCTTCCTCTTCCGGCGAAAGCTCGCCGTAATAATAAAGGGGAATCAGTTTTCCGGCCGATTCGCAATTCATAAAAAATCTCCCAACGCGGAACGCATCTTCTGTGTTGCCCGGAACAGGCAATTCTTGGCTGCCTCTTCGGTGGTTCCCAACATCTCGCCGATGTTCCGCAAACGCAAACCCTGGTAATGGCGTAATTCGAAAACCATCCGCTCACGCGGTGTCAGGTCGAGCAGCGCGCCATCGATTCGCTGCTTCAACTGACCGTTCCACATGGAACGTTCGGGGTCGGAATCGGCCCCGTCCTCTTCAAAAGTGTCCATACGGTCGATGGGACCGTCGCTGGTCTCCACTACGGCGGACTCCTCTTTGCGAACCTTGCGTTTCCGCAGTTGGTCCAGGCAGATGTTCGTCACAATCCGATACAGCCAGGTGTGAAAGCTGCAATCGAACCGGAACGTGTGCAGGTTGCGGTAAACCCGAAGAAACGCCTCCTGGTAGACATCGCGGGCGTCTTCCGGACTGCGCAACAAGTTCATCGCCAGCCGGAGCACACTTTGGTCGTATGCGCGAATCAGTTGCTCAAAAGCGTCCTGATCGCCGCCTTGAGCGGCCCGAATTAGAGAATCAACCTGTGGACTCAATCGGGCCCCAACCGCTCCGGCTGCATCCTGGGCCATATATGACTACGCTAGCCTATCGTCAACAACTTCCGTTCGATCTGTCTATGGAATTTGACGTGCCTGTTGCGGAATCGTCACGGCGTATCCGCCCAGAACCGGGGAGTTCCCCTGTAAGAGGTGTAAACTATCCAGTATCAAACGTTTAAGCTGTTACGAGGCCATCCTGGAGGCCCGCCGTAGGGCATGCTCGTAGCCGCGTACCACCTGGTACACCGAAGCGTCAAAGAAGTAGCCGATCCGCTGACCCAATTCCTCCTCGGCGTACAGTTGCATGGCATTCATCGGGAAGCCCTGTTCGTGGATATATTCCACAATCTTGTTCTTCAGCAGATGAAAGCGCAGCACCGCCTCGTGGAGTGGTATATTCTCCTCAAAACGGGTCTTGCCGAGGACCTGGAAACGGCGGCGCACGTCGTCCCGCTTCGTCACCGAGAGCATCTCGCCCAAATTCTGTAGGATTTCCTGACACCATTCGCGGAGATCGGCGTCCGGCCGCTCCGCCAGGCTCTTCATATCGGGGTGATTTCGCACCGCGACGATCAGCCGTCGAGCGATTTCATCCCAATTTGTCTCTATAAGTTGGACTAATTTGACAGATAGCATAGCTCTCCTCCTGAGAGAAGAGCACCCGTGGGGTCAGCGCACCCAGTGCTTGCGTGAAAAGCCCCGGTGCCCTCTCCTTTATTATCGCAAATTCCCCGCTTTTCGACGTTAAAGTGTTGTAATTTGAGACATTCAGGTGTGGAATTACGCGTGCAACTGGCTCCCCGAATCGAAACCGAAGTACCGCGCGCTCTTCAAGGAGGATGCACGTGATGGATAACCAGACGCTGACAATCACCGATAATCGGACACAAAAGAGCTACGAAGTCCCGATTTCCCATGGCACGATCCGGGCTATGGACCTGCGCCAAATCAAAACCGAGCCGGAAGATTTCGGCCTGATGACCTATGATCCCGCTTTCATGAACACGGCATCCTGCCAGAGCGCGATCACCTATTTAGATGGCGAAGCCGGCATCCTGCGCTACCGGGGCTACCCGATTGAGCAACTGGCTGAGAAATGCACCTTCCTCGAGGTGGCCTACCTTCTGTTGAACGGCGAACTGCCCACCGTAGAAGAACTGGAGGAGTGGAACAGCCGGGTGATGCGTCACACCATGCTTCACGAAAACGTCCGCAAGTTTATGGACGGCTTCCACTACGACGCCCATCCCATGGGGATGCTGATCAGCACGGTGGCCGCGCTTTCGACCTTCTATCCCGATGTGCGGAACATCGCCGACCCGCGCTGCCGGCGCAAGCAAATTGTCCGCCTGATCGGCAAAATGCCTACCCTCGCGGCTTTCGCTTACCGCCATCGCCTGGGGCGTCCGTACGTCTACCCGGATCCCGAACTCAGCTACACGCAGAACTACATGAATATGCTGTGGCGGAAGACCGAACCGAAATACGCCGCCAATCCGGTGCTTTCCCGCGCCCTGGAAGTGCTCTTCATCCTGCACGCCGATCACGAGCAGAACTGCAGCACGAGCACGATGCGCGCCGTGGGCAGCTCCAATGCCGACCCGTTCTCCACCACCGCGGCTGCGATCGCGGCCCTATCGGGGCCCTTGCATGGCGGCGCCAACGAAGAAGTGCTGCGCATGCTGGACCAGATCGGCAGCAAGGAAAATATCCCGGCCTTCATTGAGCAGGTCAAGGATGGCAAGCGCAAACTGATGGGCTTCGGACATCGCGTCTACAAGAATTACGATCCGCGGGCGCGCATCATCAAGCAGGTGGCCGAGGAAGTCTTCGAAGTCACGGGGCGCAATCCCAAAATCGATATCGCGCTGGAACTGGAGAAGATCGCCCTCAACGACGAGTACTTCATCAAGCGCAAGCTGTACCCCAACGTGGACTTCTACTCGGGCATCATCTATCAGGCCATGGGCTTTACCCCGGACCAATTCACGGTGCTGTTCGGCATTCCGCGCACCGTGGGCTGGCTGGCGCAGTGGGAAGAGATGATGCTGGATCCCGACAAGAAGATCGCCCGTCCGCGCCAGGTCTATACGGGCGTCGAGCAGCGCGATTTCGTGCCGATCACGCTGCGGGGGGTTAAGGACCGCGAACTGGTAGGCGCGTAGATCGCGGACTGATAAAATCGGCACATGAAACGTTTGCCGATTGGTTTGCTCCTGTTGGCCGGCGCGGCCTGGTGTGCCGCGCCGGACGAGTTCTCTACCTCATCCGGTACTCTGCAAATCACACCCATCCAGCACGCCAGCCTCATGATCAAGGCGGGCGGCAAAATCCTGTACATCGACCCCGCCCAGGGCAGCTACGACGGCTTGCCGCAGGCCGATTACATTCTGATCACCGACATCCACGGCGACCACATGGTGCCTGCTCTGGTGGCCAAACTCAAGAAATCCGACACCGTGATTCTGGCGCCCAAAGCGGTGGCCCTGCAGGTGCCCGGCTCGAAGGTGATCTCAAACGGCGAGACCCAGACCTTGGGCGACTTCAAAGTGGAAGCCATCCCCATGTACAATCTCAAGCCCGGCAGTTTCCACGAAAAAGGCCGCGGAAACGGCTATGTCCTCACCTACGGCGGAAAGCGCTTCTACTTCTCCGGCGATACGGAGGGTATTCCCGAAATGCGCGCGCTCAAGAACATCGACGTGGCCTTCGTCTGCATGAATCTGCCCTACACCATGACGCCCGAAGCCGCCGCCGAAGCGGTGCGCGCTTTCCATCCGGCGGTGGTCTATCCCTACCACTACAGCAAGGAAGAGAACGCGCAGGCCTTCTCCAAAGCGATGCAGGGCAGCGGCGTCGAGGTCCGGCTGCGGAACTGGTATCCGAAATAAGCGCCCTGGAACCCTACGTGCTCATCATTGGACATGGAGGGTGTGATGGCAAAACTCACGACGGCGAAGAAGCAGTCCGAGCCCAAAAAGGAATTCGGACTGCCGGAAAAACGCAAGTATCCCATGCCCGATAAAAGCCACGCGCGGAACGCGAAGGCCCGGGCCTCCCAAATGGAGCATCAAGGTAAACTGAGCGCCGCTGACAAGAAGAAGATCGATACCAAGGCCGATAAGGTTTTGGGTAAATAATTACAGGCACTATACTTTAAGGGATGCGGGCAGCGCCGATCCTGTTCTTACTTGCATGCTGCGGGACTGCCGCGAATCAGCCGGCGTTTACCTACGCTGTCCCTCCCAACGCCACAGTTGCCGCCATGGCGGGGGATGCGGCGGGAAACACATACCTCACCGGTTCGACAACCTCTTCGTCATTTCCAACGACCGTCGGCGCGCTTCAAACCCAATTCAGCGGCGGTACTTGCGAGACCATTTCCGGCCTCCATGGGGTCCCCCTGACGTTGCCGTGCGCGGCTGCTTTCGTGATTAAGCTGAACCCGGCGGGGAATGTCGTATTCGCGACCTATTTCGGCGGCAACGGAAACGAAACCAGTGCTAGCGCGATTTGCGTCGACGCGAGCGGGAATGTCTACCTCGCCGGCATTACGGGTCCAAATACGGTCAGCCAGCCGGCGACATTTCCGGTCACGCCCGGGGCAGCCTTCACCAACCTCGTGGGTGGCGGATTCGTCGCTAAACTCAACTCCTCGGGAACTGCGCTTGTCTATTCGACCCTGCTCCCAGTGAATCCGCCGCCGCTGGCGAGGCAGAGACCCGTCGCCATGGCAGTCGATATCGCGGGCGAGGTCTACATTGCAGCCACCAACACCGCGACTCTGCCATTCCCAACCACGCCCGGTGCGTTTCAGTCCGCGCCGCCTGCCTTCCCCGATGGCTCGGGCGTGGTCGCCAAGCTGAATGCGTCCGGGTCGGCGCTGCTCTACGCAACGTACCTGTCCGGCAATGGACTCACGATTCCACAAGGGATCGCCATCGACGCGGCTGGGGACGCGTTCGTCACCGGATTCACCCAGGCGGCCGATTTTCCGGTCACGCCCGGAGCGTTTCAAACCAGCTACTTTCCGAGTGCCCAGTACATGCAGTTCGTAACCAAGCTCAACCCCCAGGGAACCGGCCTGGTCTATTCCACATTTCTCGACGCCACTCTGAACTACGTGTCGAACATCAAAGTGGATGCACAAGGTGCCGCCTATGTGTCGGCGCAAGACGGGGCGGAGTTGTCTTCCGGAGCTTATCTATCGCACTTGAGCCTTGACGGATCGGCCCTTCTCTACTCGACGTACTTCCCCACCGTGACCGCCATGGATCTGGCTTTGGATTCGGCGGGCAGCGCCTTCCTTGCCGGCGCGTCGGGTATGGCCGTTCTCACGCCATCTCCGGGAGCATTTCAATCGGGGTTGGTAGGAGTAACCGGCAACGTGATCGCGGCGAAGTTCACCTCCGATGGACAGTCTGCCGGCGCTACCTACGCTTTCGTAGCGTACACTGCCGGCGCTGGACCGCTGATCGCGGTGGCTCCCAGCGGCGCAATCATGCTCGCGGAGACCACTTCAGTCATCAGCATCATCCCGTGGCTGACTGTGCAGAACGCCGCGAGCGGTACCGCCAGCGCGATCGCACCCGGAGAGATCGTCACCCTCCGCGGCTACGCCATCGGGCCGGCTCCCGAAGGCGTTCAGGTTACTTTTGATGGAATCGCCGCGCCCCTCTTTTCCGCGCAGGCGCAACAAGTCACCGTGCAGGTTCCGTGGGAGATCGCCGGCCGAACGTCCACCGAAGTCGTGGCCACTTACAATGGCGGTCCGCCGACCGGAACGCCGTCCTCGGTACCGGTGGTTGTCGCGGCGGCGGCGCCCGGAATTTACGCCGTCGCGAATTCTGACGGGACCCTGAATTCTTCCACGAATCCGGCAAAGGCGGGCGGTTTCGTCACGATCTACGGAACCGGCGGCGGCCTGACGAATCCCCTCGGAATAACTGGAGGACTCTGGCCGATTACCGCATCGCTTCCGACGCTGGCTCTGCCTGTCTCGGTGTCGATCGGGGGAGCCAATGCCACTGTTCTCTACGCCGGCTCGGCTCCAACGCTGGACTCCGGATATTTCCAATTGAACGTGGCTCTGCCTTCGGCCGTTCAGCCTTCGTCGACGCTGAGTCTTGTGGTAGCGGTCGGAGGCTCGTCGAGCGTAGCTGTACCGATCTCCATTCAGTAGCGCACTCCCACGGTGCTATTTGGAACCGGACGTTTTTCAGCCCGGCGCGATAATTGGAATAGAGGTGCCGTAATGAAAGATGGAGTCTGGGGAGACGTGAACGATTGGGGTCTCCAGGACCATTCCAATAACTCCCCCGTAATCTCGATCGACCCGGTCTGTAACAGGCAAGTAGACGAAGCCAAAGCAGCAGGTAAAACCACCTACGCAGGCGTCGTCTACTATTTCTGTTCCCAGGAATGCAAGAACCTTTTCGATCAGGCTCCCGGCCAATACACCGGCCGCGTACACCAGGGCCGATCCCCGCATATAGTCGATATCAACGCGGCCAATGCAGAGGATCTCCGAAGCGTTTTCCCGGTTAACGAGGATTCGCTCAATCAAATTCTAAAGAACCGGCCCTATCAGAGCTGGGATGATTTTAGAACCAAAAATCCAGGCTTTTCCGATCCCATGCTGCGCAGCATCAGAAAATCAGGAGTAGTTATAGGTACACCCAATCTCAATCGTCTGGTCTAGCGAGCTCGATGCGAGCTTCCAATCAAGTTACTTGGGCATCCCTTCCGTCCCGAATTGCCGGTTAGGCTGCGCGCCTAACACGAAGTGCAACACGCCGCCCTCCACGATATCGCTGTGCTGGATCCAGAGCCGATTCAGCGCCTTCCCATTCAGCGTCACCGACTGCACGTACACATCGCCGGGATTCGTCTTCGCCGCTTCCACCGTGAACGTCTTGCCGCTCTCCAGATGCAGCACCGCCTTATCGAACTGCGGACTGCCCAGCGCGTAAATCGGCCGTCCGGGCACCACCGGGTAGAAGCCCAGCGAACTGAAGATGTACCACGACGACATCTCTCCGGTATCCTCATCGCCGAGCCAACCCGCCGGACCCGGCTTGTACAACTCATCTTCCACCTTGTGGACCCACTTCTGCGTCTTCCAGGGCTGACCCGCGAAATCGTACAGATAGATCACGTGGTGCACGGGCTCGTTGATGTGCGCATACTGACCGGTGCCCGCCATCTTCGCCTCCGTCATCTCGTGAATGACGCTGCCGTACCCACCCACCTTGAAATCGGGCGTCGTACTGAAGAGCTCGTCCAGCTTCTTCAGGAAAGCCTCGCGACCACCCATCAGTTCGATCAGCCCGGGCACGTCCTGCTGGACACTCCAGAGCCACTGCCAGGCATTGCCCTCGGTATACACGCCGCCCCAGGCCAGCGGATCGAACGGCTCGATCCACGACCCGTCGCTCTTGCGTCCGCGCATGAACCCCGTCGATTTGTCGTACAGATTGCGATAGTTGCCGGCGCGCGCCATGAACGTCTTGTAGTCGTCGTCCTTGCCCAGAGCCTTGGCCATTTGCGCCACCGTGAAATCGTCGTAAGCGTACTCCAGCGTGCAGGCGACCGATTCGCGGACGCCCTTATCGAACGGCACGTAGCCCAGCTTGATGTAGTCTTCGATGCCGCTGCGCGCGTTGAAGGGCGGCGTACCTTTTTCGGTGGAATCCTTGCGCAGCGCGGCGTACGCCTTGGCCACGTCGTAATCGCGAATCCCCTTGATATACGCGTCGGCCACCACGGAATCGCCATGCGTCCCGATCATCACGTTGGTCTCGCCCGGATTCGGCCACTTGGGAATGAAGCCGCCCTCATCGTACGCATTCAGCATCGCGCGAATGATCTCCGCGTCCTTCTTCGGCTCCATGATGGTGAGCAGCGGGAATTGCGCCCGGAAGGTGTCCCAGAAGCCGTTGTCGGCAAACATCTCCCCGGGGTGGACCTTGCCGTCGTACGGACTCCAATGGACCATCTTGCCGGCGGCGTCGGTCTCCTGTAGCATGTGCGGGAACTGGACCGCGTGGTACATGGCCGTGTAGAACGTCTTGCGCGCGGCGGCGGTTCCGCCGGTCACTTCGATCTTCGAGAGTTGCTTTTCCCACGCGGCCTTGGCGCGGGCTACCACCGTGTCGAAGCCGGCATCCGGCATCTCAGCGTGCAGATTGCGCTCGGCCTGCTCCGCGCTGATCAGCGAGACGCCGATGCGCACGGTGACGGTCTCGCCCGCCTTCGTGGAGAAGCCGACATACGCGCCCACGTGGTTGCCTTCGCGATTGGCCGCATCGGCCTCAATCGCCACGTGCTGGCCCTGAACGGCGCGGCCCTGCTGATTCTCGGGAATCTCCCACGTGCCGTGCCGCGTGAACTTGTGGTCGAACACCATGCAGAAATACTGAGCGAAGGTGGGCGAGTTGCGAACGCCCGAGGAGTTCTTTCCGGTGATGGTATTGGTCTCAGGATGAATCTGGACCGCGCCGCCGCCATGAAAATCGTCCAGAATCACATACGCGTCGTCCGTCTTGGGATAGGTGAAGCGGAATGCGCCGCCGTGCGGGGACGGGGCCATCTCCACCTTCGTCTTATACGCATCCAGCATCACGCTGTAGCGGTACGGATGCGCCTGCTCGTTCTCGTGCTTGAAGTGCGAGGCGCGCGCCCCCGGCACCACTTCCAGGTCGCCCGTAATCGGCATGAGCGAAAAAGCGCCGTAATTCGACATCCACGCCGAGGGTTGATGCGTGGCCAGAAAGCCCTGGATAATCTCGCGGAAATATTGGTACGGCCAGCCGCCTTCACCCATCTGGGCAGTCCAACCAATCGCGCCAAACGGCGTGAAAACGCCAGGATAAGTGTTCCCGTGGGAAAGCTCGAATGACGACCAGGTGCCCACCAGAGGGTCGGGCAGATCGGAAAGACTCTGGGAACTGGCCAGTCCGGCCAGGAGGAAAAGAATGAGTACGCGTCGCATTATTTTATTTGGATAGGGTAATGGTCTTGCCGGTGCGGGCGGATTCGCGCGCCGCATCCAGAATCTCAACAACAATGACGTTATTCTCCAGCGAATTCAGGCCCGTAGGTTTGAACTTGCCGTGGGCCACGCCCGTGAGGTACGTGAGCGAATCGCGCTCGTCGGGCTTCAGCGCTTCGGGCGTGCGGGTCTCTTCGGCCTTCTGCCCAGGCAGCAGCACGCGCAGGCTATTGCCGCCGGTGGCGATAGCGTACGCCTTCTCGGTGTACACCTCGAAATCCTTGCGGGCGTAGGGCCAGTTCCACGATGCCTGAATCACGCCCTGCGCCTTCGGGTACTGCACCAAAATGGTGGCTTCATCGTCCACCTTGCCGTAGATGGCGGGCTTGTTGGTATTGGTCAGCGCGGTCACGCGCAACGGACGCTGATTGTCCATCATCCACGTCATGAGGTTGGCGCCGTAGCAGCCGAAATCGAACAGCGCGCCGGCGCCGTTGCGCACCGGGTCCGTCAGCCACGCCAGAAACTCGGGCTGCACATGAATTTCCTTGGGACCCTGATGGCCATCCATAGCCACCATGCGCCGAATCTCTCCGCCGTCCTTGTGCTCATGCAGCAGATTCCAGATCTCGCCGTGGCTCTTGTACCAGGTGGTCTCGTAATTGACCATCACACTGATCCCGTACTTGGCGGCGGCAGCCTGAATGGCATGCGCCTGTTTCATATCCACGGCCAGCGGCTTTTCCATCATCACCGTGATGTGGCGCGGCGCGCAGGCTTCCACCACGCCGGCATGTCCGGCGGTATCGGTGAACGTGGCCACCGCTTCCGGTTTGACCGTGTCCAGCATCTTGGCCAGGTCGGTGAAGCGCACAGTGGCGGCCAGATGGTGTTGATCGGCATAGCGCGCAAGCAGCGTGGCGTCGGGATCGTAGACGCCTACCAGTTCGACACCGGGACGCCGCAGCGCGCCCGAAAGGAAGCCGGAAACGTGGCCGTGATTGAGCCCGGCAATGGCCAATCGCAGCGGCTTGGCGTCGGGATTCTCCTGCGCCACGGCGAACACCGGGAGCGCAGCCATGCAGACAAGAAGCAGACGTGACATGTTGCTTGTATGGTAGCGAAATTCAGACCAGCGGGTGGTATCATCCTATGTCCGGATGAATACACGCATGCGGAGAAATAGTCTCTGCGCGGCGGGGGCCTGCTTTCTGTTCCTCTTCGCCGGTAGCGCGCTGGCGCCGCTGGTGGGCCTGGAAAATGACGAGGCGCTGTTCGCCGGCGGCATCTACCCGCCGCGTTTCGACTACGCCCTCCACGTCGGACCCTATCGCGTGCCGCTCATGTTGATGAGCTATGTCGGCGCGCTCAAATCGTGGCTGTATGCGCCGCTGCTCTCCCTCTTCGGCCCAGGCCTCAGGACCCTCCGCGAGCCCATGCTGCTGGCCGGCGCACTCGCCATCTGGTTCTTTTTTCTCCTGCTGCGCCGCACCGCGGGAGAGCGCGCCGCGCTCATCGGCTGTATCCTGCTGGCTACCGACTCCATGTACCTGGTCACCACCTGTTTCGATTGGGGTCCGGTAGCGCTGCAACATCTCCTGATCACCGGCGGCATGCTGCTGGTAGTGAAGTTCTATCAGGAGCGCGGCTGGGGCGCGCTCTCTGGCGGCTTCTTCCTGTTCGGACTCGCGCTGTGGGATAAAGCGATCGCCGTCTGGATGCTCACCGGACTGGCCGCGGCCGCAATCGTCTTTTACCGGCGCGAGGTCCGTCAGGTGCTCACGGCGCGGCGCGCGGCGCTGGCCTGTGCGGCGTTTTTGGCAGGCGCCCTGCCGCTGCTCGTCTACAACGCGCAAACCGGCGCGGCCACCTTTCGCCAGAATGCCCATCGCGATACCGCGAATCTGGGAGCCAAGGCCCACATGCTCGTCGAGACCATCGGCGGCCCAGGACTCTTCGGCTGGCTCACCGCCGAAGACTCGCAGACCCCATCGCCGCACCGTCCCCATGGTCTGCTGCAACAGGCCTCGGCGGGCCTCTCCCATCTCGCCGGACACCCGCGCCACGGCCTGCTGATGTACGGGTTCCTCCTGGCTCTCGCGCTCCTGTTTCGAGCGCCGCCGCGCGAACGGCGCATGGCCCTCTTCGCTCTCCTGGCAATGGCCGTGGCGTGGCTGCAAATGGCGCTCACCCAGAATGCCGGCACCAGCGTCCACCACACCATCCTTCTCTGGCCGCTGCCTGAATTCGTGATGGCCCTGTCCTTCGCCGCACTGCCGAAGCGTATAGCCATGGCCGCCACCGGTGCCATCGCCCTCTCCGGTCTGCTGCTGCTGAACGAGTATTCCGTCGTCATGCTCCGCAATGGAGGCGCGCAATCCTGGAACGATGGCGTCCTGGTGCTGTCCGATTATCTGAAGACCCTCCCCCCGCAAAAGGTCTGCGCACTCGACTGGGCCATTCTGGACCCCCTCCGCTTCCTTAACGCGGGCCAACTCGACCTCGTCTCCGGCCCGGCGCCCGGCTGTCTTTCCGTCGCGCACACCAAAGCCTTCGAATTCTTCCCCCTGAAATCCCCACCCGAAGGCCGCCAACTCCTCATCGTCGACCACTTCGGCCGCTCGGTCTTCGTTGTGACCAGGTGAAGCGTCGCGGTGTGATATCGGATATCATGCTCCCGAGGCTAGATTATGTCGGATTCGGATCGCCGTCAGTTTCTGGGAACGGCAGCGGGTGTAGCTGCCTTCACCATTCTTCCAAGACACGTATTGGGAGGCCCGGGCTACATTGCCCCCAGCGACAAGATCACCCTGGCGTACATCGGAGTCGGCACCGAGGGACTGCGCGAAATGCTGCCCCTTCTGCCCGTGCCCGAACTCCAGATCGTCGCCGTTTGCGACCCCAACCAGCATGCCAACGGCTACCGCGACTGGTCCGCCAACGGCATCCTCAATTCGATTCGCCGCACCCTGAATAAGCCCGACTGGTGGGCCGGAGGCGAGGGCACCATTCCCGGCGGCCGCGACTGCGCCAAAGACATCGTCGATACCTATTACGGCAAACCCTCCTGCGCCGCCTACGCCGATTTCCGCGAACTCCTGGAGAAGGAGAAGGACCTCAACGCCGTAAAGATCATGACTCCCGACCATCTCCACGGCGTCATCAGCATCGCCGCCATGAAGCGCGGCAAGCACACCATCATCCACAAACCGCTCGCCAATCGCCTCAAAGAAGCGCGCATGGTGATCGATACGGCGCGCGCCAAAGGCGTAGCCACCCACTTCATGCCGTGGGACTCTAACGGCAATATGGATCCGGTGATGGCGTGGATCAACAGCGGCAAAATCGGCACCCTCCGCGAGGTCCACAACTGGACCAATCGTCCCGTTTGGCCGCAGTACGCCACGCTCCCCACCGATACTCCGGCCGTGCCGCAAGGCTTCAATTGGGATCTCTGGCTCGGACCCGAGGCGCAGCGCCCGTATCATCCCAACTACACCCACATGGTGTTCCGCGGCTGGTACGATTTCGGCGGCGGCTCCATGGCCGACATGGGCCACTACAGTCTCTGGACCGTCTTCAACGCCCTCGAACTTTCCGGACCCACCAGCATCGACCCGACGTTCAGCCACGATTGCGTGTTCAACGAGACCGTCTCCACCACCGTCAAAAACGACTTCTCTTTCCCCACCGCCGGCGTCGTCCGCTTCAAGTACCCGGCGCGCGGGCAGCGCGGACCCATCGAGCTGATCTGGTACGAAGGCGGCATGCGTCCACCCACCCCCGACGAACTCGATGCCGACCACAAGGAACTACCGCTCGAAGGCATGATGTTCGTCGGCGACAAGGGCAAGATCCTCTCCGGCTTCCACGTCGATTCGCCGCGGCTGATTCCCGATAGCCGCATGCGCGGCGTCACCGCGCCGCCCCCGCCCGCGCGCCAGGGCACCAGTTCCAACAACGAGCTTTCACCCGGACTGAAGCAATGGATCGCGGCCTGCAAAGGCGGCGCCCCCTCTCCGGGCAACTTCCTCAATGCCGGACCCATTACCGAGGCCGTGAACCTGTACGCCGTCGCGTTGCGCACCCGCAAACGCCTGCTCTTCGATGCCGATAAAATGGCCATCACCAACGTGCCCGAGGCCAATAAATACCTCTCGCGCGAGTACCGCAAAGGCTGGGAGCCGGAGAACGTATGACCATCGATCGTAGAGAATTTCTGGCCGCCACCGCGGCGGCGTTGACCGCAATGCGCGCGGCCGCCAAGCCACTCGGCTTCCCCATCGGCTGCCAGACGTATCCCGTGCGCGATTCCATCGGCAAGGACTTCGACGGCACCCTCAAGACCCTCGCCGCCTCGGGCTTCAAAACCATCGAGATGTGCTCGCCGCCTGGCTATTCGCAGGGCTTCGGTCCGCTGGTCGGCATGAAGGCCTCGGAGATGCGCGGCCGCATCGAAGCCGCCGGCCTGAAGTGCGAAAGCTGCCACTATCAGTTCAAGGAACTGAAGGAGAATCTGGACGACCGGATCGCGTTCGCCAAGGAACTCGGGCTCAAGCAGATGGTACTCTCCACCTTCGGTCTGCCGCGCGACGCAGGCATGCAGGACTATCTGAGGGCGGCCGGCGAACTGAACGAGGTCGCCGAAAAGACCCAGCCGGCCGGGCTGCTGCTGGGCTATCACAATCACGACAACGAGTTCAAAGAAATTGACCGCGCCCTGATTTACGACTCCCTCATGCGCACCTTCGATCCGCGTCTGGTGAAGCTGCAATTTCAGACCTCGGTAGTGAGTCTGGGCTATGAAGCGGCCACGTACTTCCGCAAATATCCGGGCCGCTACATCTCGATCCACGTCGCAGACTGGTCGCCCACAGAGAAAAAACAGGTGGCCGTCGGCAAAGGCGTAATCAACTGGAAAGATCTCTTCGCTGCCGCCAAAACGGCCGGCGTCCGCAACTACTTCGTAGAGATGAATCTGGACCTGATGCAGGCCAGCGTCCCCTATCTGAAAAGCCTGAGCTAACTCGGTGGGACAGACGATCGCCTTGCGTCGTCTGTCTTTTTCTTCGTAGGACAGACGATCGCCTTTCGTCGTCTGTCTTCTTCTTCGTAGGATAGACCATCGGCTTCCGTCGTCTGTTGGGGATGGGCTTGCGACCCGCCAAAGTTCATGAAAAACGCCGAACTCGGACTTCGCGCGTTGGCCGAGCTACCTGTCGATGCCAGCAGGCCGGCCCTAAGATCCTCCGTGCTTCCTCAGTGTCCTCCGTGCCTCCGTGGTGAGGGTGAGAAGCCGGGGGGAGGAGGTTTTTCGACCCCGTCCACTTTCCTCTTGACACGACGAACATCTTCGTAGTAACTTCTTCGTAGATGCCAACGAGCCAGCCTGAACTGCCCCGGCCCACCGACGCGGAACTCGAGATTCTCAACGTACTGTGGACCCGCGGAGCCAGCACCGTACGCGATGTCCACGAAGCCATCTCTCTCCGCAAACCCACCCAGTACACCACCGTCCTCAAGCTCATGCAGATCATGGCGGAGAAACGTCTGGTCCGCCGCGACGAAGCACAGCGCGCGCATATTTACGAAGCCGCCCAGCCCCGCGAATGGACCCAGCGCCAGCTCGCAGGCGACTTGCTGCGCCGCGCCTTCAACGGCTCGGCCAAAGGGTTGCTGCTGGGCGCGCTCGCATCGCGTAAAGCGTCCAAAGAGGAACTGGCCGAACTACGCCGCTTCCTGGACGAGTACGAAAAGGGGGGCAAATGATCGCCTTACAAAACTGGATGACCAGTCCGCTGGCGCAGGCGCTCGGCTGGGCACTCTTCCACTTTCTCTGGCAGGGCACCCTGATCGCGGTGCTGCTGGCCGCCATCCTCTGGTTCCACCGTACGCCGCGCGCGCGGTATCTCTTCGCCTCCGCGGCTATGGCGGCCATGGTGCTTTCCTTCGCCGCAACCATGGCCCTCTGCTGGCCCGCCGCCGAACCCACCCGCCAAGTCGGCCCCGGCGCCATGCGGCATGTTCCACTCGCGCCCGCACCGGACCCCGCCGGCCGCGCCGCCATTGACGCTTTGAAACAGCCTGGTCCGCCGCCGTGGCTGGTGCCGGTGTGGATGGGCGGAGTCTCGCTCTTCTATTGCTACAGCCTGGTGGCATGGCTGGCCGCCACACGTTTGAAGAAGCGCGGCGCATTCGCTGCTCCGCTCGAGTGGCAGCGGCGCATGAAAGAACTGGCCGCCGAACTCGGCCTGCGCCGTTCCATCGCGCTGCTGGAATCCTGCCTCACCGATGTGCCCGTGGTGATTGGCTATCTCCGCCCCGTGATCCTCCTCCCCATCGGCATGCTGGCCGGCCTTACCGCCGCGCAGGTGGAGGCCATTCTGATTCACGAGCTGGCCCACGTCCGCCGCTACGATTACCTGGCGAACGTGATGCAGACCATGGTGGAGGGCATGCTGTTCTACCATCCTGCCGTCTGGTGGGTGGGCAGCCTCATGCGCCGAGAGCGCGAACATTGCTGCGACGACGTGGTCGTGGCGCAGCAGGGCGATGCGCGCGGCTATGCCGTGACGCTGGCCCGGTTGGAATTGAGCCGCTCGGCGCGCGAGCCGGCGCTGGCGGCAACTGGAGGGAACCTGATGAAACGGATTCACCGCTTACAGCAAGGCTTAATGCAGCAGCAGGAAGGGCCCCGGGCAGCTGCTCCCCTGATTTCGGCCGGCGTCTTGCTCGCCACCGCGACTCTCGGAATCGCGGCCTGGCAAACCCAGACGCAGCCTCAACCGCAAAACCAACCGGCGCAACACTTAGTGGAACCGCTGCCCCATCCCATGATCGAACCGATGCCGCAGGCAGCTTCGCCTCGTCCCCTGACGCCGCCCGAGCTGCAAGCCAGGAACAAAAAGTTGAGCAGCGAACTGGAAACTCCCTACCGGAAGTGGTTGAACGAAGACGTGGCGTATATCATCACCGATGAGGAGCGCGCCGCCTTCAAGCGACTGGAAACCGACGCCGAGCGGGAAAATTTCATCCAGCAATTCTGGACGCGGCGCGACCCCACTCCGGGCACCGTCGAGAACGAATTCAAGCAGGAACACTATCGCCGCATCGCATACACAAACGCCAGGTTCGCTTCCACCGTTGCCGGCTGGAAGACCGATCGCGGCCGCATCTACATCAGCTACGGACCGCCCGACGAGATTGAGGATCACCCAGCCACGTCCACCACCGCGGCCTACCAGCAGTGGCGCTACAAGTTCATCGAAGGCGTCGGCGTCAACGTGATTGTGGAGTTCATCGATCCGGCGCAGACGAACGAATACCGCATGACGATGGACCCAACGGAAAAAGATGCACTCGCTCGCAATCCGCTGATCTTCACGGCTAGCGTGATGCCGCCGGCTCCGGCATTCGGCAACACCATCGCCAACACTACCGAGGTGCAGCCGCGGAAGGTGACCATCGCCATCCCGCTCGATACGCTGGGCCACAAGACTCAGGTGCAAGGTACGATTCTGACAGCCAGCGGCAAGCCCGTGGCCAACGTCATCGACACCGCCAACGGCACGAACAGCTTCAGTGCGTACTTCAATCTCGTTCCCGGCTCATACCGCGCGCGCTTTCTGGTAAGAGACCAGGTGGACGGCAAAGTTCGACAGGGCGAAATCACTTTCGACGTGCAGTAGCGATAAAATGGGCGGCATGAAGCTTGTCTCTTCCATGCTCGCGGCCCTCGTGTTGGCCTTACCCGCTGCCGCCCAAGTGAAAATCACCCCGGGACCCGAGAAGGTCGCCATCGAAATCAACGGCAAACCGTTCGCGGATTTTTACGTCGCCGGTGAGATGGTCACCAAGCCCTATCTCTGGCCTCTGCGCGCCGCTACCGGAACTTCGGTAACGCGCAACTGGCCCATGGAAGTGACCGACGATGAGAAGAGCGTCAAGCTGGATCATCAGCATCAGCGCGGCCTCTGGTTTGCCCACGACAGCGTCAACGGAATCGACTTCTGGAACAACGAGGCCAAGCCGATTCCGCCCACCTCCCCGAACGCCTACAAATCGCCGAAATTGGGCCGTATCACGCTGGTCAAAATGGACAGCGTCACCAGCGGGAAGGACAAAGGCTCGCTCACCGCTACCTTCGATTGGAAGGATCTGGAAGGCCACAAACTGCTCACGGAAACCCGCGTCATGACCTTTTACGCCGATAAGGAAGACCGGCGCTTCGACGTGGATATCACGCTCACCGCCGCGGACGCGCCCGTCACTTTCGGCGATGGCAAGGACGGCGCATTCGGCATTCGCATGCGGCCCGTGCTGCAGGAAGATACAGGGACCGGCCACATCACCAATGCCGACGGCATGGCCGGTGAAAAGGAACTTTGGGGCAAGCCTTCCAACTGGTGCGATTATTCCGGGACCATCGGCAATGAGAAGGTGGGCATCGCGATTCTGGACAATCCCGCCAATCCGCATCATCCCGTGCGCTGGCACGCGCGCGCTTACGGCCTGTTCGCCGCCAACCCCTTCGGCCTGTCGGTCTTCACCAACGATAAGTCGCAGAATGGCACCGTCACCGTGGAACCCGGCAAGAGCCTGCGCTATCGTTATCGCGTGATCATCCACCCGGGCGACGTCAAGGACGCCCACCTCGACACTGCGTACGCAAACTACGTCGCGGGCAAATAGCTACTCGGGAAGCTTCGGGAAGAAGGCGCGGTCCAGAATGCGCCGCGTCAGTTCCTCAATGGTGATGTACTGGTCTTGCACGCGGTCGCGGAAATAAAGTTTCGCGCCCGGCAGCAGACCCACCTCCACCATGAACGGGTCGCCGCCGGCTCCGTTGTCAATCTGAAATCCAGGGAGGGCCGGCACCACCTTCACCTCCACCTGACTGTTCTGCCGCCAATATCCGTCGGTATTCTGCCGCGCGATCACGCGCACAATCGAGGGTTCGCGCTGCATGTCGGCAGCCTCGGCGCCGAACGCGCCCTGGTATTCCTCAATGCAGCCGGCCAGTGCCGTCTGCACCTCTTCCAGCGCTCGCGGAAGTTGCTCCAGAGTGGAGGCTTCCTTCTTGCGCCGGTCCTTCTCTTCAGAAATGCGCATCGTGAGCCATTGGAAGGACATGACTCGATTCTACCCATTTCTCATTTCAAAACTATTTTTTCTATCCCGACGAAATCCTGCAGCCCGATTTTGTTTTTTCAACCGTTCTTTGACAACCGAATCGCCCTCACGCTCGAACTGCGCCGTGGGACAGACGATCGCCTTTCGTCGTCTGTTGGGATGGGCCTAGCGGCCCGCCAAAATTCATGAAAAACGCCTGGGCCTCGGGAATTTGCCGGATGCTGTCTCCGCGTCTTCCTCCGCAGTGCTAATCCATAAAAATCGTGTTCTCCTGCGAAGCTTTTTCTATGCCGCTAGAGCGATGAGTTGCTTAAGCGGTATGGCCTTAGCAGATTCCAGCGC
>DASZMZ010000175.1:0-7656 GCA_035551455.1 Candidatus Sulfopaludibacter sp.
GAATGGCGTTCGACAGATAGCTCCCTCCGGCCACATCGTCTTCCCGCAGGACATCGGACGCAATCCGCAATGGCTGCGCCCGGAAACGGTCCCGTCACCGCTAACCCCGCGCATAAGCCCGCCGCACATCTTCCAGCAGAATTTCCATATCGCGCCGCGTGGTCCGGTAGTTCAGCACACAGCCACGCAGCGCGAATTGCCCGTTGACCATGGCGTTCGACAGATAGCTCCCTCCGGCCCGCTGCAAACTCACTAGGATCCGCTCATTGAGAGCGTTCAGATCGCCGGTGAAGCCCCGCGGCTTCACGCGGAAACAGAAGACCGAAAGGCCCACCGGCGCCAGCATTTCGCAATCGTTGCTGGCTTCCACCAGTTCGCCGAAATAACGGGCGCAATCGATATTCTGCTGCACGGCCTCCGCAACGCGGCCCGCGCCCACGTATTTCAGAAGCAGCCAGAGGTCCAGCGCGCGGAAGGGTCGCGAGAGTTCCGGACCGTAGTCCCAGAAGGCGAAGGCCTCGTCGCGCTCCAGGCCGATGGCCCGTGTGTAATCAGCCGCGTGGCTGAAGGCCGCATAGGCCGTCGCCGGGTTCTTGTATAACACGCAGCCGCAACCCACCGGTAGGTACAGCCACTTGTGAGGATCCAGAGCCACCGAATCCGCCTCGCCCAGCCGGGCAAAGAGATGGCGCGACGCCGGCGCCAGCGCGGCGAATCCACCGTACGCCGCATCCACGTGCAGCCAAAGCTGGTAGCGCCGGGCGAAGTCGGCCAAATCGCCGATCGGGTCGAATGCCCCGGTAGCCGTGGTTCCCGCATTTGCGACCACGCAGAAAGGGCGGAAGCCGGCCTGCAAATCCTGCTGCACCAGCCGTTCCAGGTCGGTCAGATCGATCTCCATGCGAGCGTTCGTCGCCACGGAGCGCACGTTAGCCTCACCGATGCCGAGCATCCCCGCAGCCTTGCTGATGGAGAAGTGGCCCTCCGATGAGACGTAGGCGCACATCCGGCCGGCGGACGCCATCCCGTCGCGCACCACATTGCCAGGCGCCTTGGCGCTGCGTGCCGCCGCCAGCGCCGCAAAGTTCGCCATCGAGCCGCCGCTCACCAGCAGGCCGCCCGCCTCCGCCGGATAGCCGAGTATCTGCTTCATCCAGTCGATCGTGACGTGTTCCAGGTCCGTGGCCGCCGGGCCCGACCGCCAGCAGGTCACGTTGATGTTCAGCGCCGACGCCAGCATGCTTCCCACCGACGTCACTGGCGTTCCAGGGGACGAGATATACCCGAAGAAGCGGGGATGCGCGCTGTGCCGGCTATACCCTGCGATTACGGTGTCCAGGGTCTTCAGCAGACTGTCGAAATCCGTACCGTCCCGCGGCAAGGGCTCGTCCAGCAGCGCGCGCAGCGCCGCCGAGGTAGTGGGCACCATCACCGGCCGGTCGGCCAGCGTGTCGTAATATGCCGCAATCTGTTCCACCGCGGCGAGTCCCAGCGTCCGAATCTCATCGGGCGACAGGATCAATTTGTCCATTAGCCCAAAATAGCGTAAACGCTTGCTCGTCGTTTGGAGTTGTAATCAGTAGAAAGGATGAAGGCTCTGGCGTTTCTGGCGGCAGTCCCGATCGAAGATCCGGAACAGCGGAGTGAAACCGCTCTTGCGGCCGCAGCCGGCGACCTGGCGGCGTTCGAGCTGCTGATGCGCCAACACGAGCGCCTCGTCCTGGTCACTGCCCTCCGTCTGCTCGGCAACATGGCCGACGCCCAGGACGTCTCGCAGGAGGTCTTCCTCCGTCTCTATAAGAATCTCGGCAAGCTGGAATCGCACCATGTGGCCGGCTGGCTGTATCGCGTCACAGTGAATGCCAGCCACGACCTGCGCCGCCGGCGCCCGGCGGCCGACCCGATGGAGTGCGCCGCCACAATCCCGGCCCTGGGCAACGATCCGCAACAGGACGCCACCGAAGCCGAACGGCGGCGTGTCCTGGAAATGAGCCTGCGCATGTTGAGCGAAAAGGAACGGGCCGCGCTGGTGTTGCGAGATCTGCAGGGCCTGTCCACGGAAGAAGTGGCCCGCGCGCTGGGCTCCAGCGAGGCCACGGTCCGGTCGCAGGTTTCCAAGGCGCGCATCAAGGTGAAGGACTTTGTGGAGCGCTACTTCCGGAGGCGGACATGAATTGCATTCATTGGGAAGAACGAATCGCCTTATGGGCCGGAGGAGATCTGAAGGCTGCGGATGCCGCGGAAGTCGAACGCCACTTGGAGGACTGCCCCGCCTGCCAGGTGTTCGCCGCTGGTTTGAAAGAAAGTCTCGAGTTCGCCCGTGAAGCTCACCAGGAAGCCATCGCGCCCGCGCATTTTGCCGCCGTGCGGGCGCGCGTGCTGGCGGAACTGGCTGGAACGCGCCGCCCCTGGTGGAGGAGCGCCTGGACCTACGGTCTGAGCGCCGCCGCGGTTTGTGCCCTGTTGCTGGCCATCGGCCTGCCGCCGCGCCAGGTAGCCGTCACGACCCGGCCGGCGGTTCTACCGCACGTCCAAGTTCCCATCCCCGACCGGCCCATCGTGCGCCAGGTCCAGGCGGTACACCGCCGGACCCACCGGCGGGCCGCGCCCGTCCCGATCCCGGCCGGTGAGGAAAAGCCGGTGATCGTCAAGCTCGTGACCGACGACCCGAATGTAGTCATCTATTGGATTTCCGACAGTTCAGGAGAGTGAAATGAAACGACAATTGCTCATGCTGCTGCTACTCGCAGTGCCCCTCGCGGCCCAGGACGCGCCTAAGCCGCCCGCGATCATCCAGAAACTGATTCCCCTCAAATACGCCGACCCGCGCACGGTGGAAAACATGCTCCGGGTCTTCGACGCGCAGACCATTTCCAACACGGAATTGCACGCTTTGGCCGTAAAGGCATCTCCCCAAACCATGCAGTCTATCGAGGAGGCGATTGCACGCCTGGATACGCCCGCCGCGGCGCCCAAGAATATCGATTTGACCATTTACCTGGTGGTCGGCAGCGATGACACCGCCACCTCCGGGACAGTGCCCAGAGATCTGGAAGGTGTAGTCACCCAGCTCAAGAACGCCTTTCCGTTCAAGAACTACCGCCTGCTGGATGTCATGAACCTGCGCTCGCGCAGCGGCCAGCAGGCCAACGCCGATAGTTCTGGCGGCTTCATGCAGTTCGGCAACGTGGTGAAGCCCGTGACCACCACATTCCAGATAGGCTCCAGCAGCATCGGGGCCGACGGCTCCACAGTGCGTCTGGACCGGATGCAAACCAGCACGAAGATTCCGGTGGAACAGGGCCCGGGCAGTTTCAGCTACCAGGACCTGACATTAAGGACAGACGTGGATATTAAGGAAGGCCAGAAGGTGGTGGTCGGCCGAATGGGAATCAACCGCGAACAGGCTCTCTTCCTCGTTCTTACCGCCAGGGTAGTCCAGTAGGACTAACGAATTCTCTCGTCTTTCTCCACTTTTCCGTCGCGAACGTGAATCACGCGATGGGCATGCAACGCGATATCGTGCTCGTGAGTCACGAGCACGATCGTGTTGCCTTCCTCGTGGAGCCTCTCAAACAAAGCCATAATTTCGTTTCCAGTGGCAGTGTCGAGGTTGCCGGTCGGTTCGTCGGCCAGCAGAATCGAAGGGTTATTGACCAGCGCGCGGGCAATCGCGACGCGCTGACGCTGGCCGCCGGAAAGCTCGTTGGGCTTGTGGTCCATGCGCTTTTCCAGATCTACCTGGCGCATCGCCAACTTGGCCTTTTCGATCCGCTGACTGGCCGGCATTCCCGAATAAATCAGCGGCAGTTCCACGTTGTGTAGCGAAGTAGCGCGCGGCAGCAGGTTGAAAGTTTGGAAAACAAAGCCAATTTCCTTGTTCCGGATGCGCGCCAGCTCATCGTCGGTCATCTCGCTGACCAGATTTCCGTTGATGTAATACTGGCCCTTGGTCGGCGTGTCCAGACAGCCGATCAGGTTCATCAGCGTCGATTTGCCTGAGCCGGAAGGACCCATGATGGCAACGTATTCGCCTCGTTTGATCTCGATATCGACGCCCGAAACGGCATGGATCTCCTGGTCGCCCATGACATAGGTTTTCCAGAGATCGAAGGTACGGATGACGATGCCGTCCCGCTTCAGTTGCTCGCCGCGCTCGATGAGTGCTTTTTCTGCCGCCGCTGCCATCGGATGAACTCTCGTTTTCTAAGACTTCTGCTCGACTACCGGAGCCTTGTTATCGACCTTGACCTCGGCCCCATTCTTCACCGTGCGAATCACTTGATAAGTCCCGGTAATGATCTGGTCGCCCTCTTTGAGGCCGCTCACCACTTCAATATCGGTGGCGCCGGTGATCCCGGTCTCCACTTTGCGGAACTCTGCTTTACCGTTGGCCACCACAAAGACGCCCTGAATTTCTTCCTTGCGGGCCTTCTCTTCCGCCGGCGTCAACTTCACCGGAACGATCGGCGCCTTGCCGTTGGCCGGAGCCGGTTCCAGGTCGCCCTTCTGCCGGACCGTCAAAGCCTGAATCGGAATGCTCAGCGCATTCGCCTTGGTGGCGGTGGTGATCTTGGCCGTGCAGGAAAGACCGGGGCGGACTTCGTCCGGCGGGTTATCCATCACGATGACCACTTTGAAATCCTTGGCTTCCTGGCTGGAAACCGCGCTCTGCGACGCTGCCACACCGGTGGACCGCAGAATCGCCGTATTGCCGATCTCGGTCACGTGACCCTTGAATGTTTTGTTGGGGATGGCGTCAATCGTGATGTCGGCCGTCTGATCCAGCTTGATGTTGACGATGTCCGTCTCATCCACTTTGACCTCGGCCGTGATCAGCGACATATCGGCGATCGTCATGATGGTGCTGCCCGGCGAACTCTGAATGCCCTGCACCACCGATTCACCCATGCGCACCGGCAAGTTCGTCACCACGCCATCAATCGGGGAGTAAGCATTGTGCTTGCGCAGAATGTCGTCGAACCGTACCAGGACGGCTTTCGCCTGCGCGATGCCGCGCTGCGCCTGTGCCAATTGCGCCACGTACTGCTCGCGCTGCACCTTCGCCTGAGCCACGCGAGCTTGGGACTCGCGAATCGCGGCCTTCTGCGCCTCAAATGTAAATTTCTTGAGGTCTAAATCCTGCTTGGCCAGCAGTTTCTCATTGTAGAGTTGCTGGCTGCGATCCAGCTCAGACTGCATCCGATCCTGATCGGCCTTGTCTTTCTCGAATGCGGCTTGCATGGTCGCGATGTTCTCGTCGGCCGATTTGAGACCGGCTTCGGCGGCGCTGGAGTTGGCTTCAGCCGAACTCAACGTAGCCTTTTGGGCATTGACGTCGGCTTCCGGTTGAATGTCTTCGATGCGGGCCAGCAGTTGGCCCTTCTTCACGCGATCGCCCTCTTTGACCAGGATTTCGGTCAACTGGCCGGCCGCGTTAGCGCCGATATTGTGATAGTCCTTTGGCTTGATTTCTCCAGAAGCAGTAACCACGCTGGTGAGATCCTGCCGTACTACCTGGCCGGTTTGCACGGTTACGACGCCGCGCTTGCTATAGACGGTGCTCGCATACACCCCAACCGCTGCGATCAGTACCGCTAGCAATGTAATAAGAATCTTCCACTTACGCTTCACGACGAAAAATCTCCCTGTCTTGTTGCTATCACACGTTTAGACGCTAATTGCCGGTCGGAAGTTCAGCTTTTATTTTACACTTCGGGATCCTAAGTATTTAGATAGGCGCCGGCGTACCCGAAAGATTTGACGAGTGGGGGAGGGAATTGTTAACGCAGCCAGGTGACGGATTCGGGCGGCGTGGTTTCACATTGGTTGGATTCGATGACGCCGCCGGAAAGCTGAGCGCAGGCGTTGGTGACGGCGGTACGCAGCGCTTCCTGCTCCGTGGCTGCCGAAGCCGTGCGGCAATCCCGGCCCCCCTTGAAACTCATGCAAACCCGGCAGCGAAAACCTTGCGGACGGAAACTGGAAAAAACAATATACCCCAGCACCAGAACCGCGAAAGCGACGGCCAGCCACGTGGTCTTCTTCAAGCGAAGAAGTTCCCCATTTTGCGGAACTTGGCGTAGCGGTGCTCCACCAGACGGTCGCCGTCCATGCCGGCCATTTCATCCAGGTGATGGCGCAAAGACTGGCGCAAACTCTCGGCGGCGGCGTCCGCGTCTTCGTGGGCGCCTCCAGCCGGTTCGGCAACAATCCCGTCGATCAGCCCGAGGCTGGTCAGGTCTTCGGCGGTCAGACGCAGGGAAGCCGCGGCTTGTTCGGCTTTGCCGGAATCGCGATAAATGATGCTGGCGCAGCTTTCGGGCGAAATCACGCTATAGACCGCATTCTCCAGCATCAGGACGACATTACCGACACCCAGAGCCAGCGCGCCGCCGCTGCCGCCTTCGCCAATACAGACCACGATCACGGGCACCGCCAGCCGCGCCATCTCCCGCAGATTCCGTGCGATGGCTTCCGCTTGACCGCGCTCCTCGGCATCGATTCCCGGGTATGCGCCCGGCGTATCCAGGAAGGTGATGATGGGACGGCCGAATTTCGACGCCATCTGCATGGCGCGCAATGCCTTCCGATACCCCTCCGGTTTGGGCATGCCGAAGTTGCGGAAGATCTTCTGCTTGGTGTCGCGGCCTTTCTGCTCCCCGATCCACATGACGGGACGGCCCTCGAAAAGGCCCAGACCAGTCACAATCGCCGGGTCGTCTCCAAAGAGACGGTCGCCGTGAATCTCGTGGAACTCGCTACTCAGCCGCTCAATATAATCCAGCGAATGCGGCCGCTTGGGATGGCGCGCGAGCTGCACCCGTCTCCAGGCCGGATTCAACTGGGCTTCCGGTTCCGCCGTTTTCTCCTCAGGATCCACCACAATATCTTATCAGGGACAACCGCCGCGTTACATTGTTTGCGTTCGCACGAGCGGTTCGTCTAGATCGATACCTGCGTCCCGTTCCCCTTCTTGTCAATTACCGCCAGTCAAACTCACACTGAAAGAAGAGGTTCGCAGTATGCAGCAGTTTTCTCTCACTTCAGGCTCATACCTGTTGGAATCAAAACACTTAAAAAACGAGGAGGACCGACGACATGTGTGACTATTCTTTGATGGCCGTACCTAACCGGCTGGCGCAAGAGGGCGAAGATCTGGTGGCTCATCGCTTCCCAACGGGATCCTTGGGCTTGGCTGCACCGGCCGATTTGCAGCGCGCGCTGGAACCGGTGCCCGCCCAACGCCGGAACATCTGGTGCGCAATAAAGGAGTTTTTCAATCCGCAGCGGACCGAACCGGTGCCCGCCGTCTGCATCCCGCCGGGGGCACGCCTCCAACTACAGGACATCCCGGCAAGGATTCAGCATGAGTTCAACGTCGGGCCTTCCGAAGAGGTCACCTTCACGCAAATCTCGGCGGCCGTAAACAGCTACCGGGACTCGGTACGCTTCGCCAATGGCAGGGCGGTGCGTTTGCAGGAACTGCGCGAGGGGCAGAGAGTACGGGTCCTCGACCTGTCTCTGGCGGAAGAGCTGAATCTGGAAGCTCTGCGCCAGGAACGGGCCGAATACGCGTATCGGAGCCGCTAGGATTTGACAGGCATCTACAATCGCCCTAAACTTGATAGAGATTGTTAGATTTTCGAAAATTCG